>CAJFTT010000043.1 GCA_904420005.1 Candidatus Tabaqchalia intestinavium | reverse complement strand
GCTCCAACGACTTACCTATGCGTCCCCTTGGCTGGCTCTCTCCGAAAGAAAAACTCGCTGCTTTCTTCCTTTCCCTGACTGTACAAGATGTTTGACAATCCTACAGGCGATGCCGGCTGCGAAAGAACCGTATTGTGAAAGCCTGCACGGAGATTTTCAACAGCGGCGGGATTTTTTGCAGCTGTTTTCACCGCGCCTTGCAATTTTTCTGTTTAAGACTTGCATTCTCCTATAAATAGGTATATAATGAGCGCGAATTGGAGATTCCAAAAGCAATTCCTTCGTTTTCTGCCTGAGAGCCGAATGCCTGGGTGGGGTGGAGAATGGATTTTTAGGAGGGAGCGGCAATGCAGAATATCCTGGAACGGATCGTGGAGATCGACCGGCAGGCGCAGGAGAAAAAGCAGGCTGCCCTGCAGAACAAGGCCCAAACACTGGCGCAGGTAGAGCCGCGCGTCACCGCGGTGCGTGAGCAGTATCGGCAGCGCGCAAAAGAAAAGCTGGAACAGATCAAAGCGCAGCGCAGCGGAGCGGCCAAAGCGGCGCTTGAACAGATTGAGCGGGAGAAAGCCGAGCAGCTCGCAGCGTTGCAGCGCCTTTACGATCAAGAGAATGCCCGCTGGACAGACGAGATCTGTCATCGCATTCTGGAAGAGGACCGCTGAACAGGCCGATCAAGCAGGAAAGGGGAGAGAGCCATGCGCAGTGAAGACGCTTGCTGGACGGCGCTTGCGGCGAAGATCCGCGTGCTTTATGGCCAGCGCCTGCGCGGCGAGGATTACCATAACCTCCTCAATCGGCGCAGCGTGCCGGAGATTGCGTCCTATCTCAAAAATCACACCGCCTATGCCCCTGCCTTGGCCGGCATCGATGAGCACAGCATCCATCGCGGCCAGTTGGAGAACCTGCTGCGTGGGCAGGCGTTTGCAGAATATCTGCGGTTGTTTCATTATATCCCGGACAAGCACGACACGTTTTTCCGCTTCCTTTTGCAGCAGGAGGAGGTTGAGCAGATTCTGCTCGCGGTCAGCTTGCTCAATGCCAACCTTCCTTCCGATTATATTTTTTCCCTGCCGCCGTATTTGGCGGAGTATGTGAGCTTTGACCTGTATAAGATCCCGAACTGCAAGAGCTTCGATCAGCTGCTTGCCGTGCTGCACGGGACGCCTTACGAGGAGCTGCTGCGGCGTGTCCGGCCAGGCCCGGACGGGAAAACCGATTTGCTCAAGCTGGAAGCGCGCCTGTGGACGTTCTATTTTTCCCGTATTTTCCGCGCGGTGGACCGCGAATTCCGAGGGAGCCAGCGCGATTCGCTGCGCCGTTGCTTTGGAATCCAGGCGGATCTGTATAATCTTCGCAATATCCTGCGTATGCGCAGGAACTTCGGAATTTCGGGCGACCGGTTGCGTGCGATCGTTATTCCCTATGGTTACAAGCTGCGGCCGGCGACGATTTCCAACCTGCTCACAGCGCCGGTGGATGATTCCATGACGTTGATGACCAGCACGCCGTATGCCAGCGTGTTCCGCCGCTTCAATTTTGCTTACTGGGAAGAGTATGGCATGGAGCTGAAATATGAGATGTTCCGCTTCATTTTGCGCTCTGCTTCTTCTCCAGCTGCTGCGGTGACGGCGTATCTCGAGCTGCGGCAGATCGAGCTGGATAATCTTGTCAGCCTGATTGAAGGCGTGCGCTACAGCCTGCCGGGTGCGGAGATTTCCCGGTTGCTGGTCGGCGTTTCCGCGCCGGATCAGGCGTACTGATTTCCATTGCAGGAGGTGATTTTCGATGGCTATTGAACGGATGAAGCTGTACCATGTTTCCGGCGCTATCGCACAGTTTGACGATGCGTTGCGCGCCTGCTGCAGTACCGGATGCTTTCAGCTCGAGCCGGCGACCAGCGTGCTGCGCACGACGGAGGGATACCATCCCGTGGATGATGTCAATCCTTGGGAAGCGCCGCTGACACGCGTTGTGGAGCTGTGCAACGCCGCGGGCGTCAAGCAGAAGGAAACGCCGCCGGCGCAGATGCCCGAGGATGGGCAGCTGCTTTCCACGTTGCAAGCGCTGGAGGCGGAGCACAAATCTCTCAGCGACGAGCTGGCGGCATTGCAGACGAAAAAATCCGAAATTGCCCAGGGACTGGTGCATTTGTCGCATATCCAGAATCTGGACGTGAAGCTGGACGATATTTTCGCCATGAAACATATCAAGATCCGGTTCGGGCGTCTGCCGCGGGAGAATTACGACAAGTTGCGGTTGTATGATGATAATCCGTATCTGCTATTTCTGCCGTCGAGTATTGAGAAGGATTATGTTTGGGGTGTGTACTTCACACCCGTTTCTTTCGCCGCGAGTGTGGATGAGATCTTTTCTTCTCTGTATTACGAGCGCTTCTACGTTCCAGACGCAGCGCACGGTACGCCCCGTGAGGCTTATGCCGCGTTCGAGACGGCGCAGAAAGAAACGCTCGCTGCCATCCAACAGAAGGAAGATGCGCTGGGCGATTTTCTCAAAGCGCATGACGAAACGTTGCGCGGCTTGTTCTGCCGGATCAAGTATCTGCGGGAGTTTTATGAACTGCGTCATTTCGCCGCGAAAAAAGAGGGAGAATTTCACCTGATCGGTTGGATCGGCGTGCGGGATGAGAAAGCGTTTCTGCAGGCCCTCGAGCCGATGGCGGATGTGACGGGTGAGCTGTGCGAGGGCGGATATGCCGAGACGCTCACGCCGCCCACCAAGCTACGCAACAATTTCCTCGTGCGTCCATTTGAGATGTTTGTCAAAATGTATGGCACGCCATCGTATAACGAGCTGGATCCCACTCCGTTGGTCGCGTTGACCTATACGCTGCTGTTCGGCGTGATGTTCGGCGACCTTGGGCATGGTGCGGTGCTGGTGCTGGCGGGCTTTTTGATGGCGAAATTCCTGAAAATGGGGCTGGGTAAAATCCTTATGGTGGTCGGCTGCTCGTCGATGGTGTTCGGCGTGCTGTTCGGCTCGGTGTTCGGCAATGAGGAGATGCTCGACGGGTTCTACCAGACAGTGTTCGGATTGCCGGGCAAGCCGTTTGAGGTTACGGCGGCCTCCAACACCAACACGATCCTTTATTCCGCTGTGGCGGTCGGCGTGATTCTCATCGCGGTCGGCATCATCGCGAACATCATCAACGGCATCAAGCAGCGCGATTTCGGCAAAGCATTCTTCAGCCAGAACGGACTGGCTGGCTTGATCTTCTATCTGTCCGCGATGCTTGCCGTGGTGTTCCTGTTCCTGTTTGACAAGAATCTGCTGTCGCCGGTTTATATTATCCTGCTCATCGGTGTGCCGCTGCTGCTGATTTTTCTGCGGGAGCCGCTCTCCCGTCTGGTCGCGCGCAAGCCCAGCCATGAAAAGCAGGGGATCGTCGAATTCATTGTGCAGAATTTCTTCGAGCTGTTTGAGATTGTGCTCAGCTTCATCACCAATACGCTGTCGTTTCTGCGCGTCGGCGCCTTCACGATGAGCCATGCGTTCATGATGTCGGTGGTGTTTCTGCTGGCGGAGGGCGCCAACGGCTCCAATAACCCCGTGGTGCTGGTGATCGGCAACTTGTTCGTCATCGGGATGGAGGGCTTGATCGTCGCGATCCAGGTGCTCCGGTTGCAGTTCTACGAAGTGTTCAGCCGGTTTTATGCCGGGGAAGGCAAGGAATATCAACCTGCATGCCTGGATTCGGCCGGGCTTGGGAATAAATCTTAAAATCAATTTTGGGAGGATTACATCATGAACGTTTCCACCATCATTCTGGTTGCCCTGATCGCGCTGATCGCCGGTTCCGTGGCCTATGTTCTCAAGACCGGTAACCGGCTCACGCTGCGCCGCACGCGGCGGGCGCTGGCGGTCAATCTTGTCTGCTTCGGCCTGATTGTGGTTTCTGCGCTTGCGCTGCCCGCGGCGGGTATGGCGTTCGCAGAGGATGCGACCGCGCCGGAAGCTAGCCAGACCGAAACGCAGGAGGACGACGGCATGACCGATCCCGACTCCCTCGCAGCCGGCCTGGGCTATCTTGCCGCTGCGTTGGCGACAGGCGCGTCTGCGCTGGGCGCCGGTATCGCAGTTTCCGCCGGTTCCTCCGCTGCCATTGGCGCGACGAGCGAAGAGCCGAAGATGCTGGCGAAGGCGCTGATCTTCGTGGCTATGGGCGAAGGCGTCGCGCTGTACGGCCTGATCCTCGGCTTCATCATCCTCGGCAAAATTGGGTGACGCGCAGACGCATCACCGGAGAAGCCGCTGCATAGTCCCATGCGACAGGTGACAGGCGGCATTCCAGGCGGAAAGGCACGGGGAGCAACTATGAAATTCTATCTTATCAGCGATAATATCGATACGCAGATCGGCATGCGGCTGTCCGGCATCGAGGGCTGCGTCGCTCATACGCCGGAAGAGGTGGAGACGGCGCTGCGCGCCGCGGTGGAAAACCGCGACATCGGCATTGTGCTCATCACGGAGAAGCTCATCGCGCTTTGCCCGCAGCTGGTCTACGACATGAAGCTGAAATATCGCCGTCCGCTCATCGCGGAGATCCCGGATCGGCATGGATCCGGCCGGGCGAAAGATTCGATTACGCGCTATGTCCGCGACGCGATCGGCGTGAAAATCTGACGCCGGCCGCGCGGCTGACCTCACGGAAAGGAAGGGGCATCTGGTATGGATACAGAGCAAAAACTGGCGCAATTCTCCAAGGTGATCCTCGACGAGGTCAACGAATGGTGCGATGCGCTTACCAAAGAAGCGGACGAAACAGCAAAAACGCAGTTCGCAGCAGCAGAGACGGCTGCGCTTGGAGAGATCCACGAGGCCATCCGCAAGGAGATCGAAGCGGACGCCATGGCGAGCAGTCGGGAAATTTCTTTCGCCGATCTCGCGGCCAAACGCGAAGTGATTGGACTGCGAGACCGACTGACGCAGCAGCTGTTTGACCATGTGCAGGAGAGAATCGAGGCGTTTGTCGCCTCGGAGGAGTACACGGCGTTTTTGCAGCGATCGTTGCGGAAGCATCTCGACCGGCTGCAGAAAGGCGCTGTGGTGCTGGCGCGGGCAGAGGATACCGCGCGGGTGCGGCAGGCGCTGGAGGCATTGCAAGCCACGGCGGCGGTCGAGGCGGATAACACGATCCAACTGGGCGGTTTTCGGCTGCGCGACGGCGGTCTGCTGCTGGATGAAACGCTGGATGAGCGTCTCGCGCAGCAGCGCGCGTGGTTTACAGAGCATTCCCATTTCACCGTAGACGCCGCGCAGTGATCCTGCACGGGGAGCGGTTTGTCGCGCGGAGATGAGCTCCTTTCCGGTGGGCGCGCGCCTGTCCTGCGGTCAACCGGCGCTTCTCCGCAGCGCGGAACAGAGATTGAAAAACGAGGTGTGTGTTGTGTCTTATATTTATGGAATCCGTGGCCCGGTCGTCACCGTCAAGGGGGACACGCCGTTTTCCATGCAGGAGATGGTCCTGGTCGGGCGTGAAAAGCTGATTGGCGAAGTCATCTCCATCAGCGGTCCCGTCACCACGGTGCAGGTGTATGAAGAGACAACCGGCCTCAAGCCGGGCGACCCCGTCGAAGGAACCGGCAGCCCGATCTGCGTCACGCTGGGACCGGGGATCGTCGCGAATATTTTCGATGGCATCGAGCGCCCGCTGCGACAGATTGCGGAGCAGTCTGGCTCCTTCATCGCACGCGGCGTGGATATTCCGGCGCTGGATCCCGCACGCCGCTGGGACGTGACCGTCACGGCGAAAGTGGGGGATACGCTCGCGGGCGGGCAGATTTACGCCACCTGCCCGGAGACGAGCAGCATCACGCATAAGTGCCTTGTGCCGCCGGATCTCACAGGTGAAGTGGTTTCCGTCTCACCCGACGGGGCCTATACAGTGCATGACACGATCCTCACGCTCAAGACGCCGGCCGGCGAGCAGGTTCCGCTGACGCTCTGCCAGCGCTGGCCGATCCGCACTCCGCGTCCGGTCAAGGCGCGCCACCCGATCGAGACGCCGCTGCTCACGGGCCAGCGGGTGATCGATTCGCTTTTCCCCATCGCGAAAGGCGGCGCGGCCGCCATCCCGGGAGGCTTCGGCACCGGCAAGACCATGACGCAGCATCAGCTGGCCAAATGGTGCGACGCCGATTTGATCGTTTATATCGGCTGCGGCGAGCGCGGCAATGAGATGACGCAGGTGCTGCAGGAGTTTTCTGAGCTGATCGACCCCAAGACGGGCCGCCCGCTGACCGATCGCACCATCATGATCGCCAACACCTCCAACATGCCGGTGGCGGCGCGTGAAGCGTCCATTTATACCGGTATCACGTTGGCCGAATATTACCGTGACATGGGCTATCATGTGGCGCTCATGGCCGACTCTACCTCCCGCTGGGCCGAGGCGCTGCGCGAGATTTCCGGCCGCCTGGAGGAAATGCCGGCGGAGGAAGGCTTTCCGGCCTATCTGCCATCGCGTCTGTCGGAATTTTACGAGCGCGCGGGTTATATGGAGACGCTCGGCGGCGCGGAAGGCTCCGTTTCCATTATCGGCGCCGTGTCGCCGCAGGGCAGCGACTTTTCCGAGCCGGTCACGCAGAACACCAAGCGGTTTGTCCGCTGCTTCTGGGCGCTGGACAAATCTCTGGCTTACGCCCGGCATTATCCCGCCATCAACTGGTTGTCGAGCTACAGCGAATACACTTCGGATCTTGCCAACTGGTACCACGCGCGGCTGGGGGAAGCGTTCTTTGATTACCGTGGCGAGCTGCTGCGCCTGCTCAGCGAGGAGAGCCGCCTGATGGAGATCGTCAAGCTCATCGGCGCCGACGTGCTGCCTGATGATCAGAAGCTCGTCATCGAGATTGCGCGCGTTATCCGTGTCGGTTTCCTGCAGCAGAATGCCTATCACGCGGTGGACACGTATGTCCCGCTGGAAAAGCAGATGCGCATGATGGAGGCCATTGTGCGGGTTTACCGCGCGGCGAAAAAGCTCGTCGAGCGCGGCGTACCGGTTTCGCGCATCGCGGAGGCGGGCGCGTTCGACACGCTCGGCCGCATGAAATACGATATCCCCAACGACCATCTGGAGCAGTTTGACACCATGCTCAAGACGCTCGAGGGCAAGCTGCGCGAGATTGAGCAATCTTTCTCGCAGATGTGAGGCGAGCCGGCAAATCAACAGATTGGAGGGCTGACTTTTGAGTCTGAAATATATCGGCCTGCAGGAAATCAACGGTCCCCTGGTAGCCATTGAGGGCGTCGAGGGCGCGTCTTATGACGAAGTGGTTTCTATTGAAACGGACGGGGGAGAGACACGCACCGGCCGGGTGGTCACGCTCGAGGGAGACCGCGCGGTCATCCAGGTGTTTGAAGGTACCAATGGCCTCTCGCTCAAGAATACGCGCATTCGCTTCACGGGCCATCCGATGGAGCTGCCGCTGTCCGGCGAGCTGATGGGCCGGATTTTCAACGGCGCCGGCCGCCCGATCGACGGGCTGGGGGAGATTTTCCCTGAGAAGCGCCAGGACATCAATGGCCTGCCCATCAATCCGGTTTCCCGCGTTTATCCGCGCAACTATATCCACACGGGTATTTCCTCCATTGACGCGCTGGCCACGCTCATCCGCGGGCAGAAGCTGCCGATCTTTTCCGGCAGCGGCATGCCGCATAACGAGCTGGCCGTGCAGATTGTGCGCCAGGCTCGTATCGCGGGCGATGAGGGCAAGCAGTTCGGCATCGTGTTCGCGGCGATGGGCGTCAAAAATGACGTCGCCGATTATTTCCGCCGCCAGTTTGAGGAGAGTGGCACGCTTTCGCGCGTGGTTATGTTCCTCAACCTGTCCAACGATCCCATCATCGAGCGTATTCTCACGCCGCGCTGTGCGCTGACCGCCGCAGAGTACCTGGCGTTTGAGAAGAACATGCATGTGTTGGTCGTCATGACGGATATTACGTCCTATTGTGAGGCGCTGCGCGAGCTGTCCTCGTCCAAAAACGAGATCCCCGGCCGGAAAGGTTACCCCGGCTATTTGTATTCCGATCTGGCGTCGCTGTATGAGCGCGCCGGCATGATCGAGGGACGGGAAGGCTCCGTCACGCAGATCCCCATCCTCACCATGCCCAACGACGATATCACGCACCCCATCCCTGACCTGACGGGCTATATCACGGAGGGCCAGATCGTGCTGGACCGTGCGCTGCACGCCGCGGGCGTTTATCCGCCGGTGTCGACGCTGCCGTCGCTGTCGCGCCTGATGAAGGACGGCATCGGCGAAGGCTTCACGCGCGCGGATCATCCCGCGCTTTCCAATCAGCTGTTCGCTTCCTATGCCAAGGTGCAGGATGCGCGTGCGTTGGCTTCGGTCATCGGCGAAGACGAGCTGTCCGATGTTGATAAGCTCTATATGCAGTTCGGCAAACGCTTCGAGCAGGAATTCCTGCAGCAGGACCCGCATGAGAACCGCACGATGGAGCAGACGCTGGAGCTGGGATGGAATCTGCTGTCCATCCTGCCCGCGACGGAGCTGGACCGTGTCGACAGCGAGACGCTGCAGAAGTATTACCATCCCGCGTCCGCCGCGCAGGCGTAACGCGCTGGACGGCAACATTCCGGAAAGAGGGTGAAACGCAATGGCCGATCAGGTGTTTCCCACAAAAGGCAATCTCATCAATCTTAAAAAATCGCTCACGCTGGCAAAGTCGGGGTATGATCTGCTCGACCGAAAGCGCAATATCCTCGTGCGGGAAATGATGGATCTCATTTCTTCCGCGACGGAGATTCAGGAAAAAATTGACAAAACGTTCGCCACCGCGTACCGTGCGCTGCAGAATGCCAACATTACGATGGGCGTGCTGCAGCGGGCCGCAGCGTTCCCGGTGGAGGAATCGCTCAAGGTGGAATATCGCAGCGTCATGGGCGTTGAAATCCCGATGGTATCGCTGGAAGAAACCGAGCCTGCGCCGTATTACAGCCTTTCGGCTTCTAACTCCCAGCTGGATGTGGCGTATCTGTCTTTCCTGGAGGTCAAGCGCCTGACCGCGCAGCTGGCGCAGGTGGAGACGAGCGTTTACCGGCTGGCCAACGCCATCAAAAAAACGCAGAAGCGCTCCAATGCGCTCAAGAATATTATCATCCCCAATTTTGAGCAAAACGTCAAATTCATCACCGGCGCGCTGGAAGAGAAAGAGCGCGAGGAATTCTCCCGCCTGAAAGTCATCAAAAAAACAAAAGAACGCAAAAAAGCGGAGGAAAATCCCATCGAATAATTGTTTTGGTTCCGGCCATACTATCAATGAAAATTGGAGTATTTGCGTTTTACGCGCTCTTTATTTTCAACCTTTTTTGAGGAGTTGATAGGGATGGTATTGGATCGAATCGCTCTGATCCTTGTCATCATCGGCGCGCTCAACTGGGGCAGCATCGGGATTTTCCAATATGATATCGTCGCGGGGCTGTTTGGCGGCCAGGCTGCGATCATCGCCCGTGTGATTTACACGCTTGTGGCAATCGCCGGTATTTGGTGCGTATCCCTTCTGTTCCGCGAGCGGGACGTGCTTGACAGTGAGCATCGATAATTCCCGGCCGGTCAAATCTCCTTTGGCGGGAATGTGCGATTAACCCAATGCAGAAAAGCGCGAAAGAGATTTTCTCTTTCGCGCTTTTTGTTGCTGCTGTTTTCGCCGGGTAAAAAGAGGGACGAAAATGGCAGGCTGCATTTAAGTGGCGGGCAGAAAAACGGAAATCGCATGCGCGATTAGGGAACAAAAAGCAAACGGTTTTTCTGGAAGCTGGGCAAGGCGCCGATTCGCCGGCGGGTTTGCCCGCTTATGCAGCCTGGCGCGGCGGAAACTTGCTTGGCCCGCCGCCGCTGCGGTGAAAAGAGCGTCGCGGGGGTTAGTAGAAACCGGAAACTTCGCCATCTTGCAGACTGTGAAGCGTGTAGCAACCGGCATAAGAGCAAATTTCACTGCGCTGGTTTCAGAGGAAGAGCGAGCCCATGGCGTTTCTGCGGGGCGCAGCGCCGGCCGGCTCCCCTGAGATCAACATCCATGCGCAGCCAGCCGCGCCAACAGGCGGCAATATAGCGTGACCACATCCGGCCCGCCCGCTCGTTTCCAGCGGCCGCGCATGCGCCGGCGCAGGTCCACCTCGTCGTAATGCGACATGCCGTGCCAGACGCCCGCAAACGTCCCCCAGCGCGCGCTGCGTATGGAAACCAGCCCGTCGTTTGCGCCTTCTGTTTTCTGCAGAATCAGGAAGGGGACAGTCAGCAGAGGCTCTTGCACAGGGGAGGAGATCACGCCCGCGCAGCTTTGGTAAAATACCTGCGGCCGATCGGGATTTGATCGATTAAATTGCGCCACATAGTCGGAGGTTAGCTGCCGTCCTGCGGCGAGAATATCCGGCGTCAGATCGCCCAGCCGGCGATAGAACCAGTCGGCGCCCCGCGCGATTATGCGCCGCCCGGCATCCGGCTAGGCGCTGTAAATCCAATCGGCGACGCTGCTCCCGTGATGCGGCGTGGAGATGGTGGTCAGGCTGGCGATCTGCGCCTCCATGCCCAGTGTGGAGATGAGATAGCGGGCGTCTAAGCCGCCTTTGGAGTGCGCCAGCAGATTCACGCGTTCGGCGCGGGTGCGCCGGAGCACGCGCAGCACCATTTTCTGCAAAACGCGCGCATTCTCTTCGATGGTGCCCCAGGCATCCTGCCCGCCGAACACCACGCGCGCGCCGCGCGCCCGCAGCGCCGCCGGGATGCGGCCCCAGCAGCCGGTTCCGCCGTCTCGCACGCCTACGCCGTGCAGCATAAGTGTGGGATATTTTGTCTTGCAGCTGTGCATGAAATGGACTCCCTCCCATAGACCGCCGCCTGCGGTAACGAAATCCTGTCTGCTGGAGATCTGTAAAGATTCCTGAAGAAATCATAGCATTTTTTGTTTCTTTCTGTCAAGGAAACTTGGCGTTTCTCTGCTTTTTCGTTGCTTATGAAAAATACCGTGTATGGAAGCATCCGCTGATCCGCAGCTGCGTTTTGACTTTTTGTGTCGGTCGTGTTATAATAATTCGATTTTTCTGTCAGGGTTGTCCACGCTGCGGCAGGGCAGAGATATGCAGGTTAAGCAAAACCGGTCGGTGTCAGCTCCTGCGATACCGGCCGGGATTTGCCGAGGATCGGGCGTTATGTCGTGCGGAATTTACCTGTGAAAAAATGAAGGAATTTGGATGTTTTACAAGGCCGCACTGCGGGGAGCCGATTTCTCGTTGCGGGTCAGATAAAAGGAGAGGTTGCGTTGAACCTGAAAGCTCGTTTGCTCACGAGAAAGGCGCTGTGCTTTTTCCTCGGCGGACTGTTGCTGCTGTCGCTTGTTCCGCTCATTTGGATCGCGTTTTATAATCACCCGGCCAATGACGACTTTGTTTTCAGCCTTGACGCTATGCGTGCGTGGCGGGATACGGGCTCTCTGGGGGCGGCAATACAGGCGGCGATTTCCACTGCGCAGGATGTTTATACCTCCTGGCAGGGATCATTCGCGGCGTTGACGCTCTGCGCGCTGCCGCCGAACGTTTTTGATGAATCGCTTTATTGGCTGATCACGCCGGTGTTGCTGGCGTTTCTGCTGGGGGGGACGATGCTGCTCTGCTGGATGGTGCTGCGGCGCTGGCTGGGCGTGGATGCCTATACCACCTGGGCGACGACTTTCGCCCTGTGCATTTTGTCGGTGCAGCTCATGCCTTGTCCCAACCAGGGTCTCTATTGGTGGAACGGCGCGGCGTATTATACGTTGTTTCACGCGTTTGCGCTTTTTATGCTCAGTTTCGTCCTGCTGGCGCTCAAAGCCAAACGCCGTGTCTGGCAGGGGACGTTTGCAGCGCTCGCGGCGGTGCTGGCGTTTGCGATCGGGGGCGGCAACTATATCACCGGGCTGCTATGCCTGCTGCTGCTTTTGACAGGCGGAATCTGGCAGGGCGTGAAGAAAAATCCGCGCGTCTGGATGGTGCTGCTGCCGCTGGTGCTGCTGGGGGTTGCGTTTTATCTCAACATGACGGCGCCGGGCAACGAAGTGCGTATGGCACAATATGCCGATAGCAAAGGTGGAATCCTTTACACGATTACGTTCTCCCTGCGTCTTGGCGCACGGTACATTGCCGAATGGACGACACCGCTGCTGCTTGTGTGTGTAGTGCTGCTGGGAGTCCTGTTTTATCCTGTAGCCGGGAAGGTGCGCTTTTCCTTCCCCTGGCCTGTGCTTGTCACTGCAGCGAGCTTTTCGCTTTTTGCTGCGCAGTTTGCCCCCACAGTGTACGGTATGAATTCTTCCGGTTCAGGCCGCAGCTATGACATTTATTTTTACGTATATGTCCTGCTGCTTGCGGTCAACGCATTTTATTATGCCGGCTGGCTGCATCGCGTGGTTGCCGTGGCGATGCGCCGGCGCGGCGTGGAGGAGCAAGCGCTCACCCGTGCGGTGACGCATCGCCTGCGCCGGGGAACGCCGGTGTTTGCGCTTGTGCTGGCGCTGGCGCTGGGCGTGCAGATTTTCCAGCCGCTGTATTTGGAAGACAAGCAACTGTGGAAGGAAAAGGTTTCTCAGAGCATGACGAGTGTGAACGCAGTGTATTCTCTCGCGACCGGAGAGGCGCAGCAGTATCACGCCGAGTGGCTTGAACGCCTTGCCATGCTGCGCGACCCGGCGCAGCAGCAGATCGTGTTTACGCCGTTTTCCGTGAAGCCGTATTGCCTGTTTTACAGCGATCTGTTGCAGGATCCCGACTGGGAGTGGGCCAATGCCCCTATGCGGGAATATTACGAAAAGGAATCGATCGTGACCATTTATGACTGATTCCCGGTGCGCAGCCGGATGTATTTGCAGACTTGCCGGGCGGCTGTATGCCAACCGCCCAGACAGAAGGAGAGATTCCATTGATTCGGGAAACGCATATTCTCACGCGCAAAACCCTGTGTATTGTCCTGGGCGCGCTGCTGTTGCTGTCTTTGATCCCGCTTATCTGGATCGCGTTTTATAATCATCCCGCGAACGACGATTTCGTTTTTGGCCTGCGCACCATGCGTGCATGGCGGGACACAGGGTCCCTGGGCGAGCTGCTGCAGGCGGCGGCCGAGGAAGTGAAGGCGGCTTACGGTTCCTGGCAGGGATCGTTTTCCGCTGTGTTCCTGTTCGCGTTGCAGCCCGGCATCTTTGACGAGTCGTTATACTGGATCACGACGCCGGTGTTGCTGGCGTTTCTGCTGGGTGGGACGATGACGTTTTGCTGGACGGTGCTGCGGCGCTGGCTGGGGGTGGATGCCCATACCACCTGGGCGGCGGCTTTCGCGGTATGCATTTTGTCGGTGCAGCTCATGCCTTGTCCCAACCAGGGTCTTTACTGGTGGAACGGCGGAATTTATTATACGTTTTTCCATTCGCTTGCGCTTTTTATGCTCAGCTTCGTCCTGCTGGCGCTCAAGGCCGAGCGCCGCGTTTGGCAGGGTGTGTTTGCAGCGCTCGCGGCGGTGCTGGCGTTTGTGGTCGGCGGCGGCAACTATATCACCGGGCTGTTGTGTATTCTGCTGCTTTTGGCAGGCGGGATCTGGCAGGGCGTGAAGAAAAATCCGCGCGTCTGGATGGTGCTGCTGCCGCTGTTGCTGCTGGGCGTTGCGTTTTTCATCAATCTTTTCGCGCCGGGCAACGAAGTACGCATGGCGGAATATGCCGACAGCAAAAACAGTGTGTTTTACACAATTTACCGCTCGATTTGGTTTAGCGTGCGGTTCATGGTGCAGTGGACGACGCCGCTGATCCTGCTTTGCGGCTTGCTGCTGGGGATTTTGTTTTACCGCGCGGCGGGCGCGCTGCGCTTCTCTTTCCGCTGGCCGGGCCTGGTCACGGCCGCGAGCTTCCTGCTCTTTTCCGCGCAGATCGCGCCTACAGTCTATGGCATGAATTCTTCCGGCGCGGGCCGCAGATTTGACATTTATTTTTATGTGTATATTCTGCTGGTGGCGTTCAACGCGTTTTATTATGCCGGCTGGCTGCACCGGGTCGTCGCCGCGGCGCTGCAGCGCCGCGGTGTGAAGGATGCATCCTTCACAAACGCCCTTATGCGAAAAATGCGCCGGTGGACGCCGGCGTGGACGCTTGCGCTGTTGTTCACGGTGGGGCTGCATATATTCCAGCCGCAGTTTTTCGATGCATCGAAGGAATGGAAACAGCGGGCCAGCGAGAGCATTACCAGCCTCAGCGCGATTTATTCCCTGCGAGAGGGGGACGCGCAGCAGTATCATGCGGAGTGGTGCGCACGCCTTGCCATGCTGCGCGATCCGGCACAGCAATGGATCGAGTTCGCGCCGTTTTCCGTGCGGCCATATTGCTTGTTTTACAGCGACCTGACGCAGGATCCTGACTGGGAGTGGGCTAACGCTTCTATGCGGGAGTATTACGACAAAGAGCATGTCGTCACGATATACAGCTGAACCGGCCGCCCCGGTGGGAGGCAGAAAGCGGGGGTCGCAATGACGCGTGCGAAGAAAATTACGCTTGTTGTGCTGCTTGGATTGGTCGTCGTGGGACTCGCGGCTGCGATACTGCTCGGCACGCGGGAAAAACGATACCATACGGCGCAGGAATTCGGCGTTGAGACGGTACGCAGCCCGGTCGATTTCGACGGCGACGGCGTCGATGACTATGCGGATTTCCTGCTGGGCGCCCGTCAGGATGCGGAGAATCGCCCGCGATATGACCCGGCCTACTGGTCCGGTGGCTATCCGCCGGAGGATGTCGGCGTGTGCACCGATGTGATCTGGCGCGCGTTTCGCCGCGCGGGTTACAGCCTGCGCGATATGGTCGACCGCGATATACGGGAGAACCTTTCGCTCTATCCCCGCGTTGCCGGCAAGCCCGATTCCAACATTGACTTCCGACGGGTGAAAAACCTGATGGTCTATTTTTCCCGCAAAGCGGTGCCGCTGACGACCGACATCACGCAGATCGACCAGTGGCAGCCGGGAGACATCGTCATTTATGGTGACAACCATATCGCCATGGTTTCCGATCGGCGCAACGCGCAGGGCCGGCCTTATATTTTGCACAATGCGGGGCAGCTTCGGCGGGAGGAGGACGCGCTGGATTGGGGACCTATTACCGGCCATTATCGCTTTGATGCCAGCCGTCTGTCGCCGGAGGATCTCGTGCCCTGGCAGGAGACGGCGTGATCTCACGGGAAGTTGGATGTTTCGCACAGGTCAGAGCTTTGTGCTGGAGAGAGAAATTTTCGGCGCGATGGGTTGTTTTGCCGGGCGTTTTCGATTATAATAAAAAACAGCGGCGAATCGTGCGCGGGAGAAACGCCGGGATCAGCGGCGCGCTGCGAGCGCTGGTCAATCGGGGCAGCCCCCGACAGGGGGCGTCCTGACAGCGCACCTGGTTGCGTGGCTGGCCGTATTTTTGCGCGGCGGCGGAAACGCATGATTCCATAAGGTACACAGCCCAGAAAAGAAAGAGGTTGATTTCTCATGAAAATTCTCGTTACGGGCGGCGCCGGCTATATCGGCTCCACCACCTGCTCGGCTTTGCTGGAGGCCGGTCACACGCCGGTGATCCTCGACTCTTTGGTGACTGGCAAACGCGAGTTCACCAAGGATCGCATTTTCTATGAAGGCGATATTGCCGACCGCGCCCTGCTGGATAAGATTTTCGCTGAGCACCCGGACATCGCCTGCTGCATTCATTTCGCGGCGCGTATCCTGGTGCCGGAATCGGTGGAGAATCCTTACCTGTATTATCACGAGAATGTGGCCAAATCCATTGAGCTGTTCAAAGCGCTCGATGAACTGGGCTGCAAGCGCGTCATTTTCTCCAGCTCCGCGTCTGTGTATGACAAGGTGGACAATTTCAAGGTCACGGAGGTTTGCCCGCTCAAGCCTTCGAGCCCGTATGCCCGCACCAAATATATGATGGAAATGGTGCTGGAGGATTATTGCCGCGCGATGAGCCTGTGCGGGATTGCGCTGCGCTATTTTAACCCCATCGGCGCCGATCCCAAAATGCGCACGGGCGCCTATGATCCCGATCCTTCCCATGTGCTGGGCAAGATGGTCAACGTCGCGCTGGGCCGTGATCCCATTTTCTATATCACGGGTGTTGACTGGCCGACGCGCGACGGCTCCGGTATCCGCGACTATATCCACGTCTGGGATCTGGCGCGTGCGCATGTGTTGGCGGTGGAGCGGTTTGACAGCATTTTCGATGGGCAGCCGTCGAAATATTGCGTCATCAACCTCGGCACCGGCAACGGCGTGACGGTCAAGGAGCTGGTGCGCGCATTTGAGAATGTGTACGGCGCGCCGATCAAGAAGGGTGAGGTGGACGCGCGTCCGGGCGATGTCGCGGGCGCTTACGCCAACTGCGACAAGGCGGAGAAGCTGCTCGGCTGGCGGGCGGAGCTGTCCGTGGAGGATGGCATCCGCGACGCGCTGCGTTGGGCGGACGAGGAGCGCAAAAAAGTTCTGGGATATTGATACGGGCTTTCTTGCCGCAAATTTGCACGGTCAACGGGTATTTCGAAATTTTTCGAAATACCCGTTGACTTTTCTCTGCCGGGTGTTATAATCTATTTTGATGAATTTCGAAATAGAAGGGGGAATGAGATGGGATTCGCAGAGACGTTCAGGGCGCTGTCCGATCCGGCGCGCCGGCAGATCCTGGAGCTGCTGAAGAACGGAAAGATGACAGCTGGGGAGATCGCGGGACATTTCTCCATGAGCGCCGCGACGGTGTCCTATCATCTTTCCCAGCTCAAAAAGGCCGGGTTGCTTTTTGAGAGCCGGTATAAAAATTTTATCTATTACGAAATCAATGTGTCTGTGCTGGAGGAAATTCTGCTATGGATCCAACAGTTGGGAGGAGGCGCGTCCGATGAAAAAGGGAATTAGGCGGCTGCTTGTTACCAGCGTGGTCTGTCTGCTGCCGATGCTGGCGGGGCTGCTGTTATATGCACGGTTGCCGGCCGACATACCGATCCATTGGAATGCGAATGGGGAAGTGGATAATACCGCATCCAAAGCGTTTGCCGTGTTTGCCATGCCGGCGATCCTGTGCGGGCTCAATCTGGTGGTGCATGTCGTGCTGGGAAGCGATCCGAAACGACGGGGCGCGTCCAAGGTGCTGCGCGGCGTGGGGTTCTGGGCGATTCCCGTGTTGTCTCTGCTCTCCTGCTCGATTTGCTATCTTGCTGCCTTGGGCGTGGAGGTGCCGGTATCTGTCCTGCTGCCCGTGCTGCTCGGACTGATGATTATCGTCATCGGCAATTATTTGCCCAAATGCAGGCAGAATTACACCGTGGGCATCAAGCTGCCCTGGACGCTGCACAGCGAGGAAAACTGGAACCGGACGCATCGGTTTGCGGGATATGTCTGGATGATAGGCGGCGCCATTATGATGCTTGTTTCGTTTTTCTCGTTGTGGTATGTGCAGGTAGGCGTGATTTTACTGCTGGCGTTGCTGCCGTGCGTTTATTCTTTTGTGCTGTATAAAAAGCGGGTCTGAACGGGAAGAAGGCCAGCTTGGGACGTTGAAGGAATGAGGCTGCTGCATGCGAAAAAGCCAACGAGAAAGCGAAGGCGCAAAACTTTTGCAGCTCCCCGGGTTTACCTTGCGCTCTGCCCGGGCGCGGGGGAGTCGCCGGCCACGATCGCTTCCTCCGGCAGGAAAGTTTTCTTCAGTGGACGAGGGGAAACTCAGGTGACGCCGGACGGGCGGACAACGGCGTTTTCCCCGTCTGTGGGTGCATCCGGCTGCCGCGTCCTCTTGGCCGGCTGCGCGTTTTCTCTCGGAAAACGCTGCGGCCCCGGCGCAGCGTTTGCGCTTTGCCTCGGCCGAGGAGAAAAAAGCCGCTGAGCCTTAGCCAAACAAGCCCCAACAAGCGCACCGTGAAGAGCACTTGTTGGGGCTTGTTGTAAGATAATCCGCATGAGGACTGCGTTTTGTGGCCCGAGTGGCGAACCGGCCGCTTAATGACGGCGGCCGTCATGCCCGCCGCAAGTGTGCGTATGCCCGCCGCAGCCGTGGCTGCCGCAGGCGTGCCCTGCTTCCTGCGCGTGCTCGTGATGATTGCACTGCGCGTCGGCGTTGAATTGCAGCGTGCCGGCGAGAAACGCGCGCACCGCATCGTCTGCGCCGCCGCGCACGCCGCCGAACAGCTGGATACCGGCCTCTGCGAGCGCCATTTTCGCCCCGCCGCCGATACCGCCGCACAGCAGCACGTCCACGTCGTGCGCGCGCAGGAAGCCGGCCAGTGCGCCGTGGCCGCTGCCGTTGGTGTCGAGAATTTCCTCGCGCAAGATTTGACCGTCTGCGACTTCGTAGAGCTTGAACTGCGCGGTATGGCCAAAATGCTGAAAGACCTGTCCGTTTTCATAAGTGACTGCAATTTTCATGGGAAAGACTCCTTTTCATCATATGATTTGCGCACAAGGCGAGAAACGCCTTGCAGCAAGAATCCCGAAGGGAAAGCGCAGGAAACATGCGGAGGAAAAATTAGTGTGTGTCTGCGCCATATGCCATTGGTGAAAGGCAGGAGGGGATCTGCCGGCGAGGGAAGC
Source organism: Candidatus Tabaqchalia intestinavium (assembly GCA_904420005.1). Lineage (GTDB taxonomy): Bacteria > Bacillota > Clostridia > Oscillospirales > CAJFTT01 > Tabaqchalia > Tabaqchalia intestinavium. The sequence goes on along the minus strand of CAJFTT010000043.1, from coordinate 15,854 downwards.
GCCGTGCAGGCATTGCCGAAGGGACACGGATGTGAGTAACTGGGGAGAAGATCAGGGCTTTTCCCACGGCGCGCCCTTGGGGCAAGCGCGGCGCTGGCAGTGCGGATGCGGACAGCCGGCGCCGTCGCACAGGTGTACGTTACCGCCGCGGATCACGATACGCTTGCCGTGCACGAGCGCATCCGCGATTTTGCCTCGCGCCGTGTCGTAAATATTGGTCACGGTCGTGCGGGAAATGCCCATTTGCTCGGCGCATTGCGCCTGCGTCATGCGCAGCAGATCGATCAGCCGTATAGCCTCATATTCATCCATGCCCAGCACAACGCAGGGAACATTGCGGCCGCACCGCCCCGCGGGAGCAAACTCTTCCGTCGCAGGGCGGGAACAAACCCGGCGGCATTTCGGCGGACGCGGCATACCTCTCCCTCCATTCTTGACATATGTTATTTATAGTATACCCGATTTTTGTCATATGTCAAGAATATTTTTCAAAAAGATTGAAATGCAGCACGCCGGCAGCGAATTGCGAGACGAGAGGCGGGCGGTAGGTAGAGAAAGTCGCCGGGACGGGCGGCCTGCGTTTGGTAGACTGGAAACGTAGGAGCAAAATTGTAGCCGACGGTACTTTGCTGTCCCTTTCCGGCGCAGGGATTCACTTGCCTTTGCGGACGTTTTGATGTAAAATGAAAACAAAAAATCGGGGGACGGATCATGGAAAAGAAAAAAGGATGGATTGCCGAATTTAAGGAGTTCATTTCCAGGGGCAGCGTCGTAGATCTGGCTGTCGGCGTGATCATCGGCAGCGCGTTCACGGCGATTGTCAATTCGCTGGTCAATGACGTTGTGATGCCGGTGATCGGCGTCCTGTTCGGCGGTATTGATTTTACCGGGCTCAAGCTGGTGATTACCCCTGCCAGTGAGGGAGTGGAAGAAGCGGCGATCTATTATGGGAATTTCATCCAGAGCGTCGTGAATTTTCTGCTCATCTCGCTGGTGGTGTTTTGGGCCATCAAGGCCATTAATCGCTTCCGCCGGAAAAAGAATCCCCAAGAGCCGGCCGCTGCGGCGACACCGGAGGATGTCGTGCTGCTGCGCGAGATCCGAGACCTGCTGCAAAAGGGGACGCAACTGCCCGCTACGGAGGCAGCTGTCGCGATGGACGAGGCAGAGGCGGACACAGAGCAAAAACCAGATTCGGCGTCGGAGTGAACATACGGCGGACGTTGCCTGCGGGCGGCGTCCGCTTTTGGTTCGGTCGGGGCGGGGCGATCCCTTATGCACAATGGAAAAATTTCTTGCCACCCTGCGAATGCGGCAAATTTCCAGTAGCTTTTGTATGGAGAATATGGTAAAATGAAAGCGTCCAAATTGTGAAAACGCCCGGCTTCCGAGCGGGAAGCGTGCGGCGGCGGGAGGCGCGGCATGGGAGAATACGGCTGGTTGGTGTTGCTCGTCGTGCTCGCGGCGTTGGGACTGGCTGTGCTTGCGCTTGCGCGGTGGATCCGCCGTCGGCTGCGGGGGCTGGCTCGCGCCGCGTTCGGCGTCTCGTCTCTGCGGCAGGGACTTGCGCAGCAGGCGGACCGCCTGGCGTATGCGCCCAAGTCCATTTCGGGCATGACGGAGATTTATCTGCCGCAGATTGTGCGGGATTTTCCGCAGTTTGACTGGCCGCAGTTCCGGCAGCAGGCGGAGAACACGCTGCGCGCCGCGCTGTTGGCGATTTCGGCTGGAGACGAAGGAATGCTAGCCGACGCGGATGCGGCCCTGCGAGAGCAGGTGCACCTGCGGCTGGAGGATCTGCGGCAGCGCGGCCTGCGGGAGATCTATGAGGACATCTGCATTCACCGGACGGAGATCACGCGGTATCGCAAGGAGCGGGGCATCTGTACGGTTACGCTGCAAAGCGCCGTCGGGCACCGGCAGTATACGCTGCGCGGGGACGCCGTGGTCGCGGGGGAGAAAGACCGGCCGCGCCAGACGAAATACAACCTCGAGCTTGCTTATGTGCAGGATGCGCAGAAAGCCGGCGTCAGCGGCGCGAGCGTGGGGCTTGTCTGCCCGCATTGCGGCGCGCCCGTCACGCAGCTCGGGCAGAAAGTCTGCGAATATTGCGGAATGGGCCAGGTGGAGCTCAATCTGCGCGCTTGGGCGCTGCACCGATTGGAAGAAGTGTGACGCGCGTCCGGCGGAGAGGGAACCGGTCGCGGCGACCGGCGTCGGAGCTGCGCAGCGGGGATTTTTGTGGGAACGCGGCCAGATGCATATATCCGGCTTCGTTATTATATTCATCAATCAGGGAGGAACGAGAACATGGGCATCATCAAAGCATTTGCCAGCGCCATCGGCGGCGCTTTCGCAGACCAGTGGCTGGAGGTGGTGGAGCCGGATAATATGGGGGACACCACCGTATTCACGCGCGGCGTCAAGGTGCGGCGCGACGACAAGCGCAATCAGAACCGCAAAGGCACGGAGGACACCATTTCCAACGGTTCGGTCATCCATGTTTATCCCAATCAGTTCATGATGGTGCTCGACGGCGGTAAAATCGTCGATTACACGGCGGAGGAAGGCTATTATACGGTCGATAACTCCTCGCTGCCGTCGCTGTTTAACGGTCAGTTCGGCGACACGCTCAAGACCTCCTTTGAGCGCATCAAATTCGGCGGCGTGACGCCCACCGCGCAGAAGGTGTTCTATATCAACCTGCAGGAGATCAAGGGCATCAAATTCGGCACCCGCAATCCTATCAATTATTTTGACAATTTCTATAACGCGGAGCTGTTCCTGCGTGCCCACGGTACCTATTCGATCAAGATTACCGACCCGATCAAGTTTTATTCCGAGGCCGTCCCGCGCAATCAGGACCGTGTGGACATCCAGGACATCAACGAGCAGTACCTTTCGGAGTTCCTCGAGGCGCTGCAGTCCTCCATCAACCAGATGTCGGCGGATGGCGTGCGCATTTCCTACGTTTCCTCCAAGGGGCGGGAGCTGGGCAAGTATATGGCGTCCACGCTCGATGAGGAATGGGGCCAGATGCGCGGCATGGAGATCCAGTCGGTCGGTATCGCGAATATTTCCTATGATGAGGAATCGACCAAGCTGATCAATATGCGCAACCAGGGCGCGATGCTCGGCGATCCCAGCGTGCGGGAAGGCTATGTGCAGGGCGCCGTAGCGCGCGGCATGGAGGCGGCCGGCTCCAACGCCAACGGCAGCATGGCCGGCTTCATGGGGATGGGGGTCGGCATGCAGGCCGGCGGCGGTTTCGTCGGCGCGGCGTCGCAGGCCAATCAGCAGCAGATGCAGCAGCAGGCGGCCGCCCGGGCGGCGCAGCAGCCCGCGCCGGCGACAGGCTGGACCTGTGCCTGCGGTCACGCGGGCAATGAAGGGAAATTCTGCTCGGAATGCGGCAAGCCCCGCCCTGAAGCGGCGGGCGGCTGGACTTGCGCCTGCGGGCATGAAGGCAACACCGGCAAATTCTGCTCCGAATGCGGAAAACCCCGGCCCGCCGGCCGCATTAAGTGCGACAAGTGCGGGTATGAGCCGGATCCCAACGCGCCCGCGCCGAAATTCTGCCCCGAATGCGGCGACCCCATCAATGACGCCGACAAGGCGTGACGAACGTGAGAGAAACAGCCCGGGAGGATTGGACCGATGGAGGTATTAAGCTATAAATGCCCCAACTGCGACGGCGAACTGGTGTTTGACCCCGCGTCGCAGAAATTCCATTGCGGCTACTGCCTGTCGGATTTTACCAAGCAGGAGCTGGACGCGCAGACTGTGCAGCAGAAAGACGGTCCGGCGCAGCAGGATGCGGCGCAATCGGCCGGAGAAGCGGCGGACGCCGCGCAGGAGGAACCGGCGGAGGCGGTGTTTACCTGCCCCAGCTGCGGTGCAGAGATCGTCACCGACGAGACGACCGCCGCTACGTATTGCTATTATTGCCACAACCCCGTAGTGCTGTCGGGGCGGCTGGACGGGAATTTCCGGCCGGACCTGGTGATTCCCTTCGCCATCGACCGGGAGCAGGCGGTGCGTGAATTTCTGCATTGGGCGAGAAAGCGCAAATTCATCCCGCGTGCCTTTTTCAACGCCAAACAGGTGGAGAAAATCACGGGCGTTTATTGCCCCTATTGGGTGACCAACTGCGACGCCGACGCCGCGATGACGGCCCGGGCCACCAAGGTGCGCACCTGGCGCAGCGGCGATCGGCAGTATACCGAGACCGAGCATTATCAGGTGACCCGCGCCGGCGCGCTGCATTTTGAGGAGCTGACCCGCAACGCGCTCAATAAGGCCGATCACTGGTTTGCCGATCGTGTGCGCCCCTTTGATTTTTCCGCGGCGAAGCCGTTTTCCGCGGCGTATCTCTCGGGGTTCCAGGCGGAGAAACGGAACGTCGAGCGGGCGGAGCTGCAGCAGGGCGTGGACGCGGAGGTGCAGAAATACGCGGAGCTGTTGCTGCGCGACACCGCGCAGGGATACAGCGCCGTCATCCCGGAAGGGACGCAGTGCACGCTCAAAAATGAGCACTGGCACTATGTTCTGGTGCCGGTCTGGGTGCTGACCTATCAGGCGCATAACGGAAAGAAATATTATTATGCCATGAACGGGCAGACCGGCAACGTGACAGGCGAGCTGCCCGTTGATTACGGACGGCTCGCCGCGCTGGCGGCCGCGATCGCGGTGCCGCTGTTTGCGCTGCTGACGCTGGGAGGGTATTTCCTATGAAACAGAGGGCAATGCAGCTTCTTGCGGTGAGCGTGGCGCTGTTGGCGTGCCTGTGCGTTCCGATGCATGCCGCCGCCCAGTCGGGCTATGTGGTGGACGGGGCGGCGCTGTTCTCCGCGGAGGAAACGGCGCAGCTGGAAGCGGCGTGCGCCGAGGTGGCGGAGGAGATCGGGCAGGATCTTGTTATCGTTACCACGGAGGATACCGGGGGAAAGACGTCGCGGGCATATGCCGATGATTATTTTGACGACAACGGCTATGGCCGGGGCGCGGCGGATTCCGGCGCTTTGCTGCTGTTTAACATGCAGGAGCGCGAGGTTTGGATTTCGACGTACGGGGACAGTATTGCGTATTTCACCGATTCCCGGATAGACCGCACGCTCGATGCTGTGGCGGAGGAGCTGGCGAGCGGGGAATATTATGGAGCCGCCGCGATTTTCCTGCGGGATGCCGAGTCGTATTTTACCGCGGGCTTTGACGAGGAATATTTTCATTATGACGAGAGTTCCGGGACGGTCCGCGAGCGCAGCCCGCTCTCTGTGGAAATGATCGTCATTTTTGCGGTCTTTTCCATCGGGGTAGCGTTTGTGGTATGCTGGACCATCGTGCGCCGGTACAAGGGCAAAAGCGGCGGCTACAGTTACCCGTTCCGGCAGAAAGGCAGCCTCGCGCTGCAGGATGCGCAGGACGTGTTTATCCGCCGCGAGCTGCATTCCGTGCGGATTCAAAGTTCCTCGCATTCCGGCCGTTCGGGCGGTTCCCGCAGCGGCGGTTCGCGCGCGGGCCGCAGCACGACGCACCGTTCCAGCAGCGGCCGCCGGCATGGAGGCGGCGGCAGAAAGTTCTGAGCTGGGCCGCGCAGGCCCGCTGCGATTTGGCAAAGTAGCCGCCTCCGCACCGAGGCGGCTATTTCGGCGTCGGCGGTGAAAATACCCGAGGCGGCATGCGGAAAAATGGAAGAAAAACCTTGCATTTGCGCGGGGAATGTGGTATGATTAATCCCGCATGGTCAAAATTCATCGGACCATGCCATTTCGCACGCTGTCACAATTGGGCGCGCGGTGCCTTCGGGTGCGCGGCCAAAGTGCGTGGCGCGGAGGAAAAACCAAAGGAGGAAACACAAATGGCAGTCGTATCTATGAAGCAGCTTCTGGAGGCCGGTGTGCATTTCGGCCATCAGACCAGAAGGTGGAACCCCAAAATGGCGCCCTATATTTTCACGGAGCGCAACGGCATCTATATCATTGACCTGCAGAAGACCGTGAAGAAGCTGGAAGAGGCGTATAACTATGTTCGCGACGTGTCCGCCAACGGCGGCGTCGTGCTCTTCGTCGGCACGAAGAAGCAGGCGCAGGAGTCGGTGAAGGAAGAGGCGACCCGTGCCGGCGCGCATTATGTCAATGCGAGATGGCTGGGCGGCATGATGACCAACTTCCGCACCATCCGTCGCCGCATCGACCGTCTGGCGCAGCTGCGCGCGATGGCGGAGGACGGCACGTTTGACGTGCTTCCCAAGAAGGAAGCGGCCAAGCTCAACCTGGAGATTGAGAAGCTGGAGAAGTTCCTGGGCGGCATCACCGAGATGCACAAGATTCCGGATGTGCTGTTCATCGTGGATCCCCGCAAGGAGCGCAACGCGGTCGCGGAGGCCAAGAAGCTCGGCATTCCGATCGTTGCGATCGTCGACACCAACTGCGACCCGGATGAGATCGATTATGTTATCCCGGGCAATGACGACGCGATCCGCGCGGTCAAGCTGATCGCCGCGACGATGGCCAACGCGATCATCGAGGGCCGTCAGGGTGAGTCGATGGCGCAGGAGGCGGCCGAAGAGGCGCAGCCCGCGGCTGAGGCTCAGGCGGAATAAAAACATCACTGGATTCTTTGAAAAGAGCGGAGGAAGAAATATGGCTTTTACAGCGAAAGATGTGCAGGCGCTGCGGGAGCGCACCGGCTGCGGAATGATGGATTGCAAGAAGGCGCTGACCGAAGCGGACGGTGATATGGATAAGGCCGTTGAGCTGCTGCGGGAGAAGGGCCTCGCTGCGGCGGCGAAGAAAGCCGGCAGAATCGCGGCGGAAGGTATGGTGTACTGCGCGACCAACGAGGCGGGCGACGTCGGCGTGATCCTGGAAGTCAATGCGGAGACCGATTTCGTGGCCAAGAATGCGGAATTCCAGGCGTTCGTCAAGACGGTGGCCGACACCATCCTGGAGAAGAACCCTGCGGATGTCGAAGCGCTGGGCGAGCTGCAGGCGGTCGGCACGGAGATGACCGTGGCGGAGCTGCTGCGTGATAAGATCCTCACCATCGGTGAGAACATCAAGATCCGCCGCTTCGTGCGCATGGAAGGCGTGGTGTATGCGTACGCGCATACGGGCAACCGTATCGGTGTGCTGGTCAAGTTGGATGCGGAAGGCGTGGACATCGCAGCTGCCAAGGCGGCGGCGAAGAACATCGCGCTGCATATCACGATGTACAATCCCCAGTATGTGGATAAGTCCCAGGTGCCGGAAGAGACCGTAGCCAAAGAGAAAGAGATTCTCATGGCACAGGCGATCAACGACGGCAAGCCGGCGAATATCGCGGAGAAGATGGTCGCGGGCCGGATCCAGAAATTCTATAAAGAGATCTGCCTCAACGAGCAGGGCTATATCCTGGATGAGGATATGAGCGTTGCGAAGTATCTCGAGAAGACGGGCAAGGAGCTGGGCGGCAGCCTGAAAGTCGCGGCGTTTGTGCGCTACGAGAAGGGCGAAGGCCTGGAGAAGCGCGAAGATAACTTCGCGGATGAAGTCGCCAAGATGGTTAAGTGACGAACGGCAGATGACGTTTGTCAGCAGGCAAGGATAACGAGAAAGCACGGGTTTCGGCTTTGTTCCGAGACCCGTGCTTTCGGTTTTAGGCGTGCGTTTGTCGCGTAGGTCGCACAGCGTGTGAGAAATGGATTCACCTTCCGGTGTGGAAGCTGCTGCGCATTACGCGGGGGAAAGGGTTCAACTGAGCGGAACCGTTTGAAGCCGGGAATTTGGCGCGAAAAATATATGACGATTCCGCCACGGAGGTATGCAAAAAGCAAGCGTGCCTTATGGCTTTTCTAATTGTTCACATGGTCGGGAGGCGGCTGCGGCAGGGACAGCCGCCGGCTGCTTGCCGTTCAAGCAATGCATCATAAAATGGGGCGAAACACCCGGATACAGGCCGAATGGGGACGCAAAATAAAAATGATCATAAAATGCTATATTTGCTTGCATCCTGTCGATAATTAGGGTATAATAAGGGCGTTCCAGACAGCTTTGGAACACAGGGAGATGAAATGGTCGTTCCGGCGCGTTGCGTCGGGATGTTTGAGAAGTGGATCTGCCGTTGCGCGTCATAGGGCGCTGGCAACTGAGAAACCGGTTGTCAGCGCCATTTGCCAACGCCGGATTTTGTCGGAGAGATGCGCCCTGCGGCGTCGTAGGGGACGAGGCCTGCCGAGGGAAAAGATTTCCTCGGAGCGGGGAGCTTTTTTGCGCGGCTGCGCGGCAAAAAAACTGCGGTATCCGGCGCCGGTGGCCGGGCGCCGCATCGAAAAGGGATGAAACGCGATGCAGGGAAGAAGTCGTGGAACGAGATACCGTGCGCCTCGGCGTGGCGGTACGATGGCGGTGGGAATTATCCTGGTGGTTTTGCTGTTTCTGTGCGGTGTTGCGGCGGTGATCTGGAAGCCATGGGAGCCGCAAGAGCCGGGAAGTGGGAGCATGGCGCTGGGCAGCGAGCCGGGCTCTGCGGAGAGCGAAACCGGTTCTCGCCTGCCGACAGAGAGCATGCATGCGCCCGTGAGTGAGCTGCCGGGGAGCGGTTCCGACCCATCGTCGGAAACTAGCCCGCCTGTGTTGACGTCTTCCGGAAGCGCGGTGACCAAACCGCGTCCGGACGGGGATGTGGTCGTCAAGGAATCTCCCGCTGTGGATACGCAGTATTTCGACGACGCGCTGTTTATCGGGAATTCCCGCACGCAGGGGCTGGAGCTTTACGGCGGGTTGAGAACAGCGACTTTTTACGCTTCCAAAGGCCTGACGGTCAAGACGGCGGCCACCAAAGCGGCCATTGACATTGATGGAGAGAAGTATACGGTGGTGGACGCGGTCAAAAAGGGCTCGTTTGGCAAAGTATATATCATGCTCGGGCTCAATGAGCTGGGGTGGAACAGTACACAGACCTTTGTCCGGGATTACGAGGCGCTCATCGATGCGGTGCGCGCAGCGCAGCCTGACGCGGCGGTTTATGTCCAGTCGATTCTGCCGGTTACCCAGACCAAGTCGGACGAGGGCAGCTATGTTAATAACGAGAGAATCGATGAGTTTAATGCGCTGCTGCTCGACATGTGCGAGCGCAAGCAGGTGTATTACGTCGACGTAGCGGCGGGCGTCTGCGATGCCGCCGGCGTGCTGCCGGAGGATGCGGCCACAGACGGCGTGCATCTCAAGCCGGCTTATGTCAAGCAGTGGGTGGAATATCTCAAAACGCATGCCGTACAGTGAGCGTTCGGCATCGGATGAAATGTATGGAAAGGTGGTTTTTTGATGAAACGGAGACTCGCGGCCGGGTTGGCTGCTCTGGCGATAATGGTGATGGCGCTGGCGGGCTGCCAGGAAGCGCAGGTGCAGCTGGACGCGGCGCAGGCCGCGGACGCCATTCTCAGCGCCGTTTCGTTCGAGGATGAAATGACGGCGGTTGACGCCGATATGCGCGACACGCTTTACGGCACGTCTGCGTCCGACATCGCGAATGCGAAAGTCTATGTCAGCACGGGCGCGACCGCGGAGGAGATCGCCGTGTTTGAGGCGGTGGACGAGGCGGCGGCCGGACGTATCGCAGAGGCGGTGGACAAGCGCCTCGAGCAGCAGCGGCTGGATTACGAGGACTATGCACCCGCCGAAATGCCGAAACTCAACGACCCGGCGCTTGTCAAAGAGGGGAAGTATATCCTGCTTTGCGTGTCCAACGATAAAGCCGCCGCTATGCAGAAGATCAACGAACTGCTCGGTAAGTGATCTTTCCCGTGCGCCCGGTCCGGCTTACAGTGCCCAGGGGGAAGGCGCCACGCGGCCGATCTCGCCTGCACGATGTAAAACCTATGCTTTGCCCGCTCGCGGGCGGCGGCGACTGGTAAGCGACAAGGGAGCGAACGGGTTTCTCGACAAAAACAAAATTACTGTGCAGCAGGCGCCTGCTGCTTGCAGCCGGACGAACCGTCCGGCTGCGCAATATCTCCTGTTTGAGGTTCCCATCTTTGACAGGAAATGCTTCGGGAAAGCCGGGAAAGGGGATAGAGAATGGTATTCAGCGAACTGCCCTTCATGTTTTATTTTCTTCCGGCGGTGCTGATCGTTTATTTTTTGGTGCCTCGCAGGCTGAAAAACGTGGTGTTGCTCGTTTTCAGCCTGCTGTTTTATGCCTGGGGCGAGCCTGTTTATGTTCTGCTGATGATGGGTTCGATCCTGATGGATTATCTGCTGGGACTGTGGCTCGAGCGGGAGAAGCAGCGTCCGCAGGGGCGGGCCAAGATGGTGCTGGTGCTGTCTGTGGTGCTCAATCTGGCGCTGCTGGGCTTTTTCAAGTATACCAATTTCTTTTTGGAGAACCTCAATCACCTGACGGGGCTTTCCATTCCGCTATTGAATATTGAATTGCCCATCGGTATCTCGTTTTACACCTTCCAGGCCATGAGCTATCTGATCGATTTGTACCGCGGCGACGTTCAGGTGCAGAAAAGCATCGTTTCCTTTGGCACCTACGTTTCCCTGTTCCCGCAGCTGATCGCCGGGCCCATCGTGCGGATCCGCGACGTGGAGCGCGAGCTGAAAGAACGCCGGGAGAATTACGACGACTTTTCCTCCGGCGTCAAGCGGCTGGTGATCGGCCTCGCGAAAAAACTGCTGCTGGCCAATACCGCTGGCGCGCTGTGGGAATCGGTGAGCGCCATGGACATCGCGTCCATGCCTGCCCTCACCGCCTGGATCGGTCTGCTGGCGTTTACCTTTCAGATCTATTTTGACTTTTCCGGTTATTCCGACATGGCTATCGGCATGGGGAGGATGTTCGGTTTTCATTTCCCGGAGAATTTCAATTACCCCTATCTCGCCAAAAGCATCACGGAATTCTGGCGCCGCTGGCATATTTCGCTGAGCACATGGTTCCGCGAATATGTCTATATCCCGCTGGGCGGCAACCGGCACGGCCTGCCGCGTCAGCTGCGCAATCTGCTGGTGGTGTGGCTGCTGACGGGAATCTGGCACGGCGCGAGCTGGAATTTTGTGGTGTGGGGCCTGTTTTTCGGCGTAATTCTCATCCTTGAAAAGCTTTTCCTGCTGCGCGTGTTGGAAAAGCTGCCGGCGGTGCTGCGGCATGTGTACACGATGGTGCTGGTCATGCTCAGCTGGGCGATTTTCGCGTTCGACAGCCTTTCGGCCGGCCTGCGTTATATCGGGGCGTTATTCGGCGCAGGCGGCGGCTTGTGGGATTCGACATCGCTGTATCTGCTCGCGGCGAATCTAGTGCTGTTTGTCATCATGGCGATCGGCAGCACGCAGCTGCCGTGCCGCGTGACGGCTTTCGCGGCGGGAAAGCTCGAGCGCCGGCAGGGCCTTCTCGGCGCGGTGGAGACCGTGGCGGTCGTTGGCGGTCTGGTATTGTGCGTGGCCTTTATGGTGGATGCCACGTTTAATCCGTTTTTGTATTTCCGATTCTGAGACAGGAGGGAGAGCGGCATGAATCGTGCAAAATGGTTGACGATCGTGTTTGTCGTGGTGCTGGGCGGCATGACGGTGTGGAACCTGTGCAGCCCCAAACGGGAATATTCCGAAACGGAAAACCGGTATTTGCAGCAGTTTCCGTCTTTCAGCTGGGATGCGCTGTTTTCCGGTGAATTCGGCCAGCAGTTCAAAGATTATGCCGCCGATCAATTCCCGCAGCGGGACGCCTGGGTCGCGATCAAGAGCATCACGCAGCTGGCGCTGCTGCAAAAGGATAACGGTCGGGTATATTACGGGGAGGACGGCCGGCTGTTTGCCGTGCCGGCAGCGCAGGACGCGGCGCGGGAGGAGAGAAATTGCCAAGCGGTCGCGGATTTTCTGCGCTGGATGAAAGAAGCCTATCCCGAGACGAGCTGCTCGGTATTACTGTCTCCCACCGCGTCGACAATCCTGCCGGAAGAGCTGCCTGCCAACGCGCCGGTCGCAGACGAAGCGGCGCTTATCGAACAGCTGCGACAGGCGGTGGGGGATGCGGCCGTTTTCGTCGATCCCACCGATGCGCTGCGCGCGGCGCAGGGGAATGCTTTTTACAAGACCGACCATCACTGGACGACGGCCGGCGCTTACGCCGCATACTGCGCCTGGGCGCAGGCCACGGGCGTGACGGCACTGCCGAAAGAGGCCTTTTCCATTGAGACGGTCAGCACAGAGTTTTACGGCACGCTGTACTCCAAAGCAGGGCTGCCGTGGCTGCGGCCGGACACGATGGAAGCCTGGCGCACCGGGACGCAGGCGGGATGCCGCGTTTCGCAGGACGGCGGCAAAACCTGGACGCAGGGCCTGTATTTTGCCGACTATTTGTCGCAGCGCGACCAGTATTCCTATTTCCTCGGCGGCAACCAACCGCTGACGATCGTCGAGACCGGCGTGAAAAACGGAAAAACGCTGCTGGTGATCAAGGATTCCTATGCACATAGCTTTACACCGTTTTTGACAGAGCATTATGAACGGATCCTGCTGCTTGATCCGCGCTATTTCAGGGAGAACCTGCGTGATTGGGTCGGGGAGCAGGGGATCACGGATGTGCTCGTGCTTTATAATGCGGCGACCTTTGCCGAAGACCAGCGGCTTGCCCCGCTGCTGACCGCGCCGGGGAAGTCGTAAGACGCTCGAAAAATTGAATGCACAGACGGTGGAGAAAGGGAAAGACGATTTTTCGGGGGTAAACAGACGGTCGGCCCGCGTTTCCCTCGCCCGCAGGTGAGCGCCTGGCTGCCTCGTCAGCAGGGTCTGCGCCCGTTTTCCTCTGGGCGCGTTACCCCTTGTCCACCGAGGCTTGACATTTGCGGCGATTTATTGTATACCGAAGCTAGTTTACTCGGCCGGGCGGGGCATTGGCCCGCCTGTGGCGCTGGAGGAAGGAGGGCTGTATTATGATTCTGTCAGACGGCACGATCCGCGCGCTGCTTGCGCAGGGAGCGCTGTCCATTTCGCCGCTGGAGGAGGAGCAGATTCAGCCGGCGAGTGTTGACATTCGGCTGGGAAACACATATAGTATGATAGAGGATTCCTGTCGGGGGATTGTGCACCTCGATCGGGAAATCGCCTATACGACCATCGAGACCGATTCGTATCTGCTTCTGCCGGGGCAGTTTGTGCTGGCGACGACAATGGAATATTTCAAGCTGCCCGATGATTTGACGGCCTTTGTGGAGGGCCGCAGTTCCATCGGCCGGCTGGGGCTGTTTATTCAGAACGCCGGTTGGGTGGATCCAGGATTTGAGGGAGAGATCACGCTGGAATTGTTCAATGCCAGCCGCTGCGCGATTGAGCTTAATGCGGGGCGGCGTGTCGGCCAGCTTGTGTTCGCGCGGATGGATCGCCGAGCGCAGGCTCCGTATGCGGGCAAATACCAGGGGCAGCGCGGTGCGACCGGTTCGCGCATTTTCCGCGATGGGGAGCTGCAGGGTGGATCCGCGCAATGATGCTGTGGACGTATTGCTTGTGGGGAAGTGTAAACGGAGGGATCCTATGAGACGAGGAATCGAGCGGATCGGCATTTTGGCGCTGGCGCTTGCGGCGACCCTTGCGGCAGGCGGCTGCAGCAGCTCTGTGATCGCGCGGGTGGAGTTTTTCGGCAGCAAGGCGACGGCGCAGCAGCGGCAGGTGGAATATGATTTTTCCGCGCTGGAGGCGCGTGCGGCGGAGCTGGACACGCAGCTCGGCGCGCCGCCGCTGCTGCATACGGTGGAGAAAAATAATCTTGACGCCAGTACGCTGCTCACCGCATTCGGGATGGACGGCGCCACCAAGGGAGAGAAGAATAAAGACGATAACAGTGTGCGGTATACCGACGGAGATCGAACGCTGATCCTGTATCCCAGCGGCACGTTTAATTTCTTCAATACTGCGCTGTATGGCCAGGCCTGCACGAAGTCCGATGCAGAATACCAGGCGCTGGCGGGCGAAGTGCTTTCCGCCTCCGGGATTCAGACGCAGGAACTGACGCCGGGAGAAATGCAGGAGGCGGGCGGGTATCGCCTGCTGTCCTATCAGCGCACCATCAACGGGCTGCCGGTGGTGGGCAACACCGGAGTGGAGATCTATTTCGCCGGGGACGGGATCGCGATGCTGTATCAGATGTCCTCGGCCTATGACGGCGAGCGGAAAAGCGAGCCGATCGGCGTCGCGGCCGCGCTGCAGACATTGCTGACAGAGGCTTCGTCGCAGGACTTCGGCCGGGATCAGAGCCAGTCGGGCGTGCTCATCCGTACGGTTACGGTGGAGAGCGTGGAGATGGTGTATTGGGACAATACCAAAACGCAGGAACGTCAGACGCATATCCAGCCGGTTTATCTTTTCCGTGGCACGGCCACCGATGAAGCCGGGACGCAAACTACGTTCCGGGGGTATGTCCGTGTAGTTTCGGATGAAATTACGACCTCTTTCGAACGGGACGAAATCGAAGAATAAAAGCGGGATGCGAGGATTCCTCTGACGGGATGGGAAGGTGAGGAAGATGGCAGGCAGAAAGATACGGGTCGCTGCCCTGCTGGTGAGCTTCAGTATGCTGTGCGCGGGATGCGGGAATGCTTCCACTGCTCGCGTGCAAACGTTCACAAACCCCATCGCCGCAAACGCCAATGATCCGTGGGTTGTTTTTCATGAAGGCTGGTATTATTACTGCTATTCCGGCCAGGGCGGCGTTTGCGTGGCGAAAATGGAGAATTTCTTTGATATCGGTACGGCGCAGGCGGTGTGTGTCTGGCGGCCGGAAGCGGGGAAGCCTTATTCGCAGGAGCTGTGGGCGCCGGAGCTGCATTTTCTCGATGGGCGGTGGTATATTTACGTCGCGGCGGACGATGGGAATAATGACAATCATCGCATGTATGTGCTCGAGGGCGGTGAGGATCCCCTGCAGCCGTTTTCCCTCAAGGGGAAACTGGCGGCGGAAACGGATCGCTGGGCGATTGACGGCACGGTGCTGCAGCTGAATGAAAAGCGATATTTCATCTGGTCTGGTTGGGATGGAGACACCAACATTGCGCAGCATCTGTTCATCGCGGAGATGGATACGCCTTGGTCTCTGCGGGGCGAGCGTGTGAAAATTTCTTCCCCCACGTATGACTGGGAAAAAGTAGGGACTCCTTACGTCAACGAGGGCCCTGCCGTGCTGCAGCGGGATGGTAGGACCTATTTGGCCTATTCCGCTTCCGGCAGCTGGACGGATGATTACTGTATCGCGTTTTTGGAACTGACGGGGGAGGATCCGATGCAGCCGGAATCCTGGAGGAAGCTGATGCTGCCTGCGATGCGTAAATCAGAGACGGTGTTCGGTCCGGGACACTGCTCGTTTACGGTTTCGCCCGACGGGACGCAGGACTGGATGCTGTATCATGCCAATCTCGAATCTGGTACGGGCTGGGCTGGACGTCGCGGCTGGGCGGTTCCGGTACGATGGAGCGCAGATGGCCGCCCGCAGCTGGGTGAGCCCGCCGAGCCGGGCAGCGTGTGGCAGGTTGGATGACGCCTGCTTGACAGCGGTGACTGGGGTTTGCCTTTTTTGCGGATCGTTTTGCTAAAGCGTTCGTGATGAAATTCGTCGCCTTTAGGCGCCGGATTTCATCACGGTCGGAGAAGTTGCGCATCAAGATTACCCCCAAAAAGTGGGCCTTGCCGAGCAGTGGGCTTTCTGCATCAAGGAATCGGAGGCAGCACGAGAGACCTGCTGCAAAATTCGACGGATTCTAGCGGACAAACGGTAGAGCGGAAAAACGGATGGGATATAAACTGAAAATTTGTAGGTTTGTCAAACATCTTGTACAGTCAGAGAAAGGAAAAAAGCAGCGAGTTTTTCTTTCGGAGAGAGCCAGCCAAGGG
>CAJFTT010000042.1 GCA_904420005.1 Candidatus Tabaqchalia intestinavium | reverse complement strand
AGGAATACGAAGATCCATTCAAAGATTTAGAAAACTAGAGTAACGCCAAGGTGCGGTTGGCGTTACTCATGACGCGCCTTTAGGCGTTGCTGGTATCATGCCCTTTTAGGGCCATCCTTCATGCCACGTCCTTTGGGCGTGGTCATGACTATAACGGCAGGCGGACTCCTATTAACGGGCAGGAATTTATGCTGTATCGCGAGAACTTAAGCCGTATTGCTGCTGAATTTATTCGGTGCCGGATTGGTATGCTTGCCGTATGTAAGAACCGAAGACGAAATTCCGGATTTTTTGCGCCATTTTAGAGATCCCAAAATGAATGGTTGTATTTGACACCGAAAGGAAATCGTGCTAGGATTATACATGGATTAGTTAACACTAACTGAAGGCGGGCTGACGGAAGGAGGAAAACGAAATGCCGTTGCAATTTGCGCCAATTGGCCAGATAATGACCATCAAAAAGGTCGGCGGTTCCCCGGCGCTCAAATCGCATCTGGAAGATATGGGGTTTGTCGTTGGCGGCGGCGTGACGGTGATCGCGACGATGGGGGGCAATCTGATCGTCAATGTTAAAGGCACCCGGATCGCGATCAGCCGGGAAATGGCCGGCAGAATTATCGTTTGAGACGGAGGGATTCACTGTGGAAGGGATCGTTTTCACGATTGTGGTTTGCGCCGCGCTGGTGCTTCTTTGCGTTTTTGCAATCTTCAGCTATGTCAAGCGGCTCAAAAGCGGCTGCTGCGGCACGGGAGAGGGGACGGTGAAACGTGTGCGTCCGGAAGATAAGGAATTGTCCCACTATCCCTATATGTATCGGGCGGAGATCGATGGCATGCACTGCGAAAATTGCGCTACACGGGTGGAGAATGCGTTCAATTCACAGGGCATGTATGCCGTGGTGGATTTGCATCAAAACAGCGCCATGATTCACGCGAAGCAGGCTTTAACAGAAGAGGAAATCCGTCAGATTATCCAGCGTGCTGGCTATGGTGTAATCTGTGTGGCGACGGCGCACAATGTGTGATGACATATGTGCACTTTTCTTGATCCGAGCGGTAGGAAGACAGACAAAAGCAGGTAGATGAAAAGTGCGGTGAAATAAAGATAGAGGGACGACGCGCAGCCGTCCCTCTATGTTTATTTCTGAACAATGCATCTGTGGCCTATATTATATAAGGCCGGCTGTTTTTTGCGCGTTGGAGGAATGCGATCGGTAGGGTGTTTTTTGTGGATTGTTGGACTATCTCCGGTCTACGAAGGAGAAATTCCAATTTGTAACAAAAAATTCATGAAGAAACCGCTTGAAAATACCCCACATGGGTATTATAATAAAAAGCACAAAAATACCCATGTGGGGTATTTAACGGAGGGGATACGATGGAACAGAATCGTGAAACACAGTCGCCGTGTTGCCAATGCCAATACAAAGCCACACCCAGAGATAACGCCCAACTGCGCCAGCTGCAAAACCGGCTCAGCCGGATGATTGGGCAGCTTGGTGGTATCAGCAAAATGTTGGAGGAGAACCGCTACTGCGGCGATATTCTCGTGCAGGTGGCGGCGGTGGAGAGCGCGCTGCAGGCGTTTGGCTATTTGGTGCTACAGGATCACTTGGAAACCTGTGTGGTGGAAGAAATTCAAAAGGGGAATACCCAGATTGTGGAGGAAGCCCTGGCGCTCATTAAAAAGCTCAAATGAATGGCCGGCGTGCTTCAACCAAGATGAGGCGCACGGTTTGATTGACGGTAGTGAGATACAGGAGAAGCGTAATATGGCATCCTCGCGGAGAAGGAGGGGAATGGGTGAAAACGGAAAAATATAACGTCACCGGCATGACCTGCGCCGCTTGTCAGGCGAATGTAACGCGCAGCGTGCAGAAGCTGGAGGGCGTGGAGAAGGTCGATGTGAGCCTGCTCGCCAACCAGATGACAGTGCAATATGATGAAGCGGTGCTGGGAGAGGCCCAGATCGTGAAAGCCGTCAAAGAGATCGGTTACGGCGCGGCGCCGGTACGACAGACAGAGGCTAGGGACAGCGGGTTTCGCAGCGAATGGCAGGCAAGGCAGGCACGCACGCAGGAGGATCAGAAGGCCATGAAGCATCGGCTGATCGCTTCTGTGGTTCTTCTCGTCCCGCTGATGTATATCGCGATGGGACATATGCTGCATCTGCCGGTGCCGGGCATATTGGTTGGGACGGAGAATGCGCTGATTTCAGCGCTGGCGCAGCTGCTGATCACGCTCCCTATTTTGTTCATCAACCGGCATTTTTATCAGCACGGCTTCAAAGCGCTGCTGCATCGCGCGCCCAATATGGATTCGCTCGTCGCCATCGGCTCGGGTGCGTCGCTGCTTTATGGTTTGTTCGCCATGTTTCGCATGGCCTATGGGTTTGGGCACGGAGATCTCGCGCTGGTGCAGGAATATTCCCATGCACTGTATTTTGAGTCGGCGGCCATGATCCTGACGCTGGTGACGATGGGAAAATATCTGGAAGCAAAATCCAAAGCCAAAACATCCGACGCGCTGGGGAAACTCGTGGATCTTGCGCCAAAAACAGCTTGTGTCCTGCGCGATGGGGTCGAGCAAACGATTCCGGCAGAGCAGGTGGTGGCAGGGGATACGGTTGTTATTCGGCCGGGGGAAGGTATTCCTGTGGATGGGATCGTGACGGAAGGATACGGTTTCGTAGACCAGGCGGCGATCACAGGGGAAAGCATCCCCGTGGAAAAACACCCGGGCGATTCTGTCATCTCCGCCACGATCAATAAGAACGGAACCTTCCGGTTCCAGGCATCGAAAGTCGGAGAGGATACGACGCTGGCGCAAATCATTCGCCTGGTGGATGAAGCGGGCAATTCCAAAGCGCCTATTGCGCGGTTGGCGGACAAAGTCAGCGGTATTTTTGTGCCGGTGGTGATTGCGATTGCCATTCTCACAGCGGTGATCTGGCTGCTGGTGGGGCAGACGTTTGAATTTGCGTTGTCCAACGCCATCGCTGTGCTGGTGATTTCCTGTCCCTGTGCGCTGGGCCTCGCGACCCCGGTGGCGATCATGGTCGGGACGGGGAAAGCGGCGGAAATGGGGATTCTGATCAAGTCCGCGGAGAGTTTAGAGAATCTGCACGCAGTGGACACCATTGTGCTGGACAAAACAGGGACGATTACGCAGGGCGCGCCGTCCGTGACCGAGATTGTGATGCTGGATCCCGAGCTGCCGCAGGCGCAGTTTCTTGCGGAGGCGGCTGCGGCGGAGTTCGGCAGCGAGCATCCGCTGGCGCAGGCCGTGGTGGAAAAAGCCCAAGCGGATCAGCTCGTCATTCCACAGGCGGAATGGTTTGAAGCGGCCGCTGGCCGGGGAATTCGCGCTACGGTCCTGGGGCATGCCTATCTGGCCGGCAACCAGGCATTCCTGGAAGAAAATGGCCTGCTGGGGCAAAGCGAAGCGGCGCAGCGGGCCAAAGCGACGATGGAGCGATTGGCGGAAGAAGGGAAAACGCCGCTGCTTTTTGCTCGCGATGGCGCGCTGGTTGGCATTGTTGCCGTTGCGGACACGATCCGCGAATCCAGCTGTAACGCCATCCGCCGCTTCAAAGAAATGGGATTGCATGTAGTCATGCTTACGGGAGACAACCGCGTGACAGCGGAAGCTATCCGCAAGGAGCTGGACATTGAGCAAGCGATTTCCGACGTGCTTCCCACCCAAAAGGAAGCGGAAATCCACGCGCTGCAGGAAGCCGGCCACAAGGTAGCCATGGTGGGGGACGGTGTCAACGATGCACCTGCCCTGACCAGAGCGGATATTGGCATTGCGATCGGCGCCGGAACGGATATTGCCATTGAGTCGGCCGATGTGGTGCTGATGAAAGATTCGCTCGACGACGTGGCCGCCGCGATCGATTTGAGCCGGGCCGTGGTGCGCAATATTCACATGAATCTGTTTTGGGCGTTCTTTTATAATATTCTTGGCATTCCCGTGGCCGCGGGTGTGCTGTATCCGGCGTTCCAGCTGCGCTTGAGCCCCATGATCGGTTCGGCGGCTATGAGCCTCAGCTCGGTGTGCGTTGTCGCCAATGCCCTGCGCTTACGCTTCTTCAAGCGCAAAGAGGCATCCCATCGTTCGGAACCCACAGGACATGCGCCTGTGGTGGAAGATAATTTTCAGACTGCCGGAGAAAGTTCGAAAACACAGAAAGGAACGGTTTTGATGAAAAAGGTATTGACAGTGGATGGTATGATGTGTGCGCATTGCCAGATGCATGTGCAGAAAGCGCTGGCCGCCGTGGACGGCGTGCAGGAAGCCAGCGTGGATTTGGAGAAAAAGGAGGCGACGGTTTCGCTTTCCAAGGAAGTTTCGGATCAGGCGCTGATGGATGCGGTGACCGAAGCGGGCTATACGCCGGTGCGCTGCGTCACGCTGTAAGGCCCGCACGGTTCATGAGGGCAGCTGGCCCCGTTCGGAGCCATGCGGGGCTGGCATCCGGGCAAGCGGCGGGAAGCTTTGCCGCTTGCCTGGGTTGCATTTTGGAGAAAGAAGGGATTCCATATGACCGAAAAAGAAAAATCGCATGCCGAGCTGCTCTACCAGCCGGCGGATCCGGAACTCGCCGCGGAGCGCGATGAAACCGTCAGGAAACTGCACGAATACAATAGCATGAACCCGCTCGACCGGGAAGCGAGACAAGCGGCCATTCGCAAAATTCTTGGAAAAGCCGGCAGCAATTGTGTCGTTGAGCAACCGTTCTTTTGCACATATGGGTACAACATAACTGTGGGTGACGACTTCTTTCTCAACGTGAATGGGAAACTGATGGACAGCGGAAAGATCACAATCGGGAATCATGTGTTTATCGCGCCCAATGTCTGCATCATTACAGAAGAGCATGCCATGGACGTGGAGCAGCGAATCGCCGGGCTGGAATATACGCATCCGGTCACGATCGGCGATAACGTTTGGATTTGCGCGGGCGCTTTGATTTTGCCGGGAGTGACCATCGGGGAAGGGAGTGTCATCGGCGCGGGGAGCGTCGTTACAAAAGATATTCCGCCCAGATGTCTTGCCGTCGGGAATCCATGCAGGGTGATCCGCACCCTATGAGTTTTCATTCTGCCGATCCCTGGCAGCTGGCGGCTGTATTTTCGGCACAAAGAAAGATAGTAGAAATAGACACGCAGGATAAAATCAATCGCTTGTAGGCGTCTGCCGGTCGTTCGTATATCGAATGAGTGTTTCTCCTCCGTGAACGGAGCAAGGGACCAGCCTTGACAAATCGAATTTCCATTTAGTACAATAAGTGAAAACGTTGAAGATTTGTGGAGGTGCGAGATGAGACAGTGCATGGATGCGGAGAATCTGCACCGCAGACTGAAGAAAATCATCGGGCAGGTGCAGGCGATCGACCGGATGATTGACGAGGATATCCCCTGCGAGGATGTGCTCGCGCAGATCAATGCCGCCAAGTCCGCGCTTCATAAAGCGGGGCAAATCGTGCTGGAGGGACATATCAAGCATTGCGTCCGGGACGGCATCGCGCATGGCGACGCGGACAAGACGATCGAGAATTTCACCAAAGCAGTGGAGCGGTTCGCGAACATGACATGAGTTTTCCTATGAGGGGAACGCTGTCTCTGGTAGAGATGGGGCAATTTTGCCTGGAAGCAGAGCGCGGGCGCACCCACGGCGGGAGAAAAACGCTGCCGGGCGCCCTGTTTCGTTACGCAAAATCGCGGCTGCCCTTGTCCGCTGAAGATGGTATTGGCGTAAACCGTGGAATGATGCGTTCCATGGTTTTGTTATTTTGCATCGGCGTGAGGAAAAGGCTGTTTTCCTATCGAAAGCTTTGGAGTCGAAGCCATGGTGTTTTCGAGCGACGGACGAAGAAAAACAGGAGAAAAGGCGGCATCTGCTATGAAAATTGAATTCAAACGGAATGGATACTTACGGATTTTCGTGTCATATTACCGGCCGCATTGGAAGCTCTTTGCCCTGGACATGGTGTGCGCACTGTGCATCTGCGTGGTGGATTTGCTGTTTCCGATGATCTCGCGTTACTGCATGCAGGAGCTGCTGCCGGAGGGGATGTTCGCCGCTTTTTTTGCCGTGATGGCCGGGCTGGGGGCGGCCTATCTGCTCAAGGGCGGGTTTTATTATATCGTCACGTACTGGGGCCACCTGCTGGGTGTGCAGATGGAAGCGGATATCCGCAAGGATCTGTTCACGCATATGCAGGATTTGTCGTTTTCTTTCTATGACAAGAACCGGACCGGTCAGCTCATGAGCCGCGTCACGGGCGATCTGTTTGAGATCACAGAGCTGGCGCATCACGGGCCGGAAGATTTGTTCATCTCCTTCGTGACGATCGTCGGCGCGTTTGGCATCATGCTCACGATCCAGTGGCAGCTGGCGTTGGTGGTGTTCGCGGTGATCCCGCTGTTTGTGCTTTTCACGATCTTCAGCCGCAAGCGGATGATGCGCACGTCGACCGAGGTCAAGGCCAAGCTCGCGGGGATCAACGGCGAGGTGGAGTCCTCCATTTCCGGCATGCGCACGGCCAAAGCCTTTGCCAACGAGGCGGCGGAAGGCGCGAAGTTCGACGCGGCCAATGACCAGTTCCGCGGGGCCAAGCGCGGTTACTACCGGGCCATGGCGTTCTATCACTCCGGCATGGAGTTTTTCATGGGGATCATGTCCGTGCTGGTCATCGCGGTGGGCGGACTGCTGATCATGCAGGGGAAGATGGATTTCATCGACTTGACGACGTTTGCGCTGTATGTGACCACATTCATTACGCCGGTGCGCAAGCTCTCGGCGTTTGTCGAGCAGTTTATGCAGGGAATGGCGGGGTTCAAGCGCTTTGTGGAGCTGATGCGGGTGGAGCCGGAAATTCAGGATGCGCCGGACGCCAAGCCGCTCGAGCATGTCCAGGGCGATATTCTGCTGGAGGATGTGACCTTCTCCTATGCATCCTCTGCCGAATCGGTGCTGCGGCACGTCACGCTGCATGTGCGTCCGGGAGAAACCGTGGCGGTGGTGGGCCCGTCCGGCGGCGGAAAATCCACCCTGTGTCAGCTGATCCCGCGATTTTATGACGTGACGCAGGGACGTGTGCTGATCGACGGACAAGATGTCCGGACGCTGCAGCAGCATTCCCTGCGCCAGCAGATCGGTAT
Organism: Candidatus Tabaqchalia intestinavium; assembly: GCA_904420005.1. Lineage (GTDB taxonomy): Bacteria > Bacillota > Clostridia > Oscillospirales > CAJFTT01 > Tabaqchalia > Tabaqchalia intestinavium. The sequence goes on along the minus strand of CAJFTT010000042.1, from coordinate 161,293 downwards.
TGTGCAGCAGGATGTTTTCCTGTTTGCAGGAACGGTGTATGATAACATTCGCTATGGCAAACCCGACGCCACGGAGGAAGAGATTATCCGCGCGGCGCAAAAGGCGGAAATTTATGAGGATATTCTACAGATGCCCGACGGTTTCCAGACGCAGGTGGGGGAGCGGGGCGTTATGCTTTCCGGCGGACAGAAACAACGGATTTCCATCGCGCGCATTTTCCTCAAGAACCCGCCCATCCTGATCCTGGATGAAGCGACTTCCGCGCTCGATTCCGTCACAGAAGCACGCATTCAGTCGGCTTTTGACGCGCTGGCGGAGGGCCGGACGACGCTGATCATCGCGCATCGGCTCTCTACGATCCGTTCTGCCAGTCGAATCATCGTCATTGACGATTGCGGGATTCAGGAAGAGGGGACGCATGAAACGCTGCTGGCGCAGGGAGGAGAATATGCGCGCCTGTATGAAGCGCAAAAGTCCGCGGCGATATGATGGCCTTGGGCCGGAATATAAATTGGGCGATGGGGCCCGGTTGGCGACTGAATAAGGAGGGGCCTTGGAAGACTACGGGAAGGTTCATGCGTTACGGGACGGCGAGAGGCCAACGGGCATGAAAAAGCCGCCTGCGTGAGCAGGCGGCTGTGATTACGAAAGGAGCGGCACGACCTGGATGAGAACAGCACAGATCAGGCTGATCGCAGTAAGAGCCGCGAAGAAAACCGTGCATCGCTTGATAATGCGAAGGCGCTCCAATGCGGTATAGTTCTGTTGCTCTATGCGATGCAAGGCTTCCCGGAGAAGCTCTTCGGTCCGATCTTGATTCGCGATGCTCAGCAACTGCAAATATTGGTCCTCCTGCTCCGGCGGAATGTCGTCAGAAGGATAAGCAATCGTGAATTCAGCCGAACCGCCGGAGCGGGCTATTTCGTTTGGCAGTCTTTTGTGACGATTCAGCTGGCGCAGCCGTTCGATTTCCTCTCCCTTGGCATTGCGCTGTTTATACAGGCCGGCGGAAACTTTCAAGCTGATTAAATCCCGGCTGTCTCCCGTATTGGGGAACCCGCATTTTTCGCAGAAGATCTCCGAATCCGGCATTTCTGCACCGCAGTAATTGCAGATTTTTGCCATGGCAATCCCCTCCATCTAATTAGAAACTATCGTCGTAAGGCGGCGCACAATCGGTGATCACGGCGGCAAATGAACTGCGCCCGTAAGTATGGAGTTCTTTCTGTATATTGTTAATGGCAATACTGCCGAGGACAAGTTCACAAACTAGCCCAATTACGGTGAGAATCACAAAGAAGATGACACAATTTCTGATCGTGCGCAGGTGGTTTTCGCATTGCTCCAGATTGGTTGCATTGCGAAACTTTAGATACTCGTCCTCTTTGCCTTTTGTGTCCTTGTTTGGCCACGCGATATAAAAGAGGCCATTTTTTAAAAATATTTCATTGGGAAGCTTGTTTTCTCGGCTAAGTGCCTGCAACCGCTTCAAGTCGGCAGCTGCCGGCCGATAGTATTTATAGATCCCCAAAGAAACCTTCATCTCAATGACTTCTCGGCTCTCCCCTGTATTGGGGAGGTGGCATTTTTTGCAGATGACCTCCGAATCTGTCATTTCCGCGCCGCAATAGTTGCATGTTTTCATGATAAATCTCCCTTCATATAAGTTTCTATATTTCATTTCTAATTTTACACGATAAATTGTTGTTTTGCAATATAAAAGCCAATTTTTATTAATGAAACAAAGCTGCGATTTATCAAAAACAAGAACACAAAAAGGATCCGACGGAAGGTGCACCTGCCGGATCCTTTTTGTGTTCAGCAATATTATTTTCGTTTCTTGCGGTTGGTCAGTAAACTCTCTTTGAGACGCTGCAGCGCGTCGTTATAATTGGTGGAGCGCAGTTTCGGAAAGGCGCGCAGGAACCGCTTTTCCTGCCGGCTGAGCCGCGAAGAAAGGCTTTCCAGCAATTCAGTATAGCGCTTGCGGGTACGCAATTTCCCTTGCAGGGAATGCACCCATTCTCCAGATTCGGAGAAAAAATTGGTCACAGCGGCTTGCACCTGCTGCAATCTGCCGTTGAGCCGCAGGATGCTGAGCACGGTGAAAACACAGTCCGTGAGAAAAGCGGCCAGCAGCAAACCAAAGGCGATCCAACGGATCATAGGCGGGATTTGCTCTGTCACGCGGCGGACAAAAGGGTGAATCCATAGCAGCAACACAACCGAAAACGCACCGAACACCAACGCTCCGGCCAGGCAGACGCGCCCGTTGATTTGAAAGCGGTATTCTGAGTAATCCCACCATTTGGCGTGAAACAGTTTTTCCAGCAGCCAGGATGTAAAATATTCCACCGAGCAGGTCAGCAGCATTCCGGCCAGAAAAAGGATCACAGGATTGCGAATGGGGGAAAGCACCAGAATAAGCAGGATCGCGCCGCAGCCGTAGATCGGGCAAAGCGGTCCGTTGAGAAACCCGCGGTTGACGAATTTTTTCTGCGTGATCGAGCAGAGGATCGTTTCATAGACCCACCCCGCGAAGCTATAAAAAATCAGCCAGAGAAACAGGTTGCACACGATCATGCCCGATCTTCCTCCAAACTATTGTGCGCTGCGCTGCCGATGGCGCAGCAGGATGGGATTTGTTGTGCAGTGCCTCGTAAATGGAACAGAGCTTATCCGCGAGACAAACCAGAACGCCCTCCCGATACCGAGGCGGAATCGGCGTGAGGGGGAACATATGCCGCAAAATGATGTTCTCCTCGCGTTTCCCGAGCCGGCAGTAACGGCGCGCATTTTCCAGCGCGCGCCGTGGGTGCGTGAATGCATGCAGGCCATGCCCGGAAGCAGGCGTATGCCAGTCATAGAGGAAAAAATCATGCAGCAGCGCGCCGCGCAGCAGGGCGGAATAATTGCAGTCGATCCCAAGGCGGCAGGCCAACGCAAAGCTATGGTAAGCCACCGCGACGCTGTGCTGCAGGCAGTTGGTCTGCCCGTGCTGCCGGAACGCGGCCATTTGCGTCAGCGGGACGCAGCGGGCAAGCCGTGCAAGCTCCTGCGTGAAAAGCGCATTTTCCCAAGGTTTGAGTCGCATAAAACAGTAACTCCTTGTTCAAGATCATACCATAAAATGGACGTGTTTGCAAATATTTTCTTCGTGTTGTGGCAAAATGACGTATCGTGCGAATTTGGCAATTTACAAGATACCGCCTGCTATATGTGTTTGCATCGCATTTCTGCGCTCCCCGCTGCCACCCGCAGCGGGGAGCGCACGGCTTTCGAGGAAAAACGAAGCCAGCTGCGTTTTCCTCTCCTGCAGGATCCCGCTCGGTAATCTCGTCGTTTTTGGGAGGCAGCCCTTTGTACCAAAAAATAACCTTCGCGAACACACGGTGGAAAGAAACGAATACGGACAAAGTCGGGCCGAACGCCCCCCCGAGTGCGGAAACACATCCGCCTTTCTTTCAGCAGCTGGCAGCGCGGCATTCTTTTGCCTGCGGAGGGACAAAAAACCTTTGCCATAAAGCAGACTTGGTTTGGCGTTGTCCTTGCTTACAAAGTACTTTGGCAAGCAGATTTTTCCGAAGCGGAACAGAAACGGCGACATCTTTCCATCCCTTGCGCAATGGCGCTTGCCTGCGGCCGGTGGTAAAACGGCTTTCTTCGTGAAAAGGGGAAAGCCGAAACCCTATCTACATGCAACAGGGCTTCGGCTTTTTATTTTTGCTGCGTTGGTAGCAAGTCACAGGATGATGCAGATCAGGCCGCTGCACCCTTCGTTGATAATGCGCTCCAGCGTTTCCTGCATCTTCATGCGCGCGTCGTCCGGCATGCGGAAGAGCTTGTTGTGCAACCCTTCGTTGACCAGCTCATGCAGTGACTTGCCGAAGATGTTGGACTGCCAGATCATTTGCGGGTTTTCCTCAAATTCCTTGAGCAGATACATCACCAGCTCTTCCGACTGCCGTTCGCTGCCGACGATGGGGGAGACCTCTGTCTCGATGTTGGCGCGCATCATGTGGATGGACGGGGCGGAAGCGCGCAGCTTGACGCCGTATTTGCCGCCCTGCTTGACGATTTCCGGCTCTTCCAGCGTCAGCTCATCGATGGAGGGCATGACGATTCCGTATCCTTTGGCCTCAACCTCCATCAGCGCTGACTCGAATTTCTCGAATTTTTTGCGTGTCTGGTTGAGCTCCAAAATCAGTTTGATCAGATCTTCCTCGCCGTGAATGGTGATATCGGTGGCTTCGCTGAGCACCCTGTAGAACAGCGCCTGATTGACCGTCATGCGGATGCTGGCGTTGCCGATGCCCAGATCCATGCTGGAGATCTGGATGGATTCGACATTCTCCATCGAGGACATCTGCTCGACAATGCTGCGGACTTCGCGGATTTTGGCGATATGCCGGGCGTTGTCCAGCATGGCGTCCACCAGGGAAGCGCGCAGCCAGTGGTCGGCGCCGAGGTTTGTGATCCAGCGCGGCAGATCGACCGATATTTCTTTGATGGGGAATTCAAAGAGGATGGTGGACAGAATATTGCGGATGTCCTCCTCCTCGATATCCAGGCAGTTGACCAGCACGACCGGCACGTTATGGCGCTGCTCGAGCTGCTCTTTGAGCATGACGGCTGATTGCGCAGCGGGGTCGGCGCAGTTGAGCAGGATGGCGAAGGGCTTGTTGATCTCCTTCAGCTCCTGGATCACGCGCGTTTCCGCTTCCTCATATTCTTCCCGGGGAATTTCGCCGATGCTGCCGTCGGTCGTCACGACCAGGCCGATGGTGGAATGCTCGTTGATGACTTTGCGCGTGCCGATCTCTGCGGCCAGATTGAAAGGCACTTCTTTGTCAAACCAGGGTGTCATGACCATCCGGGGCATATTGTCCTCGATATACCCCAAAGAGCTGGGGACAATGTATCCCACGCAATCGATCATACGCACGCGGAACTGGGCTTTATCCTCCAGCGTGATTTCGACCGCTTCGTTCGGGATGAATTTGGGCTCGGTAGTCATGATGGTCCGCCCGGCCGCGCTTTGCGGCAATTCATCGAGCGCCCGGTCGTGCTTATAAACGTCGTCGATGTTTGGCAGCACGAGTGTATCCATAAATTTTTTGATGAAGGTGGACTTTCCTGTCCGCACCGGGCCGACAACACCGATGTAGATGTCGCCCTGGGTCCGTTTGGCTATATCTTTATAGATGCTGGTCTTTGTCATACTACCTCTCCTCTTTGTCCCAAACTTTCTTTGTAAATACTTATTCGCGGCAGTAAGAAATATGACACGGGGAAGAAAAGAAGTAAAATCTCCGGGCAGTTTTCTTGATTTGCTTGTAGGAAGCTTGCTTAAAGGCAATTCCCAACAAGAAGCCCTTTTGATTCGCAGTGGCAGATGCAGCCGAGCCCTAATTTGGTCTTTACTTCCCCTCGGCGAAAGAAAAGAGACGCGCACAAGGCCATGGCCATCGGCAAGCTAATGCCCGCCGATGGAGAAAATGCCGACCATGCCCCTTCTAGCTGCCGCTGGCGCGTTGCCGCATAGAAATTGCAGACCCAAGAGGAAGATAGGGTGTCCCTACATAGTTGAAGGAACCGTGCAGAAATAACAGCTCGTTCCTATATAAGGGCCAGGCGTGCAGATTGCTTGACAAATGGGAGGACTGCGCATTATAATGCCAACGGATGCGGTTTCGCATTTGCGTAACCAAATGAAGAGGAAACAAGGGGAAATCAGAAATGCCAGAGATGCAAACGGTGATTTTTGATTTGGATGGTACGCTGCTGGATTCTCTGCAAGGGCTGGCAGATAGCGTGAATTATGTTTGTGAAACCGAAGGTTTTCCGCAGCGCAGTCTGGAAGAAATTCGGAATTTTGTCGGCAACGGCATCACGCTTTTGCTCCGGCGGGCGCTTCCGGCTAATCTGGGGGAGGCGGACTTTTCTCGGTGTTCACAGCAGTTCCGGCAGCATTATAGCGCGCATATGTGCGAAAGCACAAAACCATATCCGGAAATTCCCGCCCTGCTCGATGCGCTGCACGCGCGGGGCGTGCGCACGGGTGTGGTTTCCAATAAAGTGGACAGCGCGACGCGGCAGCTGGTGCAGACATTGCTCGGCAGCCGCGTGGACATCGCGATCGGAGAACGAGTGGGCGTGCCACGAAAACCTGCGCCGGACAGCGTGTGGGCCGCGATGCAGGTGCTGGGCGCGCGGCGGGAGACGACGCTGTATGTCGGGGATTCGGATGTGGACATGCAGACGGCAAAGGCGGCGGGGCTTGTGTCCGTTGGCGTTACGTGGGGATTTCGTTCGGAAGCGCTGCTGCGGCAGAGCGGCGCGCAGCATATTATCCATGCGCCGATGGAGCTGCTGACGTTGCTGTGAGGGAGGGGCCTTTCTCGACAGCGGCACATCCTGCGGCGGTCGGCGTGCGGCTGAAATCCAATCGGAAAGGTTAGAATCATTCCAAGGGGATTGTAGATCCTGTGACGCAACATTTCAGGAAGGAGCGTAGAGAAAGATGGAACAGCAAAAGCCAAGCATGCCTTATGGGATTGATTTGTCTGGCAAGGTTGCAGTCATTACAGGTGGCGGCGGGGTGCTGTGTGGCTCGTTTGCCGAGGCACTGGCGCAGTGCGGCGCGCGGATTGCGGTGATTGACTTGAACAAAGCTGCCGCGCAGGCCGTAGCGGACAAGATTGCGCAGCAAGGTGGGTGCGCGATTGCCGTGGAGGCCGATTGCCTGCAGAAAGAAGCGTTGCTGCAGGCGCGCGACGAGGTGGAGCGGCGGCTCGGCGCCTGCGACATTCTGATCAACGGCGCCGGCGGGAATCATCCTAAGGGCAGCACGGACAATGAAACCATGCTGCCGGATATGCTTGATGATCCGACGATGCAGCACTTTTTCCGCCTGGATCCACAGGGGATCCGCGCGGTGTTTGACCTGAATGTGTTAGCGGCATTTCTGACGACGCAGGTGTTCGCCGCGGGAATGGTTCGGCAAAAAAGCGGCGTGATTCTGAATGTTTCCAGCATGAACGCCTATCGGCCGCTGACGAAAATTCCGGCTTACAGTGCGGCGAAAGCAGCGGTATCCAATTTCACGCAGTGGTTGGCAGTGCATTTTGCGCCTTGTGGAATTCGTGTCAATGCGTTGGCGCCGGGCTTTTTCGTAACCAATCAGAACCGCGCGTTACTGTTCGATGAGAAGGGACAGCCGAAAGAGAGAGCGGAAAAAATCCTCGCGCACACGCCGCAGGGGCGGTTTGGGGTGCCGGAGGATCTGACGGGGACGCTGCTGTGGCTCGTCAGCGAAGAAATGTCGCGCTTTGTTACGGGCGTTGTCGTGCCGGTAGATGGTGGCTTTTCGGCTTACTCCGGTGTATGATATATAAATAATAGTAGAAAGAGAAAATATCTTTTCCATCATGGAAGATCAGACGGTGAAGAAACCGTCGGGAGTTGCAGCATGAAAAATGAAGTGGGCACCATGGGGGAGATCGCCGCGGCGCGGTATCTCCGCCGGAAAGGCTATCAGATTCTCACTACGAATTATCACAGCCGCTTCGGGGAAATTGACATTATCGCCGACGATCGGGGGACTGTGGTGTTTGTGGAGGTCAAGACGCGCGTCAGCAGCACGTTTGCCCGTCCGATGGAATATGTTGACTATCAGAAGCAGCAAAAAATCATCCGGACAGCGTTGTGCTTTCTGGCGGCGCAAAAGCTGGACTGTCCCTGCCGGTTTGATGTGATAGAGGTGTATCTGGAGGACAGGCAGCGGCTGCGCAGCCAGAAACTGCACCATATCAAGGGGGCGTTTGCGGCTGAATGAAACAGGCGCTATTTGACCTGCATTGTGATACGGCATATTTATGCTGTGACAAAGGTTTGGGAATGATGGAAAACGGGCTGCATGTTTCGCTGGAACATGCGCCCTTTTCGCGTTATACGCAGATTTTCGCGCTGTGGGTGGGCGACGAATACCGTGAAGAGGCCGCATGGATGCGTTTTTTGCAGCTTTATCGCTATTACCAAACCCGGCTGAAGCCTGCGCTAAACGATTACCGACGCGAGCATCCGGGTTTTCATGCCTGCATGGCGGTGGAAAACGCCGCTGTTTTGGGGCGGCGGCTGGAGCGGATCGATACGTTGCGCGCGTTGGGCGCCGCTTACGTGACGCTGGTATGGAATCATCAAAACGCGTTTGCCTCCTCCTGCTACGATGCGCGCGATGAGGGGCTTTCCGCTTTGGGACGCGACGCATTAAGGCGAATGAACGCCTGCGGGCTGCCCGTCGATCTTTCCCATGCTTCGGAAAAGACGTTCTGGGAGATCTGCGAGCGGACGACAGGCCCCGTCTTGGCGTCGCATTCCTGCGCGCGCGCCCTCTGCGGCCATCCGCGCAATTTGACCGACACGCAGTTTCGCGCTCTTTGCGCGCTCGGCGGCCTAGTGGGGATCAATCTGTATCCTGGCTTCCTCTCTTTTTTTGGGCATTGCGCGCTGGCGCGGGCAGTGGATCATATCGAGCATTTTCTGGCGCTGGGGGGAGAGAGGCATATTGCGCTGGGGTCGGACATGGACGGGGAGCGGATGCCTTCTGATTTCTGTTCCGTGGGAGATCTCGGGAAAATTTCCGGGGAAATGCGTCGCCGTGGCTTTACGAAGACGCAGATCCATGCTATAATGTATCGGAATGCACAGCGTTTTTTTGAAAACAATGCAAAATGGGTGATGAAAGATGTTGTATAAAAGCACGCGAAACGGCGAGCTGCGCCTGGAGTCCCATCAGGCCATCCTGCAGGGGATTTCCGAGGACGGGGGACTGTTCGTTCCGCAGGAGACGCCGTTACTGGGGGATCTTGCTTCGTATCTTTCGCTGGATTATCGTGGCAGAGCGAAACTCGTGCTGTCGAAGTTTCTGACCGACTTCACAAAAGAAGAGCTGGACGCCTGTGTGGATGGGGCTTATACGTGCGAAAAATTTGGCTCGGATGAGACGGCGCCGCTCAAAACGCTGGATCAAAATTGCAGCGTTCTGGAACTGTGGCACGGACCGACCTGCGCGTTTAAGGACATGGCGCTGCAGATTCTGCCGCGGCTGCTGACTGTTTCCATGAAAAAGAGCGGCAACAAAGACAAGGTGCTCATTCTGGTCGCCACTTCCGGCGATACCGGCAAGGCGGCGCTGGAAGGCTTCCGGGATGTGGAGGACACTAAAATTCTGGTGTTTTATCCATCAGAAGGCGTCAGCCCGCTGCAAAAACTGCAGATGATGACGCAGGAGGGCGTCAACGTTGGCGTGTGCGGCATTCGGGGCAACTTTGACGACGCGCAGACTGGCGTCAAGCGGATTTTCGGCGATGCCGGGATGATGGATGCGGTGGCGCAGGCGGGATATCGTTTCTCCAGTGCGAACTCGATCAACTGGGGACGGCTGGTGCCGCAGATCGTCTACTATGTTTCTGCTTACTGCGACCTGGTCAACCGCGGCGTGGTGCGCTGCGGCGACCCGATCAATATTTGCGTCCCCACGGGCAATTTCGGCAATATTCTTGCCGCTTACTATGCCAAACGGATGGGCTTGCCGGTCAGCCGGCTGATCTGCGCCTCCAATGCCAACAACGTTCTCACGGATTTCCTGGAGACCGGAACCTATGATCGGAATCGGGAGTTCCACACGACGATTTCTCCCTCGATGGATATTCTCATTTCCAGCAACCTTGAACGCCTGCTGTTTGACCTTTCTTTGCATGATGCGGAATATATTCGCACCCTGTTTGACCAGCTGGCGAAGGAGGGGAAATATACTGTCAAGCGGGAGATGTTCGAGAAACTCACCCAGATTTTCTCCGCTGGTTACTGTGATGACGACGCGACGAGAGAAACCATCCGCGCCGTGTTTGAGAAATATCATTACACAATGGATCCGCACACGGCGGTCGCTATGCATGTTTATCAGCGGTATTATGAATCCACCTGCGACTTTACGCATACGGTAATCGCATCCACGGCCAGCCCGTATAAATTTCCGCAGAGTGTGCTCGAGGCGCTGGGTAAGCTGGAAGAGGGGATGGACGATTTCGCGTTGCTGGATCGTTTGGCGGAGATCTCCGAGATGCCTGTGCCGGCGCAGCTGGCTGGCCTGAGAGGGAAAGCCGTCCGCTTTGGCGAGGTTTGCGGCGCGCAGGAGATGCCGCAGGCGGTGCTGCGCATGGTAGGCGGGAAGTGATCGCCGGCGCGCGGGGAATCTGTGCCGGAGAAACTATGCAATAAACAAGAACGCCCACCGGATAGGCGGGCGTTCTTTGGAACCTGCTTAAAGGTTAGCGCGACTTGGGCTTGAAGGTGTCGCACACGGTTTCGGTGCTGCTCGTCGCGTATCCGGGACCGACCTTGATTTGCTTCGCGCAACACTCGCGGTTTTCGTTGTGATATTCGCAGTTCACAACGTCACAGCAGACTCCCTGGAGGCATTTGCTGTTATGCTTGCTCTCGCTTCGATAGTCTTCCATTGTCACAACCATCCTTTCCGTGAGACTCGACCCGCCGCAATGGCGCAGCCATGGAATCACAAAAATTCAAAAACAGTGGAAAAACTCTTGCACCCCGACCGATCGCCGGAGGATTCCGGCAAAAATGTCAGACGGTTTCCTTTCGCTTTCACCAGAAAAACGTCGGGACTTTGGTCTGAAAGGAAATTCAATTGGAGTGCTTTTATAGTATCTGCCGTAGACCGAGAAGCATGCGCGGTATTTTTTTCTTTTAATTTTGAAAGGAGGTTGCCATGGCGTTATTCACCATCAGCGACCTGCATTTATCGCTGGGTACCAACAAAAGCATGGACGCGTTCCCAGGCTGGCGGGACTATGTAAGGCGCATCGAAGAGAATTGGAGCGCCTGTGTCTCGCCGCAGGATACAGTGGTGATGCCGGGCGATTTTTCCTGGGGCATGACGTTAGAGGAATCTTTGCCGGATTTTCGGTTTGTCGATCGTCTGCCGGGCCGGAAAATTCTGCTCAAAGGCAACCACGATTTCTGGTGGAACAGTCTCAAAAAAACTGCGGAGTTTTGGCAAGAGAACGACATTCATACCTTATCTCTGCTGCAAAACGACTGTGCCGAGGTGGATGGCGCTGTGATCTGCGGTGCGCGCGGCTGGTTTTTCTCTGACGCCCAGCAATATTCGGAAAAAATCGCCAAACGGGAAGTGCTTCGGCTGGAGCTCTCGCTGCAGGCGGCCGCGGAAAAAACAGGAGAGCGCATTGTGTTCCTGCATTTTCCGCCGGTGCTGGGGGACAAAGTTTGTGAGCCGCTCGTGGAGCTTATGGAGCGTTTTGATGTGCGGCGCTGCTTTTATGGGCATTTGCATGGGTATGCGGCGGTTACGGCGTTTCGCGGCACGTGCCGCGGCATCGCGTTTACGCCTGTATCGGCGGATTATCTGCATTTTACCCCTGTGAAAATCGAGATTTAACAGTTTTCTCATAAAAAATATTGGCAAACGTGTATCTTGTGTGCTATAATTATTTGATCGAAAAATTGGGAGGATATGAAAATGAGTCTGAAAAGTTCAACCAACGTTGCAACCAACAAATATGAGCTTGAGATTTCCGTGGACGCGCAGAGCTTCCGCGATGCGGTGACGGCGGCATACCGCAAGAATATCCGTAAGATGAATGTGCCGGGCTTCCGCAAGGGAAAAGCGCCGCAGGCCATTGTGGAGCGTCTTTTCGGCGAGGGTGTGTTTTTTGACGATGCAGTGTCCGCGCTGTATGGCGACGCTTATGAGGCTGCAGTGAAGGAAGCGGGACTGGATGTCGTCGGCCGTGAGGATATGGAGATCACGGAAATTGGCAAGGATAAGGGCTTTACATTCAAGGCTGTAGTCATCACGAAGCCGGAGGTGACGCTGGGCGAATATAAGAACCTCTCCGCGACCAAAGAAGCGGTGCAGGTAACCGACGAAGAAGTCGATGCGGAGATCAACCGTATGCGGGAGCGCAATGCGCGCATCATCACGGCGGAAGATCGGGAAGCGCAGAACGGCGACACGGCGGTGTTTGATTTTGAGGGTACGATCGACGGCGTGCCGTTTGACGGCGGCAAGTCGGAGAATTTCAGCCTGGAGCTGGGTTCCGGGCAGTTTATCCCGGGCTTTGAGGATCAGATGCTCGGCCACAAAGCGGGCGATGCCTTTGATGTGAAGGTGACGTTCCCGGAGGAGTATCACGCCAAAGAGCTTGCGGGCAAGGATGCAGTTTTCGCGATCAAGCTGCATGAGCTGAAAATCAAAGAGCTGCCGGCGCTGGACGATGAATTTGCCAAGGACGTCAGTGAGTTCGATACGCTGGAGGATCTGAAGAAAGATATCCGCACGAAGATGACCGAGAGCAAGGAGAAGGCCGCGCAGCAGGAAGTGGAAAATCAGCTGATCGATCAGATCATTGCCGGCATGCAGGCGGAGATCCCGGAGGTCATGTTTGAAAGCGCCATTGACAGAATGGTGCAGGATTTTGACTATCGGCTGCAGATGCAGGGCATGAATCTGGAAATGTACATGAACTACACCGGCATGCAGATGGAGGAATTCCGCAAGACCTTCCGCGAGCAGGCGGAGAAGCAGGTCAAGATTCGTCTGGCGCTGGAGAAGATCGTGGAGGTAGAGGAACTTAAGCCGACAGAAGAAGCGATCGAGAAGGAATTTGAAAAGCTGGCGGAGAATTACAAGATGACGGTCGAGGAGATCAAGAAGCACATCCCGGCGGAAGACGTTGCCAAGGATCTTGCCATCAATCTCGCCATCGATCTTGTCAAGGATACCGCAGTGATCGGTGAAGCGGCGGAGAAGAAGGCGCCGGCCAAGAAGCCTGCTGCCAAGCGCACCAAGAAAGCGGAGGAAGAGAAGAAAGAGGAAGAACCCCAAGAATAATCTCAGCACTTTTGGTGTGAAAAATTTATTTGCATCGGAAACTCTCTTGCATGAAGGTGGCAAAATTTGCCCACACTATATTCGTTTGAAGAAGGAGTGATCGTCATGAGTTTGGTCCCGATGGTAATTGAACAGACAAACCGCGGTGAACGTTCGTATGACATTTTTTCCCGACTGCTGAATGACCGCGTCATTATGCTTTCGGAAGAAGTCAACGACACGTCTGCGAGCCTGGTGGTCGCGCAGCTTCTGTATCTGGAAAGCCAGGACAGCGAAAAGGATATTCATCTTTATATTAATAGTCCCGGCGGTTCTGTTACGGCGGGCATGGCGATTTACGACACCATGCAGTATGTCAAGCCGGATGTTTCCACCATCTGCATCGGCATGGCGGCGAGTATGGGCGCGTTCCTGCTTTCCTCGGGCGCGCGTGGCAAGCGCTTTGCCCTGCCCAACAGCGAGATCATGATCCATCAGCCGCTCGGCGGCGCGCAGGGACAGGCGTCGGACATCAAGATTCACGCCGATCATATTCTGCGTACGCGGGAAAAGCTGAACATCATCCTCAGCGCGAACACGGGCCAGCCGCTGGAAACCATTGAGCGCGACACGGAACGCGACAATTTCATGAGCGCGGAAGATGCCGTGAAGTATGGCCTGATTGACAAAATTATTGTGAAACACTAAATGTAAGGATTGTACAGGTGTAGTTATGCCGAAAAATGATTCCAAGCAGCCGATTTGCTGCTCTTTCTGCGGGAGAAGCCAGGCGGAAGTGGAGCATATGATCGCCAATAATGGGGTTTATATCTGTGACAGCTGCGTGCAGATTTGCATGGACATCATGCGCAACGACGGCCTGAAGTTCCCGCGGCCGTCTGCGCAGACGCCGGCAAAGAAGGAAACGCCCCGACTTCCGAATCCGGCGGAGATGAAAAAGACGCTGGATGAGTATGTAATCGGACAGGATCGCGCGAAGATTGCGCTGTCTGTTGCGGTATATAATCATTACAAGCGGATTTATTCCAATGATTCGGACGACGACGTTGAGCTGCAAAAAAGTAATGTCCTGCTGCTCGGTCCGACGGGCGTGGGCAAGACCTATCTGGCGCAGACATTGGCCAAGATGCTGCATGTGCCGTTTGCTATCGCAGACGCCACGACGTTGACCGAGGCCGGTTATGTGGGCGACGATGTGGAAAATATTCTCCTGCGCCTGATCCAGGCGGCGGATTATGATGTCTCGCTCGCGGAAATCGGCATCATTTACCTTGATGAGGTGGACAAAATCTCCAGGAAATCGGAGAATGTTTCCATCACAAGGGACGTCAGCGGTGAAGGCGTGCAGCAAGCGCTTCTGAAGATCCTGGAGGGAACTGTCGCGACGGTCGCGCCCCAGGGCGGACGCAAGCATCCGCAAATGCAGACCATCCCGATCAACACAAAGAACATTCTCTTTATTCTGGGCGGCGCGTTTGATGGGCTTGAAACGATCATCCGCAATCGCCTTGGGAAATCGGTTATCGGTTTCGCCGCCTCCAATGAAAAGGAGTCCAAGGAGGAGCACGATCAGATTTTGGCCAAGGTGATCCCGCAGGATCTGGTGAAATTTGGCTTGATTCCGGAGCTGGTGGGACGGATTCCGTCCATCAATACGCTGGAGAGCTTGGACCGCGACGCGCTGGTTCGTATTCTCTCCGAGCCGAAAAACTCTCTCGTCAAGCAGTATCAGAAACTTTTCAAACTGGATGGGATCGAGCTTGCCTTCACACCGGAGGCGCTGCGCGCCATCGCGGACAAGGCGATCGAGCTCGGAACCGGGGCGCGCGGACTGCGCGCTATACTGGAAAATACTTTGCAGGACGTGATGTTCCACGCGCCGTCGGATTATACGATCGACAAAGTGGTGGTCACAGAAGCCTGCATCACTGGCGACGCGCCGGTGGAGGTTCTCCGGAATCCGGAGAAAAAACCGCGCCAATTAAATATACCGATGCGCACCGGTCCGAAAAATAAATCAGCGTCTTGAAGGAATAAGGCAACCTGTGCGGTTGCCTTATTCCGTTTTCATCGATGTATTTGCTGCCAGTTTGGCTGGCGGCCGGGCGTAGGAAGTTCTTTCTCTTGCGGCGGGGAGGAAGAAACTGGAATGCACCGCCGAGGACGGGGAGAAACAGCATGAATGAACAACATAACGCATTGCCGCTTTTGGCGCTGCGAGGACTGACCGTGTTTCCCAATATGGTGCTCAGCTTTGAGGCCGGAAGGGAATATTCTATTGCCGCGGTGGAAGCGGCCGTTGAAGGGGATCAAACGCTTTTCCTCTGCATGCAGAAGGATCCGCGCGAAGAGGATCCGTCACCTGAGCAGCTGCATGAAATCGGCGCAATCGCGAAGATTCGACAAGTCGTCAAAGTACCGGGCGAGGATGTTCGCATCACAGTGGAGGGCATTTGCCGTGCCCGCAGGACAGAAACGCTGCACGGTCGGAAATATTGGTCTGCTGTGCCGCGGGAACTGCCGGATCTGCACGACGATCAGGATGCGGTGCGCGTGCAGGCCGCTATCCGTGTGACGCAAGGCTTGTTCGAGGAATATTCAGAGCTTGTACAGCATGTGCCGTCGGAAATCATGATGAATATCATGGCGGCTCAGGATGCCGGTTATCTGGCGGATTATATCGCGAATCATGCGCCATTCCCGCCGGAACAAAAACAGCGCGTGCTGGAGGAGCGTCACGTACTGCGCCGGCTGGAACTTGTATCCAGCATTCTGGAGCAGGAGAACGAAATTCTCGCCATGGAGAATGAGATCCATGAGCAGGTTCGCGATGCAATTGATCAGAACCAGAAAGAGTTTTATATTCGCGAGCAGATCCGGCAGCTTTCTGCCCGGCTGGGAGAAGGAGACAATCCCCAGGAAGAAGCTGCGCGCTACCACGAGGAAGCGGACAAGCTGCATCTGCCGGAGGAATCCGCGGAAAAACTGCATAAAGAAATTGATAAGCTGCTCAAAATGCCGGCGGGTTCGCATGATGCCGCTGTGCTCAAGAACTATCTTGACACCGTGATCGGCCTGCCGTGGAATACCTTCACCAAGGATACATACGATGTCGCGAAGGCTGCCAAAGTGCTTGAACGCGATCATTACGGCCTGGAGAAGGTCAAGGAGCGCATTTTGGAATTCATTTCCGTCAAGAAACTGGCGCCGGAACTGAAAGGGCAGATTCTTTGCCTGGTCGGACCGCCGGGCGTGGGGAAAACATCCATTGCCCGCTCCATTGCCAAAGCGATTCATAGAAACTTTGCGCGTCTGTCGCTGGGCGGTATCCGGGATGAGGCGGAGATTCGAGGGCATCGCAAAACCTATATCGCCGCCATGCCCGGCAGGATTATCAACGCTGTTGCAACGGCCAAAAGCCGCAATCCCGTAATTTTGCTCGATGAGATCGATAAGCTCGGCAACGACTATCGCGGTGATCCCGCCTCTGCGCTGCTGGAAGTGCTGGACGCGGAGCAAAATGTGGAATTTCGTGATCACTACATTGAGCTGCCTTTCGATCTGAGCGACGTGCTGTTTATCACGACGGCCAATACGCTGGATACCATTCCGCGTCCGCTGCTCGACCGGATGGAAGTGATCGAATTGACTTCTTATACGGCGGAAGAGAAATTCCATATCGCAAAAGAGCATTTGGTGAAAAAGCAGATGAAAAAGCACGGCCTCAACAGCAAGATGCTGCATCTGAGCGACGGTCTGCTGCATCGGTTGATTGCGGAATATACACGGGAGGCAGGCGTGCGGCAGCTGGAACGAGAGATCGCTGCGTTGTGCAGAAAGGCCGCGAAACAACTCGTATCAACGGGTGAAAAGTCCATTCGCTTTACAGAAAAATCCCTCGAAGAATTGCTTGGCCCTGCGAAATTCAGCAAAGATCCGCTTGCGAAGAAAGACGAGATCGGTGTGGTGAACGGCCTCGCTTGGACATCTGTCGGAGGGGAGATGCTGCAGATTGAGGTCAACGTCATGGAAGGCAGCGGAAAGCTGGAGCTTACAGGCTCGTTGGGCGACGTGATGAAGGAATCGGCCAAGGCTGCCGTCAGTTATCTTCGCGCGCGCGGTGCTGCGCTGGGAATCGATCCGCAGTTTTACAAAACAAAAGATATTCATATCCATGTGCCCGACGGGGCGACGCCGAAGGACGGGCCATCAGCGGGTATCACGATCGCGACGGCGCTCGTGTCTGCGCTCACCAACCGTCCTGTGCGGCACGAAGTCGCCATGACCGGGGAGATCACTATTCGCGGTCGTGTGCTGCCGATCGGCGGCCTGAAGGAAAAAACCATGGCGGCGCTCAAATCCGGCATGCGCACGGTGGTGATCCCGCAGGAGAACCTTTCTTCTCTGGCGGAAGTGGACCGCGCTGTCCGGGAGAAGCTGCAGTTCGTGCCAGCATCGGAATTTGATCAGGTGCTTTCTGTCGCGCTGGTGCGGGAGGAACCCACACGTTCGACAGAGATCGCAAAGGGAAAAAAGACAGCTGCCGCGCAAACGGCCCGCCGTTCCCGCGCACCGCAGCAGCCTCATCCCGCGGCAGAACGGGATGCCTGAGACAGGAGGAAAGACGGTGAATTTCAATCGGATCACGCTGGAAATCTCCGCTGGTCGGGCGGATCAGCTATTGCCGCAGACCCTGCCGGAAATCGCTTTTGCCGGGAAATCCAATGTGGGGAAATCCTCCATGATCAACGTTCTCACCGGCCGTAAGGCATTGGCGCGTGTCAGTTCCACGCCGGGAAAGACGGTTACCATCAATTTTTATAACATTGATAATACTTGCCGGTTTGTCGATCTTCCGGGATACGGCTATGCCAAGGTCTCCAAAGCTGAGCTGCACGCTTGGTCTCCGGTGGTGGATCGGTATTTCACCAGTGGAAGAACGATATCCCTGCTGGTGCAGCTGCTGGATATGCGGCATGAAGTGACGCAAAACGATCGGGATATGCTGGCATTTATCCGGGAAATGCAGCTGCCGCATATCCTGGTGTTGACCAAACAGGACAAGCTCAACAAAACGGAAAGCAGCACGATGCTGGAATACTTCCAGACAAACTGGTCGTCGCCATTGACGCGCGCGATCATTCCCTTTTCGGCAAAATCGCGGCTCGGCGCGCCGGAAATCCTCAGGGAAATTTACCGAGCGATGGAGGAATGAGCCTATGTATGTTTCGGAGAATCTCGGGGTCAATGAACGCGGGCATCTGACGTTCGGCGGGTTGGACACGCTCGCGCTGGCCAAAGAATACGGGACGCCGCTTTATCTCATGGACGAGGATCTGATCCGGAAAAATTGCCGCGCGTTGCTGGACGCGTTCGGCAAGTATTATGACGGCAATGCGAACGTCAGCTATGCTTCGAAAGCCTTATCCTGTGTCGCCATATGTAAAATTATGGCCGAAGAAGGTATGCACCTGGACGTGGTATCCGGCGGAGAGCTGTTCACGGCGCTGCGCGCCGGTTTCCCGGCTGAGCGGATTCATTTCCATGGGAATAACAAAACGGAGGAAGAGCTGCGGTTTGGCCTGGATTCGAAGATCGACTGTTTTGTAGTGGATAACCTCTATGAGCTGGAGCGCCTGGAAGCCATTGCGGCTGAGCAGGACCAGCAAGTGCGGATTTATTTCCGCATCAAGCCGGGCGTGGATGCACATACGCATAGCTTCATCCGCACCGGGCAGATCGATTCCAAATTCGGCCTGGCGCTGGAGAATGGGGAAGCCGAGGAAGCTGTGGCCCGCGCGCTGCAGTGCCGGCATCTGACGCTTGCAGGACTGCATTGCCATATTGGTTCGCAGATTTTCGATATGGAGCCGTTTGCCCATGCGGCGCAGATCATGATCGCGTTTCTCGCACAGATCCGGCGGCAGCATGGCGTCACATTGGGGGAACTGAATCTGGGCGGCGGGTTCGGGATTCGCTATCTGCCGGAAGATGACCCGGTGGAGTTGGATGAATGCATTCGCTTGCTGACGCAGGCTGTCAAGGCTGCCTGCGACGCGGAAGGCTTTCCGCTGCCGCGTCTCGGGATCGAGCCGGGCCGGTCGATTGTCGGTCCGGCGGGGATTACGCTGTACACAGTCGGCGCGATCAAGGAGATCAAGGGAATCCGCACCTATGTCGCTGTTGACGGCGGCATGG
Organism: Candidatus Tabaqchalia intestinavium; assembly: GCA_904420005.1. Lineage (GTDB taxonomy): Bacteria > Bacillota > Clostridia > Oscillospirales > CAJFTT01 > Tabaqchalia > Tabaqchalia intestinavium. The sequence continues at coordinate 142,157 of CAJFTT010000042.1, read as the reverse complement.
CAGATAATCCTCGCTATGCGCTTTATCAGTCTCCCTATACGCTGGCGATCGCCGACCGGGCGGGTGACCCGCGGGACTTCAAAGCGACGGTGGTGGGCCGCTGCTGTGAAAGCGGCGACATTTTGCAGGAGCATACCATGATCCAGGCACCGCGGCCGGGCGATGTGCTGGCGGTGTTGGCTACCGGTGCGTATAATTACTCCATGTCCTCCAATTATAATCGTATTCCCCGTCCGGCGATGGTGTTGGTCTCTCAGGGCCGCGCGCGTGTTGCTGTGCGGCGGGAGACTTACGAAGATCTTCTTCGCAACGACTGTGAATAAGCAAGCGATGAGGCATTTACTTTTTCATTTTATTGTGTTAAACTTATAAAGCACGCAAATGAAGCAAATGGAATAGTGCCCGGGGGAAAAGTAGGAGCTTCTTATTTCTTTTGCCCCGTCGAGACACAATACGGAATGGAAAGGCCGGGAGCGCGATGCTGGAAAAGATTCGGGACGAAAACATGGATTATCTGTTTCGTGCCATTTTGTCCCTGCAAACGTTGGATGAATGCTATGCTTTTTTTGATGATCTTTGCACCATCGCGGAGATCAAATCCATGTCGCAGCGATTGAGCGTGGCGCGGCTTCTGGAAAGCGACACGCACTACAGCGAGATTGTGCAGAAAACCGGCGCCAGCACCGCAACGATCAGTCGCGTCAACCGCTGCCTGCACTATGGCAGCGACGGATACCGTATGGTGATGGAAAGGATCAAGGATTGATGGCTGCCTATGATGTGCTGGCGCGTTTTTATGACGCGCTCATGCCGGATGTGGATTATGCGCAGACCGCGCAATTTTATCAGGCGGTGTTCGACCGGTTCGGCTGTGCGCCGCAGATTGTGCTGGATCTGGCGTGCGGGACAGGGGCGCTCTCCGTCGAGCTGGCGCGCTGCGGTTATGAGGTAATCGGCTGCGATGCTTCGGAGAGCATGCTGGCGGCCGCCGCGGAAAAGAAGCAGCGCCTTGGACTGGATATTCTGTTTTTGCATCAGTCGATGCAGGAATTGGATCTGTACGGTACGGTCGATGCGGTAGTGTGTAACCTTGACGCGGTCAATCATATTCCGCCGGAGACATTGCCGGCGGTGTTCGACCGGGTTTCGCTGTTTCTCGCGCCGGGTGGACTGTTTGTATTTGACGTGGACAGCGAATATAAGTTTTCCCGCATTTTGGGCAATGAAACGTTTGTATATGACTTGCCGGCGGTATACTGCGTCTGGCAGAATGCTTACCGGGCCGGGCGGCTGCAAATTCACCTGGATTTGTTCAGCCCGGTCGGGGGAAAATACCGAAGGGAAACCGAAGATTTCTGTGAATATTATCACAGCGATGATTTCCTTTGCAGGCAGCTTTCTGCCAGCGGTCTGGAGCTTCTTGGGCGTTTTGCCGATTACGCTTTGGAGCCGGTGGGGAAAACAACGCAGCGGATTCATTATGTGGCGCAAAAAAGGAGAACGTAAGGAGAACCTATCTGCACGGGTATGAATGCGTCAAGATATCCGTAGGCAAGCTTACACAAAATGCCCAATTACCTATTACCTATGAAAGAAAGGACGAGCTGCATGAGCCGGATTCTTCGGTCGATCACCAAAGACGGCAGCGCCGTTTGCTTCGCCACAGACAGCAGGGAAATCGTGGAAGAAGCAAGGACGATCCATCATACAACGCCGACGATCAGCGCCGCGCTTGGGCGCACGCTGACCGCCGCATCGCTTATGGGGATCACGCTCAAAGGAGAAAAGGACAGCGTCACGCTGCGCATTCAGGGCAACGGGCCGGCTGGCACGATCCTGGCGGTTTCCGATTCGCACGGCAATGTGCGAGGCTGCGTGAATAATCCTCTGGTGGATTTGCCGCTCAATGCGCGGGGCCATTTGGATGTTTCCGGCGCTGTCGGCCGGGAAGGAAATCTTTACGTGGTCAAGGATTTGGGCCTGCGGGAGCCATATTCCGGTTCTGTTCCGCTGGTTTCCGGGGAGATCGCGGAGGACGTCACGCAGTATTTTGCCAGGAGTGAGCAAATTCCTACCGCCTGCGCACTGGGCGTGCTGGTGGACACGGACCTGCATATCCGCGCGGCGGGCGGCCTGCTGATGCAGCTGCTGCCTATGGCGGATGAGGCGGTTGTCTCGCAGCTGGAACGCAATGTCGCCGCGCTGCCGGATGTGACGGCAATGCTGGACAGCGGGCTTTCCTTGCAGGACATGACCGCTCGTGTGTTCGCAGGAATGGAGTTTGAGGTGCTTGATGAAATTCCAACGGCCTATCGCTGCCATTGCAGCAGAGAATTTGTCGAACGCACCCTGTTGAGCCTGGGCGAGACCGAGCTTCGTCGGCTTGCTGAGGAGCAGGAAGTGACGGAAATCACCTGCCATTTCTGTGAAAAGTCCTATCACTTTACGGCCAAGGAGCTGGAAAGTTTGCTGCAAAGTGCTTTGGAGGACAAAGAAAACTGTTGATTTCCCGCGAAGGCGGCGATATAATAAAGCGTAATTGAAAACATGGAGGTATTGATTATGAACGGCAACGTGCAAACGTGGATTTCCCTTGGGTTGCTGGTGGTTATGGTGCTGGTGTTCTATTTCCTGTTCATCCGGCCGCAGAGCAAGAAGGATAAAGCCATCGCGAAGATGAGAAACGACTTGCAGGTGGGCGACAATGTCACCACGACGGGGGGAATCGTGGGCCGGATCGTCAGCATCAAGGAGGACACCGTTGTGCTGGAGACGGGGGCCGACCGCACCAAGATCAAGCTGCTCAAGATCGCCATCGCGTCCAACGAGACGATCCACGACGAATGAGAATCCGGAGCATTTGACACATATTCTTGGACACTTCTGAATAAAGATGAAACAAAGCTGAATTCGGGAGTGTTATGAGATGAGTAATCGTGTGCGGATCGATGCCAAGCATTGTGTCAAACCCATCGCCATGGGCGTGGTTGTCGCGGTTGTGAGCAGTATTGTGCTGCTGATTTTGTTTTCTGTTTTCATGCTGATTCAGAATCTGCCGCGCAACAGCGGATATTTCCTGTCCTTTATTATCATCAGCCTCTCGACCTTGTTCGGAGGCTTTGCCTGCGCGCGTCTGGCGCGGCAGAACGGGCTGATCATGGGATCCGTGGTGGGGGCGCTTTATATTCTGGTCGTGTCGCTGATTGGGGCGGCCGCCGGCTTTGCGCTCAATCTGTTTGGGACGTTTCTGATCAAGGCGCTTTTCTCTGTCGGTTTTGGCGCGTTGGGCGGCATCCTCGCGATGAATATTCGAAGAAAGTGATTGAAATATCTGCATCCTTATGATATAATGGACAAAAAGGTCGAGGGAAAGAAATTTTTTGGAGGAGTGTTCGAAATGACGCACATCAAAACGATTTCCGGAGCGAAGCTCAAGGCCAGCGCGATCAAGGGCGGCTGCGGCGAATGCCAGACTTCTTGCCAGTCCGCCTGCAAGACTTCCTGCACGGTTGCCAACCAGAAGTGTGAAAATCTGAAGAAAGATAAGGAATAATCTTGCCCAAAAGGCATGCGCGCTGACGGGGACGATTGTCCCCGTTTTGTTTTGCTCTGCCGGGATGCGCCACGGAAAGCCTGCGGGCCTTTCCGTTTCAAATAGATGGAGGAATGAAAAATGATTCACAAATATACCCAAAACGGGATCTATATTGTGTTGGATATTCACAGCGGCGCAGTGCATGTGGTGGATAAGATCATTTATGATCTGCTGGATTATCTTACCCCGCCGCTTTCGGAGACGATTCCGCAGCAGGCGCTGACCGCGCTGGAGGAGGAATATCCTTCGGATCTGCTCAAGGAATCTTATGGGGAGATTTATGCGCTGTATCAGGATGGGCTGCTGTTCACGCCGGACGAGCATTTCACCGTGCGCACGGATATCGATTCGCCCATCAAGGCCATGTGCCTGCATATCGCGCATGACTGCAATCTGCGCTGCGACTATTGCTTCGCTTCCACAGGCGACTTTGGCGGCGGACGCATGAAAATGCCGTTTGAAGTAGGGAAGGCGGCCATTGATTTCCTGCTGGAAAAATCCGCCAACCGTCGCAATTTGGAGGTGGATTTCTTCGGCGGCGAGCCGCTGATGAATTTTGAGGTCGTCAAGCAGATTGTCGAATATGCGCGCAGCCGGGAGAAGGAATTCGGCAAGAATTTCCGTTTCACCATCACCACTAACGGCGTCCTGCTGGATGAGCCGAAAATGGAATACATCAACCGGGAAATGAGCAATGTGGTGCTGTCGCTCGACGGGCGGAAAGAGGTCAATGACCGCGTGCGCCATCGCGTCGACCGGATGGGGTCTTATGACCAGATTGTCCCGCATTTCCAGAAATTTGTCCAGATGCGCGAAGGGGACTATTATGTCCGCGGTACTTTTACCAAATACAATTTGGATTTTTGTGAGGATGTGCTGCACCTGGCTTCCCTCGGGTTCGATCAGATTTCCGTGGAGCCGGTGGTCGCAGATCCCGGCGAACCTTATGCCATCACGGAGGAAGATGTGCCGCGCATTCAGGAGGAATATGAGAAGCTCGCGACTGTGCTGTGGGAGAGGAAAAAGGCAGGGAAGGCCTTCAACTTTTTCCATTTCATGATCGATCTCGAGCAGGGCCCCTGTGCCATCAAGCGGCTTCGCGGCTGCGGCGCGGGCAATGAATATGTCGCGATCACGCCGGATGGCGATATCTATCCCTGCCATCAGTTCGTCGGCGATGCGCAGTTCTGCATGGGCAGCGTCTTGACGGGAGAGCTCAACAAAGAGCTCAAACACACGTTTGCCACGGCCAATGTATACAATAAAAAAGATTGTCCGGAATGTTGGGCGAGGTTTTACTGCAGCGGCGGCTGTAACGCGAACAATCACAAATATGCAAAAGATATTTTCACGCCGCATAAAGTTTCCTGCGAACTGGAGCGCAAGCGCGTGGAATGTGCGATTTTCCTCAAAGTTATGGAACGGTTGCAGGAGGAATGAGTGTAAAATAAAAAAGCGAGACGTCTGTCTCGCTTTTTTATTTTGGTAAATGGTCCGCTTGAAATTCGTGGACGCTGGATCCAAGGTCCCCTTTTTTTACTTGCTATTGCGATCATTCTGATTCTGTCGGCAAGAAAAATTCATAGATTGACAAGAGTGTTTACCGGAATGATAGCGTCTTTCCCCTTTATGCAAGGCGGTATATGCCGAATCTGCCCTGAGTAAACCAGGGAAAACACTTTTTGTGATGTCAAACAGGCGGTTGGCCGCGTTTCTCTCGCCCGGGCGCATGTCTAGCCTCGCCGGCCTTGCCTGCCGCAAAAATACCACGGATCCAGCGGTGGAAGTGAAGGGGAACAAGACTACAGCCTGACAGTGAGAGGATGTCGCCAGGCAGGGAACGGGTCTATATCGATTCCAGCTGCGTCGGGCGCGTTGCCATTTTGTTCGCCGAAGGTAGGGGCAGATAAGGGAAAAAGTTTATAAAAACTGCGTCTGCTTTTTTGTGGCATGAATTCAGCAGACGCAGCTATAAACAGATGAACGCACCAAGATGGCATGTTGGCAGCAGAAAACATCCGTGCGGTACACAATGTGCCCTTTGTTTTTCCGGTTACTCTGCGTCGGGATCGCCCAACGCCGTGGACAAATACCGTTCGCCGGTGTCGGGCAGCAACGCAACGATGGTTTTATTCGCATTATCCGGCCGTGCAGCAACGGATAATGCGGCAAACAGAGCTGCGCCGGAGGAAATACCGGCGAAAACGCCTTCCTGCTGCGTGAGGGCTTTTGCAGTGCGTACGGCGTCCTGTGTGGCGACAGGGAAGATCTCGTCAGGGAGGTCACGCCGGAAATTTTCGGGGATAAAATTCGCGCCGATTCCCTGGATGCCGTGTGCCGCGGCTGTGCCGCCCGACAGCAACGGCGATTCTTTCGGCTCGACGGCGATGATCTGGATGCGCGGATTTTTCTCCTTGAGGAAACTTCCGACGCCGGAAAGCGTCCCGCCGGTACCCACGCCCGCGACGAAAATGTCCACCTGTCCATCGGTATCCCGCCAGATTTCCGGCCCGGTGGTAGCGACGTGTGCAGCAGGGTTGACGGGATTGGAGAACTGCCCGGCGATCATGCTGCCTGGCAGAGCGCGATGCAGTTGCTCAGCCTTGTCCACTGCGCCCTGCATCCCCAGCTCACCCGGTGTGAGCACAATCTGCGCGCCGTAAGCCCGGATGAGCTTTTGACGCTCCTGGCTCATGGTTTCAGGCATGGTGAGAATAACGCGAAGTCCATAGCATGCGGCCACGGCGGCAAGTCCAATGCCAGTATTGCCGCTGGTCGGCTCGATGATGACATCTCCTTCCTTCAGAACGCCGCGTTGCAGCGCATCCTCTACCATCGCGAGTGCGACGCGGTCTTTGACGCTGCCTGCGGGATTGAAGCTTTCGATCTTGACTAAAACACGCGCCGAGAGGCCGTGCTGCCGCTCCAGGCGGGTTACTTCCAGCAGTGGTGTATTACCAATGAGTTCCGTCATTTTTTTTGCGATTCTCATTTTTTGTCCTTCTTTCTTGCTCTTTTTCACAAAATCCATTCGAACAAACAGCCGCCAAGCGGCGCAGAAAAGATGCGCGGCTTAGGCGGCCGTTGTGGACTGTATAAAACGGCAATTACGCATCCAGCAGAACGTAGTTGGAATAATCAATGGATAATCCAGATTTTTCTGTGTACATCCGTTTGGGCACAAGCGTTTGCGCATCGAACACAATAACCGCGGTGTCAGAGAAAACCGGCTGTGTCAGCAACAGTTCATCCCCCTGCCGCGTGACCTGCAAATCCTCGCCGCCCGACTCGTTATATAGGGAAAAGAGGATATTTCCCACAGAGGACATCGGGAACTGATCGAGCGCGAGCGACAGCTTGACGCCTTTGAGCGAAACGCTGACTTCCTCCGGTGTGTAACCGAATCCAAGGCCTTCGACGGATTCCGGCGTTTGCATTTCCAGGAGAAGATTGTCGCTGCTATATTTTGTAAACAGCGCGGTGAATTCCCGTTGTGCAACGGAGAAACGCATTTCACAGGAAAAGGGCTTGCGCAGCAGATCCAAACCGTTTGGTTCCGGCTCCTGCCCCCGGCAGGAGACAAGCACGGCAAATAACACAACGAGAAACCCAACGGACACGACGGCAGCGATAACCCTTTTCAATGCAGATCATCCTAACGTTCAAAAAGATGCAAAAGCGTATGCGGCAGCTCCTCCACCAGATCGGAAGGCGTCATGGCGTATTGGGACAGCCGAGCGGCGCAGGCATCGCCCGCAAGGCCGTGCAGATAAACGCCGCTCATGGCCGCATCCAGGCCTTCGATCCCCTGGGCTGCGAAAGCGGCGATCATCCCGGCCAATACATCGCCGGAACCTGCAGTCGCAAGGCCCGGGTTGCCAGTATTGTTGCACAACACGAGACCAGAAGGTGCGGCAACCAGCGTATAGGCGCCTTTGAGCACGACGACCGCGCCGAAACGTGACGCTGCTTCCCGCGCGGTGTCCAGCCGGCTGCTCTGCACTTCCTCCACACTACGCCCAAGCAGGCGCGCCATTTCGCCGGGATGCGGCGTCATCACGATCGGGGCGGAAGCTTTTTGTAATAAATCTATATTCTGCGCCAGCAGATTTATACCATCGGCGTCCAGCACAATCGGGCAACGCGCGTTTTCCAGAACAAACGCCAGCAGGGAAACATTCTGCGGATCGGTCGAAATCCCACAGCCGAACAGCACGCAGGTCGCGCGGGAAAGCGCGCGGGAAATATCAGGACAGGCCGCGTCGAAATCGATCGAGACCGCGCTTTTGGCCGGAAGGGGGAGATAGGTGATTTCGGGAATTTTCCCTGCGACCAGCGGGTAAGCCTGCGCGTTGATCGCCAACTGCACGAGACCCACGCCGCTGCGCACCGCGGCAGAGGAGGCGAGCAACGCTGCGCCGGGCATGCTGTAGCTGCCGCAAAACGCGAGCAGGCGGCCAAAATCGCCTTTATTGGCGTCAATTCGCCGGGAGGGCAACGCATTGCGCACCATGTCCTTATCGATCAGCGCCAGGGACGAGGACGCTTCCTGCAAAAGTTGCTGCGGAATGCCGATATCCACCACTTCAATCCGGCCGCAGTATGCCGAGCATTGAACGTTGACATGCGCCGGCTTGGGCGCAGTGAAGGAAATGGTGCAATCCGCATGCACACAGCACAGGCCCACATCGCCCGTGTCCGCATGGATACCGCTGGGGATGTCGAGCGAATAGACGACCGCAGAGCTGCGGTTGATCCGGTCAATCAGGTTCGCATGAAACGGGGAGACGTCGCCATGGAACCCAATCCCAAAGATCGCGTCCACAATCAGATCACAGCTGGAGAGGAGAACACCGATTTCTGTCGGCGAACCCGTCAGATCGTAAAGGGGAATGTCCAGCATCTTCACCCGCTCCAGCATGGACTGCGCATCCTGCGTGCGCGGTGCGCCGGATGCCAGGATGATGCTGACATCCGCTTCCGCCTCCTGCAGCTTGCGGGCGACTACCAAGCCGTCTCCGCCGTTGTTGCCATTGCCGCAGACCACGACGCATTTGGCGCGCCGGACGTCAAAGGTGTTGCGGATGACGCGCGCCGCGGCGGAGCCTGCATTGTCCATCAGACGCACCAGCGGGATGCCGGCTTCCAGGGTGACGCGCGCTTCTGTCTGCTGCATTTCTTTTGCTGTGAGTACCTTCATTGTCGTTACCCTCCCTGATCCAATATTTGTGCAATTTTATTTTGTCTTATGCAGAAAAATGCGCTGCCGAGTTTCGGAAATAACGGTTGCCGTCATGCACGGCGAAATTTGGACGCGATCATGGGCCGCATGGCGTCCAGCAATTTCTCGGAAGGGGAGAAAGCGATACGCGTGCGGCCGGTTTTATCCCCGTCGCTGATGAGATAATAGACTCCCGGGGTGTCCGGACCGATGCTGACGTCCGCCAGAGTGCGGAAGTTGCCGTCTTCCTGCTCCGCCGGGGTCGCGAGTTCCACCGGCGTGAGGCATTCCACCGAGTGCAGGTTAACGCTGATCAGGCGGCTGCGTTCAGAGCGCGCCACGATCTTGTCAAAATCCAAGTCCCAGTTGGTAAGGATATATTCATATTCAATGCACGTGGACAGGCGGTAAAGAACCTTGTGAAAATAATAATAGTCGCAAATGACGAGCACGATTGCCACAAGGAACAGCAGCCGCACAATGAATTGATTAAAAAAGAACCCCCACACGGCAAGCAGAACCAGCGCGACAGAAAGGCAGCCATAAAGGAAATAGCGAGTCAGCTGTTCTTTTTGCGTCAACTGCCGGCGTACGAGTTGTTCTTCATAAATATCCATCATATTTGTTTCCTCCGTTTTCCCGTTTTGTCAATGAAAATTTCCCGGCCATATTTTGGGACAATTATACCATAAAATCCGTTTGTATACAAGATTTGCGGGAAAAATGCTTGACAAGTGGCGGGAAGCGTAGTATCTTAATAACCAATGAAGCGCAAAAATGCGAAACTTTTCGCGCTTCAAAAAGAATAACGCGGAGAAGAAGAGAGTAAGCCGTGGAAAAGGGTCCTGTACAGAGAGACGGTGCATTTGCTGCGAGCGCCGTCAGGGCGGACATGGCTGAAGTTCACTTTGGAGCGGCCCAGCTGAACGAACAGTAGGCAGGGACGGGATGCACCGTTATATGCAGCGGGAGTGCTGGCTCCCGGGAAAGGCCGTTTTGCGGCGAAGTAGGGTGGTACCACGAAGCGAGAGCTTTCGTCCCTGACAGGGGAGGAAGGCTTTTTTTGTGTCCGCGCGAATGAAAAACAACCAGAAATTTTGGAAAATCGAATGGAAGGAGCAACGATCATGAAAGAGCAGTTGGATGCGATCAGGACTGCGGCGCATGCCGCGCTGGAGAACGTCCGCTCCAAACAGGAGCTGGAGGAGCTGCGGGTGCGGTTTCTGGGCAAGAAGGGCGAGCTGACAGGCGTGCTCAAGCAGATGGGGAAGCTGTCCGCGGAAGAGCGGCCGGTCATCGGTCAGCTGGCAAACGAAGTGCGCGCGGAGCTGGAAGCGCATTTCGCCGAATGCATGAACAAAATGGAGGAAGCGGCGCTGGAAGCGCGGCTGCAGGCCGAAACCCTTGACGTGACCATGCCGGGTACGCCGCGCCCTCTGGGGCACCGGCACCCGTTGGCGATCGTCACCAATGAAATTCGTGACATTTTCATCGGTATGGGATTTTCCATCGCGAGCGGGCCGGAGATTGAATATGATTACTATAATTTCGAAGCGCTCAACATGCCGAAAAACCACTCTGCGCGCGATACGCAGGATACGTTTTATATTGACGATAATGTGCTGCTGCGCACGCAGACCTCATCGGTTCAGGTGCGCGTAATGAAGCAGACCAAGCCGCCGATCCGTGTGGTTGCACCGGGCCGGGTCTATCGTTCGGACGAGGTGGACGCGACGCACTCGCCGATGTTTCATCAGATGGAGGGACTGGTTGTCGACCATGGCATCACCATGTCCGACCTGAAAGGGTCCCTTGACGTGTTTGCCAAAGCGCTTTACGGAGAAGAGACCAAGACGCGTTTCCGCCCGCATCATTTCCCCTTCACGGAGCCGTCGGCAGAGATGGATGTGCAATGCTTTGCCTGCCATGGCGAAGGCTGCCGCCTGTGCAAGGGAGAAGGCTGGATTGAGATCCTTGGCGCCGGTATGGTACATCCCAAGGTGCTGGCCGAGTGCGACATTGATCCGGAGGAATACAGCGGCTTTGCTTTCGGCTTAGGGCTGGAGCGGATCGCCATGCTGCGGTATAACATCACGGACATGCGCCTGCTGTTTGAGAACGATATGCGGTTTCTCAACCAGTTCTGAAAAACGAAGGAGGTTTGCTTTATGCGTTTGTCTCTGAAATGGCTTTCCGATTATATCAAAATCGAAGTGATTCCCAAGCGCTTCAGCGAAGATATGACCATGTCCGGCTCCAAAGTGGAAACCATCGAACAGCTGGGACAGGACATTCATAATGTCGTGGTGGGAAAAATTCTTTCCGTCGAGCCGCATCCCGATGCGGATAAGCTCGTGGTGTGCCAGGTGGACGTGGGGCAAGCGGCCGCGCTGCAGATCGTGACCGGTGCGAAGAACGTCTCTGCCGGGGATATGGTCCCTGTGGCGCTGGACGGCGCCAGCCTGCCCGGTGGAAAGGAAATTCATGCCGGCCAGCTGCGCGGCGTGGCCAGCCAGGGGATGATGTGCTCGCTGGGAGAGCTGGGACTTACGGTGCATGATTTTCCCTATGCTATTGAAGACGGCATTTTCCTGCTGGAGGAGCCGTGTAAACCAGGGGACGACATTTGTAAAGCGCTGGGGCTTGACGACTTTGCGATAGAATTTGAAATTACGCCCAACCGGCAGGATTGCCTTTCCGTTCTCGGCTTGGCGCGTGAAACTTCGGCGACGTATCAAATTCCTTTCGCCATGCCGCAAACGGATGTGCAGGGCGGCGGGGCAGATGTTTCCTCGTTCCTGCATGTGCAGGTGGAAGAGCCGGCGCTGTGCCCGCGTTATATGGCCAAGACCGTGACCAACGTCAAAATCGGGCCATCGCCCCGCTGGATGCGGGAGCGCCTGCGTGCGTCGGGCGTGCGGCCAATCAATAATATCGTGGATATCACGAATTTCGTCATGCTTGAATATGGCCAGCCCATGCATGCATTTGACTACCGCTTGCTGGAAGGGCAGGGCATTACGGTGCGCTGCGCACGGGAAGGGGAAGAGATCGTGACGCTCGACGGCGTGCGCAGATCGCTCAAGCCTTCGATGCTGGTGATCGCGGATGAAGTCAAGCCCGTGGCGGTGGCCGGCATCATGGGCGGAGAATACAGCGGCATCGTGGATGACACGACGACTGTGGTCTTTGAATCTGCCTGCTTCGATGGCCCTTCCGTACGCACGACAAGCCGCGCGCTGGGATTGCGTACGGAATCTTCCGGCCGCTTTGAAAAGGGGCTGGATCCGCAGAATTGCCTGCCTGCGTTGCTGCGCGCCTGCCATCTGGTGGAGCAGTTAGGCGCAGGGACGGTCGGCGACGGTATGATCGACGTGCGCAATTTTGACGATACTCCGAGAGAGATCCCGTTTGACCCGGCCTGGATCAACCAGTTCCTGGAAACGAATATTTCCGAAGAGACAATGCGCAAGATTCTTTTGTCGCTGGAATTCAAAATTGAAGATGGAAAGATTATTGTTCCTTCATGGCGGCAGGATGTGGAGCATAAGGCGGACATCGCGGAGGAGATCGCCCGGATGTATGGCTATGACAAAATCCCTTCCACATTGATGAACGGCGCCGTCACGGTCGGCGGTCTGACGCCCGCGCAGGAATTCGAGGAGAAGATCGCGGCGGCGCTCGTGGCGCAGGGAATGAACGAAATCGTGACGTATTCCTTTATCAGCCCGAAATACTACGATAAAATCGGGCTGCCGCCAGACGCGGTGCGGCGCAATAGCGTCGTGATCCGGAATCCGCTGGGAGAAGACACGAGCGTCATGCGTACAACGGCGCTGCCCTCCATGCTGGAAGTGCTGGCCCGCAACTATAAAAACCGCAATAAGGCGGCCTCCTTGTTTGAGCTTGCGACGGTATATATGCCGCAGCAAACAGAGACCACACCGGCCACGGAAAAGCGCATGGTCATGCTGGGCAGTTACGGAACGACCGATTTCTTTGGATTCAAAGGGATCCTGGAATCCGTGCTTTCTTATCTGGGAATTCAAGATTTTGAGTTCCAGGCGGTGCCTGCGTTGTCATATCATCCGGGAAGATGCGCATATATAAAGAAGGGGAATGTGCTGTTGGGCGTTATGGGTGAAATTCACCCCAAAGTGCTGCGCAATTATGGAATCGACACGCCGGTGCTCGCGGCAGAATTGGATTTTGCCGCGCTTCTCGCCGGCGCCGAGACACAGGTGCAGTTCAAGCCGCTGCCGCGTTTCCCCGCTGTGACGCGCGACCTTGCCCTTGTATGCGACGAATCGGTGCCGGTGGCGCAGCTGGAGCTGCGGATCCGCCGCGGCGCCGGGGCGCTGCTCGAGGAGCTTCGCCTGTTTGATGTTTATCGCGGAGAACAGCTGCCGTCCGGCAAGAAGAGCGTGGCCTATGCGCTGGTTCTGCGGGCGGAGGACCGCACGCTCACCGACGAGGAAACTGATGCGGTGATGCAGGAAATTCTCAAAAATATGCAGGAAATTGGTGCAGCGCTCCGGATATAAAATTTTTGTAAATTCATGGCGGATTGCGGAGGGTTTTGCTTGCAATTTCGCGGCGTTTGCATTATGCTTGACACAGGAAGAGAATTTGACGAGTGGAGGGTAGAAGAAGATGAATGAGCCGACCGTGACATTCAAGAGCTTTGCAGACAAGGACGAGGAGCTGCGCGCCATCTTGACGCATGTTTATGACGCGCTGCGGGAGAAGGGATATAATCCGATCAACCAGATCGTCGGTTACATTCTTTCTGAGGACCCTACGTATATCACGACGCACAAAAATGCACGCAGCATCGTATGCAAGATTGACCGTGACGAGCTGCTGCAGGAGCTGGTGCGGGCGTATCTGAGTCAATGAACCAAAAGCCCTGCGGAAAAGCGGGGCAGACAAGGCAAGAGCAATGATGGATGCGGGGTCCAATTTTCGATTTGTTTGGAATTGATAATTGGGCCTTGACAAATGCAGGGACTTCATTATATAATATTTCCTGCCGCGTTTTTGAGGTGTAGTATGCAACTTTCCTTAAAGAAGGCGTTTGTGACGCCTGGCTATGAAGCGCCGATTTCCTGTGCGCTGGATTTCAGCCAGGTGGAATATGTCCCCGGGGAGTTCCCGTTTCGGGAGCCGGTGCAAGTGCAGGGGCGCCTGTTTGAGAAAGCGGACATGCTTCAGCTGGAGCTGACAGCGGCTTATCGGTTTGAAACCGTGTGTGACCGCTGTGCGGAGCCTGTCACCCTGACAGGCGAGGTTCCGGTTTCGGTGGTTCTTGTTCGTGAGATTGCGGGCGAGGAAAACGATCAGATTATAGCCGTCCCAAGTGAGACGCTGGATTTGGGCGATTTTCTCCGGGACTATATTTTGTTGGATATTCCTACCAAACGCTTGTGTAAGCCCGACTGCAAGGGATTGTGCAGCGTTTGCGGCGCGAATCTCAATCGCACAAGTTGCAGCTGCAAAAAGCAGTATTCTCCGTTTGAAGTGCTGAAACAGCATTTTGAAGAGTAAAAAAAGCAATTTGCTTTTATTGTGAAGCAAAGGGGGACTTGGAATGGCAGTACCGAAGAGGAAAGTGTCGAAGGCCCGCCGGGATAAGCGGCGTTCGAACGTTTGGAAGCTGGATGCGCCCGCGCTGGTGAAATGCCCGAAGTGCGGAGAGCTGACCGCGCCGCATAAGGTTTGCGATAACTGCGGCACCTATAAGGGCGTGGAAGTCATTAAGACCGAGGCGTAAGAAGCCTTGCGAACAAGGAAACGGGAGGAGCAATCCTCCCTTGTTTGCTGTACGGAGAATTTTTTGCCAAGTGGGTCTGTGCAGACAGATGGGCACGGAACGAGGGGATTGTGCGTTAGCGGTAAGGAGGGACGGGAAATGGCGGTGGAGATCCAGGCGGTGACGCCTGACAGCCCTGCGGCGCGCGGCGGCGTGCAAGCGGGAGACAAGCTGGTATCCATTAACGGCAACGGTATTGATGATCTGCTGGATTATCGATTTTATATGACCGACCAGGTGCTGAAGCTGGCGCTTGAACGCCGGGGGGAGCCGTTTCTTGTCCGGGTGGAAAAAGAAGAGTACGAAGATCTGGGCTTGGAGTTCGCGACCTTTCTGATGGATCGGCACCGCACCTGCCGCAATGGCTGCATTTTTTGCTTTATTGACCAAATGCCGAAGGGAATGCGCGATAGTCTGTATTTCAAAGACGACGACTCTCGCCTGTCTTTCCTTTTCGGCAATTATATCACACTGACCAATCTGACGGAAAAAGAAATTCAGCGCATGATCGACATGCATATTTCTCCCGTTAATATCTCTGTGCACACCACAAACCCGGCACTGCGGGTTCGCATGATGCGCAACCGCTTTGCCGGCGAGGCGCTGCAAATTTTGCCGCGCCTGTATGCCGCGGGAATCAAAATGAATTGCCAGCTTGTCATCTGTCCTGGCATCAACGACGGGGAGGAGCTGCGCCGCAGCATCCGTGACCTGACCGCAATGCACGAGTCGGTCGAGAGCATCGCCGTCGTGCCGGTGGGCTTGACAAAATTCCGGGAAGGCTTATGTCAATTGCAGCCCTTTGATCAGCAGAGTGCCGCGGCGACTCTGGATCTGGTAACGCGCATGGGGGACGAAAATAAGCGCAAGCTCGGGCGCAGGATCGTGTTCGCGTCCGATGAATTCTATTTGCTGGCGGGGCGCGCGCTGCCGGACGCGGCGTTTTTTGAGGATTTTGCTCAGTTGGAGAACGGCGTTGGAATGTTGTCGCTGTTCCGAGACGAATTTGAAGAAGAAATGCATGCGCTGCGCCGGGAGAAGCTACGTCGCCCGCGGCAGGTTTCTGTCGCCACGGGCAAAGCTGCGGCGGGAATGTTGCGCACCCTCATTGACGAAGCGCAAAAAAAATGGCATAATTTAGATTGTAAGCTCTATGTGATTGAAAATCAGTATTTCGGGGAACGCATCACCGTGGCGGGGCTGCTGACAGCGACGGATCTGATTGCGCAGCTCAAGGGCAAGCCGCTGGGCGAAGCGCTGCTGATTTCTGACGCAATGCTCCGGCAGGAGGACCGCGTGTTTTTGGATGACAAAACCCCGGAGGATGTCAGCGCAGCGCTGGAAGTGCCGGTGTGCCCGACAGCTTGCAACGGCGGCGCATTCCTGCGGGCGCTGTTGGCGCTGGAGGAAGAATAACACGCTGCGCCCTGACGAGCGGGAGAGATCCTGCGTGGGTGTGGGAGAAACGGAGAGTGCTATGGCAAAGCCAATTGTTGCGGTGGTGGGCCGGCCCAATGTCGGCAAATCCACGTTGTTTAATAAGCTGGCGGGCAAGCGGCTGTCGATCGTGGAGGACACGCCGGGCGTCACGCGCGACCGGGTGTATGCCGACTGCGAGTGGCGTGGGCGGTCGTTTTTGCTCGTCGATACCGGCGGCATTGAGCCGCGCACCACGGATATGCTGCTGGCAAAGATGCGCGAACAGGCGCAGCTGGCCATCGAGGCGGCGCATGTGATTATTTTTATGGTGGATATCCGCACCGGCATGACGGCCAACGATCAGGAGATCGCGGCCATGCTGCGCCGCAGCGGTAAGCCTGTTGTGCTGTGCGTGAATAAAGCGGATCAGCTGGGGGCTGCGCCGCCGGAGTTATATGAGTTTTATAATCTTGGCCTGGGCGAGCCATTTCCCGTCTCCTCCGTGCATGGGCACGGAACGGGTGATCTGCTCGACGAGGTGCTGCGCTATCTCCCGCAGCAGGAAGAGGCGGAAGAAGAGGAGCGCATCCGCGTCGCGGTCATCGGTAAACCCAACGTGGGGAAATCTTCGCTTATTAACCGCATTTCCGGGGAAGAGCGCGTCATTGTCGCGGACATGCCGGGCACCACGCGCGACGCGGTGGATACGGATGTTGACAACGCATACGGCAAATTTACCTTTATTGATACGGCGGGTATCCGGCGCAAGAGCAAAATCGAGGATTCGCTTGAGAAATATAGCGTCCTGCGTTCTCAGATGGCGGTGGAACGCTGCGATGTATGCGTGATCATGATCGACGCGACCGTGGGCTTCACCGAGCAGGACAGCAAAGTCGCCGGCGAAGCAGTGGAGGCGGGAAAAGCCTGCGTTGTGGCAGTCAACAAGTGGGACGCGCTGGAGAAAGAAACCGGGACCATGGAAAAATTCCGCCGCAAGCTGCAAAATGATCTGGCATTTATGTCCTATGCGCCCATTGTGTTTCTTTCGGCGAAAACGGGGCAGCGAGTGGACAAACTGTTTGAACTGATCGTCTACGTCCATGCGCAGAACGCGATGCGCATCTCGACCGGCCGGCTCAACGACGTGCTGGCAGAAGCGGTCGCGCGCGTGCAGCCGCCGTCGGACAAGGGCCGGCGGCTGAAAATTCTCTATATGACGCAGGCTTCGACACGTCCGCCTACATTCGTGGTGTTTTGTAATCGCATCGATCTGTTTCATTTTTCTTATCAGCGGTATTTGGAGAACCAGATTCGCAGCGTATTTGGGCTGGAAGGGACGCCCATTCGTTTCATTCTGCGCGAGAGGGATCGCGAAGGGACAAAATAAGAAACGGGGGAATCGACAGTGTTGCAAAACGCTGGGTTCTGCATGGCGCTGGCTGCGCTGTGCGCTTATTTGATCGGTAGTCTGAACACTTCCATTATCGTCTCCAAGCTCATCATGAAAAAGGACATTCGGGAGATCGGCAGCGGCAATGCGGGTTTCACCAACTCCATGCGTACCGGCAGCCGCCTGGTGGCGATTCTGACGCTGGTGGGAGATGTCGTGAAAGTCGGGATTTCTGTTCTGATCGGCGGTTTTTTGATGCAGAATTGTCTGCCTGGGGAATCGGAAGCATGGCTGCTCGGGGCATATATTGCCGGCTTTTTCAGCATGGTGGGACATATTTTCCCGCTGTATTTCGGGTTCCGCGGCGGAAAAGGCGTGCTGACCTTTGCGGCGATGATTCTGTTCACGGACTGGAAGCTGTTTCTGATTGTGATTGCGTTGTGGCTGATTCTGCTGTTTTTCACCAGAATGGTGTCGCTGTCCGTGCTCATTACGTTGCCGGTCTACATTTTGGGTGCTATCCTGTTCGCGCCGGACGGGACGCTGACGTTGTTCGGACAGACCGTACCCATGCGGGTGTTCACCATCGGGACGTCTGTGCTGATGGGAATCATTGTGGTGGTTATGCACAAGGACAACATCAAGCGCCTGCGCAACGGTACGGAAAATAAGATTGGACAGAAAGCAAAATAGATGCATCTCGGCCGGCGGATATTTCCGTCATCGCTGTTGCCGAGGATGTTGAGAGAATCTATAACGAGGAGGGCGCGCGTTGAAAAAGCTGAAAGTCGCGATGCTAGGCGCCGGCGGATGGGCGATTGCGCTGTCCATGGTGCTGCTCAAAAATGGACATGAGGTCACCATGTGGTCCATCGCGGAAAGCGAACTGCAGGAGATCCAGGAGAATCGACAGCGCCCGCGTGTGTTGCCGGAAGTCGCGATTCCGGAAACGCTCGCGGTCAGCCGGTTTTTGAATTTTGTGTCGGAGTGCGACATGGTCGTTTTGGCGACGGCGTCCAACGGTGTGCATCCCACTGCGGCACGCGTCGCCGACTGTGTGCGCCGCGATGCGGTAATTGTCAGCGTGGCCAAAGGCCTGGAACCCGGCACCAATCTCCGTCTGTCTCAGGCAATCGAGCAGGAATTGCCGCATAATCCCATCGTTGTGCTCTCGGGGCCTTCGCACGCGGAGGAAGTGGCGCGCGGCTATGCGACGACGCTGGTTTCCGCTTCCAAGGACGACGCTGCGGCCCGCCTGGTACAGGACGCCTTCATGAACCGGGAGATGCGGGTCTATCTTTCCAATGATGTTGTGGGCGTGGAGCTTGGCGGCGCGAGCAAAAACGTCATCGCCGTCGCCGCCGGCATCATCGACGGCCTGGGGCTGGGAGACAATACGAAAGCGGCGCTCATGACGCGCGGCATTACGGAAATGGCGCGCTTAGGAGAAGCACTGGGCGGTTCGGCGCAGACTTTTGCCGGCTTGACGGGGATCGGGGATCTGATCGTCACCTGTACCAGCATGCACAGCCGTAACCGCCGGGCAGGCATCCTCATCGGACAGGGTACGCCGCCGGGAGAAGCCGTGCAAAAAATCGGCATGACAGTAGAAGGCATTTCTGCGGCCAAGGCTATCCGGGAGCTTGCGCAGTCGGCGGGGGTGGAAATGCCCATTGTCGACGCGATTTACGGCGTATTATACGAAAACGCCCCCATCCGGGAGAGCATCTATGGGCTGATGCAGCGGCAGAAGAAATATGAAAACGAGGATACGTGGTTTTGATGGAACAGACGGAGCGGAGTCCGAAACGCGTCATCGCGCTGCATGATATGTCCTCTTTTGGCCGTTGCGCGCTGTCGGTAATCATGCCGGTGCTTTCCGTCATGCGGGCGCAGGTATGCGCCGTGCCTACGGCGCTGCTCTCGACGCATACCGGAGGGTTCGACGATTTTTATTTTGAGGAAACCACGCGGTTCATGCAGCAGACATTGCGGCATTTTCAGAAACTCGGGCTCCACTTTGACGCGGTATACAGCGGCTTTCTCGGCAATGAAGACCAGATTGATGTTGTGGAGGAATATCTGCGCGCTTACCCCCGGGCGATTCGGCTGGTGGATCCTGCGATGGGCGATGACGGGAAGCTGTATGCGACTTGTACCCCGCGGCTTTGCGCGCGAATGCGGCGTCTGACTGAGCAGGCGGATATGATCACCCCCAATTTGACGGAAGCCGCGCTGTTGCTCGATGAACCATACTGTCCGGCACCGGAGGAGGAAACGCTGCGCGAGTGGGTGCGGCGACTCTCAAACGGCGGACAGCGCAGCGTCGTCATTACCGGCGCCTTAAAAGACGGCGGCGTGCAGAATGTTGGATTTGATCATGTGAATGTAGAATACTTTACAGTAAGATCCGACCTGTTGCACGCGGAATTTCCCGGAACTGGAGATATATTCGCCAGCGTCTTGCTTGGCGCAGCTTTGCGCGGCGCGCCGTTTGCGGCCTGTGTGAAAGAAGCGGCAGCTTTCGTGTGCGAATGCATTCGCATTACGCAGGCAACGCCGCAGGAACGCCGCAACGGGGTTTCTTTGGAGTTTGCGCTGGATTGGCTTGCACGTGAAAATGCGAAATTGTGATCGCCTTGCATTCTCTTACATGCTGCCAACGCGCACCGGCTGCGATTGCCATGGCTTGGGAAGCGTATATAAGCGCATATAAAGGAAGAAAAGTATTGTTGGCGGTCTGCGTTAGCCGTGTCGTGAATATTCGGTGCTTTTCACCGCTTGAGATCGCAGATTGAAGGCAAGAAAGGCAACGTGAATCGGCCGCACTTTGACAAGAACCGCCTGTATTCTGCAAAAAACAGGAGATTGCGAAGCAAAACGCGAAATTTTCCCGGTTCTTTTGACGAATAAATACTTGACATTTCGGGAAAGTCTGCTAGAATAACATTGAATTATTTTTATTTAAATAATTTTAAGTAATTTCTCGGCTGGAAAAAGGCTGTTCCAAGGAGGAGCCGAGCCGAAACTGGATGTTAAAATTGCCGCGATTGTGCGGCTTAAAAGGAGATGCAACTATGACATTTGAAAAAGTGAGAGACATTATCGTAGAAACCTTGAGCTGCGATAAGGACGAGGTCACCATGGATGCGAGCCTGACGGATGATCTGGGCGCGGATTCCCTCGATGCGGTGGAACTCAACATGGCGCTGGAAGATGCGTTTGGCGTTTCCATCCCGGATGAAGAGCTCGCCGAAATGAAGAAGGTTTCTGACATCGTGGCTTATCTCGACAGTCACAGCGCGCAGTGAGAAATTTGGCCGTGCTCTTTGCAGGACGGCCATTTTTTCTTTTTTAGTATTTTGTGGAGAGAGGTACGTCATGAACTTACAGGAAATCTATGATTTGATGGAGAAATTTGAGGCTTCCTCCCTTGCGGAGTTGGAGGTACAGGAGGAGAGCGGCGCGCGCGTCTCAATGAAGAAAGCGGCTCCGGCAGCGCCGGTATTTGTGCCGCAGGGGATTCCCGCGCCGGTATCGGCGGCGACCGCTCCTGCCGCTGCGGAAACGGCTGCGGCCCCTGCGATGCAGGAGGGAACGCTGGTCAAAGCGCCGCTCGTAGGCACTTTTTATCGCGCGCCGTCCCCTGATGCGCCGCCTTTCGTTGAGGTGGGCAGCCGGGTCAAAAAAGGCGATACGATCTGCCTGATCGAGGCGATGAAAATGATCAACGAAATTCCCGCGCCGGCAGACGGCGTGATTGAGGAGATTCTGGTGGAGAACGAGAGCGTTGTGGAATATGACGCGCCGTTGTTCCGTATGAAGGAGCTTGCCTGATGTTCAAACGGATCCTGGTAGCCAATCGCGGGGAGATCGCCTTGCGCATTATTCGCTGCTGCCGTGAAATGGAGATTGAAACGGTCGCAGTTTACTCCACGGAGGATCGCAGCGCGCTGCACGTCAAACTGGCGACATATGCGGTCTGCATCGGGCCGGCCAAAGCGGCGGACAGCTATCTGAACATGAAAAATATTCTTGCCGCTGCGATGAAATATCAATGCGATGCGGTGCATCCCGGTTTTGGTTTCCTGTCGGAAAACAGCGAATTTGCAAGGCTGTGTGAGGAATGCGGCATTTGTTTCATCGGTCCGTCCGCTGCAGTGATGGAACAGATGGGCAACAAAGAGGCGGCGCGGCGGCTCATGCAGCGCAGCGGCGTCCCGGTTGTCCCCGGGTCGGACGGCCGTGTCGAGAGCGCGGAGCATGCGGCGCAGATCGCGGAGAAGATCGGCTATCCCGTCCTGGTCAAGGCTTCGGCCGGCGGGGGAGGCCGCGGCATTCGGAAAGCCTATGATGTGACAGAGCTGGCTTCGGCGTTTTCCAGCGCGCAGGCGGAGGCGATCTCCTGCTTCGGCAATGGGGAAATGTACCTGGAAAAGCTCATTGTTAATCCCCGCCATATTGAATTCCAAATTCTGGGGGATTCCCAGGGGAATATCATCCATCTGGGGGAGCGCGACTGCTCCATCCAGCGCAAAAATCAAAAGCTCATCGAAGAAGCGCCGTCCAAAGCGCTCACGCCTGCGCTGCGGGAGCAGATGGGCGCGGCGGCTGTCGCGGCGGCGCGCGCGGCCGGTTATACCAGCGCCGGCACGGTGGAATTTGTCATGGATAAGGACGGCGGGTTCTATTTCATTGAGATGAATACCCGCATTCAGGTCGAGCACCCTGTGACGGAAATGATCACGGGAGTGGATCTGATCCGGGAACAGATCCGCATCGCCGCAGGATTGCCGCTGCTGATCCGGCAGGAGGACGTGCAGATCCGCGGCCACGCCATCGAATGCCGCATCAACGCAGAGGATCCAGCGCATGGGTTCCGTCCCAGTCCTGGCACGGTGCAGTTTCTGCATCTGCCGGGCGGATGTGGCGTGCGGGTGGATACCGCGCTGTATACTGGATACAAAACGAGTCCGTTTTACGACTCGATGATGGCCAAAGTTATTGTACATGCGCCCAGCCGGTTGGAGGCGATCCGGCGGATGCGCCGTGCGCTGGAAGAGATGGTTATTGACGGTGTGCAGACCAATGCCGATTTCGCACATTTGATCTTGTATCATCCGGACTTTATCAAGGGAACCTATGACACAAGCTTCATCGAACGCAATCTGGAAAGTCTGCTTCAGCTCGACCAAGAGAGCGAGCGTTGGTCAGCAGATCCTCAGGCGTAAACCGCCTAGGGGGTTGCGTCGAACGATATGGGGGTGATTGTCATCGATCTGTTTTTGAAGCGGAAAGAGAAATTTCTGGCGCTGCAGGCGCTGCGCGGTCGGAAAACGCCGAAACCGCAGCCGCAAGCGGAAGCGGATGCAGTGAAAAAGGACAAAAGCGGAGAGAACGCCAGCGTATTTGTCCGCTGTCCTTCCTGCGGCAAGGATTTCACTCGCACAAGTTTCGCCGAGAATTTATGTGTTTGTCCTGCCTGTGGGTATCATCATCCCATTTCGGCTTATTATCGTCTGAGCCTTATCCTGGATCATGGAACATTCAGCGAGCTTGATCGCAGAATGGCTTCTTCCGACCCGCTTGCTTTTCCCGGCTATGCCGACAAATTGGCGGCGCAGCGGAAGAAAACAGGATTGGCGGAAGCAGTCGTGACCTGCGAAGGGGAGATCGAAGGGGAAAAAGCGGTTGTGGCGGTATTGGACAGTCGATTCCTCATGGGCAGCATGGGCGCGGCCGTAGGGGAAAAAATAACCCGCGCGATCGAATACGCCCAAAAGATGCGCCTGCCGCTTATTATTTTCAGCGCGAGCGGCGGCGCGAGAATGCAGGAAGGGATTTACTCCTTGATGCAGATGGCCAAAACCAGCGCCGCGCTGCAGCAGTTTGATCGCAAGGGTGGGCTGTTTATCTCCTATTTCACGCATCCCACGACAGGCGGGGTCACTGCGAGCTTTGCCAGCCTAGGCGATATTACCCTCGCGGAGCCGGGCGCGCTGATCGGGTTTGCCGGCCCCCGCGTGATTGAGCAAACGATCGGGCAAAAGCTCCCGGAAGGCTTCCAGCGGTCGGAATATCTGCTGGAGCACGGGTTTATTGACCAGATCGTGGAACGAAAGGACATGCGCGCCACGCTGGCATTGTTGCTGCGGATGCATGATAAAAAGGGGAAAACAGGATGCTGAAGGAGATCGAAGCCAAGATCAGCGAGCTGGAAGCCCAGCTGCGCGAGCTGGATGGCGAGCCGCAAGAGGCCGTGACGGAATTTCGGCGCAATCAGCTGCGTCGGGATATTCGTGAGCTGCTCAAGGAGTGTCGTCATCTCACGCCGGCCGATCGGGTGTACCTTGCGCGCCATGCGGGACGGCCGGGGACCAAAAATTTCATCGATGCGCTGTTCGAGGATTTCTTTGAACTGCGGGGAGACCGGCAGGGCAAAGAGGACGCCAGCATTCTTTGCGGCATCGCACGGTTCCACGGTCAGCCGGTGACGGTAATCGGTCACCGCAAGGGAACCAGTCTGGAAGAGAATCTGCGCTATAATTTCGGTATGCCGGGTCCGGAGGGCTATCGGAAGGCCCTGCGAGTGATGCGGCAGGCGGAGAAATTCGATCGGCCGGTGATTACTTTCATCGATACGCCCGGCGCATATCCCGGCCTGGAAGCCGAAGCGCACGGGCAGGGAGAAGCGATCGCGCGCAACCTTGCGGAGATGAGCGCGCTCAAGGTGCCGGTCATCTCTGTGGTGACAGGAGAAGGTAACAGCGGCGGTGCGTTGGCCATCGGTGTGGCCAATACGGTGATGATGCTGGAAAACGCCGTATATTCGATTCTTTCGCCGGAGGGGTTCGCTTCGATCCTGTGGAAGGATGCTTCGCGCAGCAATGAAGCATGCGATTTGATGAAGCTCACAGCGCAGGATCTGAAGCAATACGGCGTAGTGGATGAAATTATTCCTGAGCCGCTTGGCGGCGCGCATCGCAATCCCTCTGCAGTATATCAGGCGCTGGACACTGCGCTGGACGCTGCTTTGACGCATTTGCGGCGGCAAAATGGCGCGGCGTTGGCGGCGCATCGGTACCGGAAATTCCGCACGATGGGTTCGGCGTTCCAAATGCTGCCGAAGGAAGGATTCTGAATAGACGCAGGCAGCGCAGTTCCGTAAAAAGGATGAAAGAAAGGTTTGACTGAAACGATGAACGGTTTGCATATTGTTGCTACAGGGAGAAGTCTTCCGGCGACGGTGGTCACCAATGAGCAGATGAGCCACATGGTGGACACCAGCGACGAATGGATCGTCTCCCGTACGGGGATCCGGGAGCGTCGGCTCTGCCAGGGAGAGACCAATGTACAGCTGGCTTCCGAAGCGGCAGCGCAAGCGCTGGAACGCGCGGGGATCGAGAAGGAAGCGCTGGGAGCTTGTGTGGTCTCCACCTTCACTTCCGACTATGGAACCCCTTCGGTTGCCTGCATGTTGCAGAAAAAGCTGGCGCTGCCGCAGGATATGCCGTCTCTGGACATCAACGCTGCCTGTTCTGGATTCCTTTATGGTCTGCAGGTTGCGCGCGGTCTCCTGCTGCAGGGAGAGAAGCGCTATGCGCTGGTGGTCGGCAGCGAACTGCTTTCCCGCGTGGTGGATTTTGAGGACCGCAGCACTTGCGTGCTGTTTGGCGACGGCGCCGGCGCGGCAGTGGTGGAGCTTGACGACCGGCCGTATTACAGCGTGATGGGCGCACAGGGCAACGATGAGGTGCTGTATTGCCCGGGAATCGGCAACCCGCGCCCATTTTTGCATATGGCTGGCGGCGATGTGTTTCGCTTTGCCGTGGATCGGATTCCGCGCTGCATCGACGCGCTGCTCTCGCAATCAGGTCTGACGCTCGAGCAGATTGATTACGTCGTGTGCCATCAGGCCAATGAGCGCATTATCCGGCACGTGGTGCATAAGCTTGGCGTCCCGATGGAAAAATTTTATATGAATCTGGCGAAGTACGGTAACACATCCTCTGCAAGCATCCCCATTGCGCTGGACGAAATGTACTGCGACGGCTTGCTGCAGCCGGGAATGAAGATCATCTGCGTCGGGTTCGGCGGCGGCTTCACCTGGGGCGGTGTGCTGATGGAGGTCTGAGCCCAAGAAAAGCAGCGGCGGACGCTTAACGCAAAGAAAGGTTGGTTTTTCATGAGATTGAATGAACTTTTGTCGATTGAATTTCCCTTCATTCAGGGGGGGATGGCGAACATCGCCACGGGAGAATTCGCGGCGGCGGTGTCCAATGCGGGCGGCCTCGGCCTTGTGGGCGCAGGCGGCATGACCGTGGACATGCTGCGGGAGAACATCCACCGCTGCAGGGAACTGACGGACAAGCCCTTTGGCGTTAATATCATGCTTATGCATCCTGCCGCTGAAGAGATGGCGCAACTGGTGGCACAGGAAAAGATTCCCGTCATCACAACAGGTGCGGGCAATCCTGCGAAATATATCCCGATGTGGAAAGAAGCCGGCGCGCTGGTCATGCCGGTGGTTCCCGGCGTCGCGCTGGCGCGGCGGATGGAATCCGCAGGCGCGGATGCGGTCATCGCGGAGGGAACGGAGAGCGGCGGTCATGTCGGCGAAATGACGACGATGGCGCTGGTGCCGCAGGTGGTTGACGCGGTGAAGATTCCGGTCATCGCGGCGGGCGGTATCGCGGACGGTCGGCAGCTTCTGGCGGCGTTTGCGCTGGGCGCGTGCGGCGTTCAGGTGGGGACCTGCCTGCTTGCGAGTGAGGAATGCCCGATTCATGACAATTATAAACAGGCTGTCCTCAAGGCTGGAGACAACGACACTGTGGTCACGGGGCGGATCGGCGGCGTGCCGGTGCGCGTGCTCAAAAATAAGATGGCGCGTGAATATGTCAAGCAGGAAAAAGCGGGCGCCGATAAAATGGAGCTGGAGAAGCTCACGCTGGGCGGCCTGCGTCGCGCGGTGTTTGACGGCGATGTGCAGACAGGTTCCGTCATGGCGGGCCAGGTGGCCGGTATGCTCCATGAAATCAAGCCGGTACGTCAGATTTTCGAGGAAATGGACGCTATGATGAAGAAAACGCTGCAGGAACTTGCTGCACAGGCGTAAAGGCGGAGGGAACACGATGAAGCTAGCATTTGTATATGCCGGACAGGGCAGTCAGCATGCCGGTATGGGCAAGGATCTGTACGAACAGTATCCCGCCTTTCGTGCAGTGCTGGATGAAGCACCGGTGGAGTTTGATCTCAAGGGGCTGTGTTTTGAAGGCCCGGAGGAGAAGCTGTCGCAAACGCGCTATACCCAGCCATGCATGGTGGCGTTTGCCGTCGGTGTGACAAAGCTGCTGCGGGAGTCCGGCATCGAGCCGGAGATGGTTGCGGGGCTGAGCTTGGGGGAATATTCCGCGCTGTATGCCGCCGGGGTGTTTTCGGAAAAAGATGTCATTTCACTGGCAGCTTTCCGCGGGAAGGCCATGGAGGAAGCAGTCGGCGGCCGCGCCTGCGGAATGGTCGCGGTCATGGGCATGGAACGGGAACCGCTGCGTGCGGTCTGTTTAGAAGCGGCGCAGGGGGAAGTGGTCGAGATCACGAACCTCAATTGCCCGGGCCAGATCGTGATCTCCGGCGACGCTGCGGCGGTAGAACGCGCTTCTGTGCTGGCACAGGCGCGCGGCGCGCGGCGCTGCGTGCCGTTGAAGGTCAGCGGACCGTTCCATACTTCGTTGATGAAACCGGCGGGCGATGCGTTGGCAGCCCGTTTTGGCAGCGTGGAGTTTGGCGCGCTGACGATCCCGGTGGTTTTCAATGCGACAGGCCGGCCGATGGCGGCGGGGGAGACGATTCCCGCGCTGCTCGAGCGGCAGGTGCAAAGCAGCGTGCATTTTGAAGACAGCGTGCGGTATATGGAAGCGGCCGGCATCGATACGGTGCTGGAGATCGGCCCCGGAAAGGTGCTCAGCGGCTTTGTGCGCAAGACGAGCAAAGCCATGCGCACCTTTGCTGTGGAGGATGTCGCGAGCCTGGAGGCCGCTGTGCAGGAACTGAAAGGAGAAACAAAATGAGTCTGCAGGGAAGAAGCGCCATTGTGACCGGCGGCAGCCGCGGCATCGGCCGCGCGATCTGCCTGGAATTTGCGCGGCAGGGCGCGAATGTCGTCGTGAACTATGCCGGCAATGCGACGGCGGCGGAGGAAACGGCGCAGTTGTGCCGGCAAGCAGGCGCGAACGCTATCATTGTGCAGGCGGACGTGTCCCAGGCGGCAGAGTGCGAAGCGATGTTTAATTCTGCGCTCGAGGCCTTCGGCAAGATTGATATTCTCGTCAATAACGCGGGCGTCACACGGGATACGCTCATTATGCGCATGACGGAAGAGGATTTCGACCGAGTGCTTGATACCAACCTCAAGGGCGCGTTTTTGTGCATGAAACAGGCGGCGCGCCTGATGATGAAGCAGCGGTACGGCCGCATTGTTAATCTCAGCAGCGTCGTGGGCCTGCGCGGCAATGCGGGCCAGGTCAATTATGCTGCCAGCAAGGCCGGCGTCATCGGCATGACAAAATCGCTGGCCAAGGAACTCGCGACGCGGCACGTCACGGTCAATGCCGTCGCGCCGGGCTTTATCTCTACCGACATGACGGGCGTGCTCAGCGATGCCGTGAAGGAGAGCATTCTTGCGGGCATCCCAATGGGAACGTTCGGCGCGCCGGAGGATGTGGCGAACGCCGTGGCGTTCTTTGCGCAGGAGTCAGCCGGCTATGTAACCGGCCAGGTGCTCTGCGTGGACGGCGGCATGGCGGTCTGAAAACACGATACCGGAAAACTATGAGGAGACAAGGAGAATCGGAGCATGAAACGACGCGTTGTCATCACGGGCATGGGCGCAGTGACGCCCATCGGTAACACCGTGCAGGAAACATGGGACGCGGCGCGGCGCGGCGAATGCGGCATTGCGCCCATCACGCATTATGACACAACGGACCAGAAAGTCAAGATCGCGGGGGAAGTCAAGAACCTGGATCTGGAGGCGCACCTCGACAAACGCGAGCTGCGCAAGATGGATCGCTACACCCAGCTGGCCTGTATCGCCGCAAAGGAGGCCTTCGAAGACAGCGGCCTCGATATGGAGAAAGAAGACGCGACGCGGTGCGGCGTCATCGTTTCCAGCGGGATCGGCGGTCTGGGAACCCTGGAGGCGGAACATACCAAAGGGGTGGAAAAGGGCTTTGACCGTGTGTCGCCTTTCTTTATCCCGATGGTCATTTCCAATATGGCGGCGGGACATATTGCCATTTCGTACGGCCTCAAAGGTATGTGCAGCTGTGTCGTGACGGCCTGCGCCGGCGGCAACAACGCGACAGGCGACGCTTTCCGGCATATCCGCGACGGCTATGCTGAAGTGATGCTGTGCGGCGGCGCGGAAGCGGCCATCACGCCGCTCGGTATGGGCGGCTTTACCTCCATGAAAGCGCTGTGCACAACCGACGATCCTGCGCGCGCTTCAATCCCGTTTGATAAGGAGCGCAGCGGTTTTGTTATGGGCGAGGGCGCGGGTGTTCTCGTGCTCGAAGAATATGAGCATGCCAAGGCCCGCGGCGCCAAGATCTATGGCGAGATAGTCGGTTATGGCACAAATTGCGACGCCTATCATATCACGGCGCCGGCACCGGAAGGCGAAGGCGGCGCGCGGTGCATGCATTTGGCGCTCGAGGATGCAGGACTGCAGCCGGAGCAGATCGGCTACATCAACGCGCATGGAACCTCGACCCCGATGAATGACCGGTGTGAAACGGCTGCCATTAAAACGGTCTTTGGCGAGCATGCGAAAAAGCTCATGGTCAGCTCTACCAAATCGATGACAGGTCATATGCTCGGCGCGGCTGGCGCGGTGGAGGCGATCCTTACAGCGCTTGCGCTGCGCGATGGATTTATTCCGGCGACGATTCATTATCAGGTACCGGATGAGGATTGCGATCTTGACGTTGTCCCCAATGAAGGCCGGAACACCGTAGTGCAATACGCGCTGTCCAATTCCCTGGGATTTGGCGGGCATAATGCGAGCATCATCATCAAACGCTGGGAGGAAGAATAAAGTATGCAACTCAATTCCAACGAGATCGAGCAGATCCTTCCGCATCGGTATCCGTTTTTGCTGGTGGACCGGATCACGGAATGCGAACCGGGGAAACGTGCCAAAGGGATCAAATGTGTCTCTGCCAATGAAATGCATTTTTGCGGGCATTTTCCCGGCCAGCATCTGATGCCCGGCGTGCTTATCATCGAAGCGCTGGCGCAGGTCGGCGCGGTAGCCGCTCTGACGGTGGAGGAGAATAAAGGTAAACTTGCGGTATTCGGCGGCATTCGCAACGCGCGTTTTAAGCATCCGGTGACGCCCGGCGACACGCTGGAGCTCGAATGCGAAATGACGCAGCAGCGCGGCCCGGTCGGGTTCGGCAAGGCGGTGGCCCGCGTGGACGGCAAAATCGCGGCGGTTGCGGAGCTGACCTTCGTGCTGACTGACCGGGAGTAAGGATACCCTGCTGAAGCTCGACAGCGAGAAAAAGCACGGCGACGCTCATGCCGTGCCACGAAGGCATAAAAACGCGCAGGGAGGCCGACATGCTGGATCAAGTGATTTCCGAGGTATATACAAAATTTCGGCTTCAGTTTAATCAAAGCATATTCCGGCGTTTTCAGGAACGGGAAGCCAGCTTGACGACGGTCGAGACCTTTTGTGTTGAGATCATCGACGCGCTGGGAACGCCCACGATCAATGAATTTGCTTCTTTCACCAATATTTCTGCGCCCAACGCGGCGTATAAAGTCAATAATTTGATCCGCAAAGGATATATTCGTAAGATCCAGTCGGAGACGGATAAACGGGAATATCATTTACAGGTCACGCAGAAATATTATGATTATTACAACATCAGCCAGAAATATCTGCATATTGTGACGCAGCGGGTGGAGAAACGGTTTACAAAAGAAGAAATCCTGCAGCTGGAATCCATGCTGCGGATTGTGTCAGACGAATTGATGCCGGAAATGCCGCGAATTCGTCGCCATTCATCGCAGCAGGTAGCGCCCGAAGAGGACAAAGCAGGACAGAGGTCTTGACAAAGCCGAAATGGTATGCTACTATAGCAAAAACAATAAAGAAGGAACGGGTGAAAGCATGCGCAAATAATTCTCATTTCGACTGAACGGATCTGCACGTCTTGGAAACAAGGCGGGCGAGGCCTCAGCCGGATGATGAGGATTGCGCTGCGTTTCGCCCGTTTGTTTTTGTATATGGGCGCTCTAGCGCGCAAATCAGCATTCGGCTGCCGGATGCTGATTTTTATTTGAGAGGAGAGAGGCCCTATGCTGCAAATACGGCATTTGACAGTAACACATAAAAAGGATTTACGCGTACTGCTGGAGGACGTGACATTTTCCTTGCAGCCGGGTGACCGCGCGGCGATCATCGGGGAAGAAGGCAACGGGAAGTCCACGCTGCTCAAGCTGGTCGCGTCGCCGGCGCTGGTGGAGGAATACGCACTTATCGAAGGCGAAGTCCAGCGCGATGCGGAGAAATTCGGCTATCTCCCGCAGGAAATGGAAGAGGCGGAAAAGCAATTGTCTGTTTATGCATATTGCTGTATGGAAGAAGAATTTCTGGCGCTGTCTCAGCGGGAGTTGGCCGAGATTGCACGACAGGTCGGCGTGGATACAGCATTATTTTACTCCGATCAGGCTATGGGTACGCTCTCCGGCGGCGAAAAGGTAAAAATCCAGCTGGCGCGGCTGCTTATGGGCAAACCCACCATATTGCTGCTGGACGAGCCGAGCAACGACCTCGATCGGGCGACCCTGACTTGGCTGGAAACGTTTTTGTGTGCCTGCACGATACCGGTGCTGTATATTTCCCACGATGAGACGCTGCTGGAGAGGACGGCCAACGTCGTCCTGCACCTCGAGCGTGTGCGCCGGAAAACGCAGTCGCGCTGCACAGTAGCGCGACTGCCCTATGCGGAATATATCCGGCAGCGGGAAGCAGGACTTGCGCGGCAGACACAGCTCGCGCGCAAGCAACAGGCGGAGCAGGAGAGCCGCATGGAGCGTTATCGTCAGATTTATCAGCGCGTCGAGCATGAACAGAATGTGATCAGTCGCGCGGACCCCGGCGGAGGCCGGCTGCTCAAAAAGAAAATGAAATCCATTCAGGCGCTCGGGCGACGGTTCGAACGGGAGCAGGAACGGCAAGTACAGCTTCCGGATATCGAGGAGGCAATGTTTCTGCAATTTGGAGAGACGCCGCCCCTCCCGCCGGGCAAGCGGGTGCTATCCTTAGCGCTGGATGGCTTGGAAGCATACGGCCGGCGGCTTTGCGGTCCGGTACGGCTGGAAGTCATCGGTCCGGAAAAAATCTGCATCACCGGAAAAAATGGTGTGGGGAAAACAACATTACTGCGTCAGATTGCGCAGCAGCTGCAACAGCGTTCCGATTTGAAAACGGCCTATATGCCGCAGGATTACGAGGAGCAATTATGCCTTGCCAAAACGCCGGTGGAATTTTTGGCGCCGTCGGGGCGCGCGGAGGAGGTGACGCGCGTTCGCACGATTTTGGGCAGTGTCAAGTATACGCCGGAGGAGATGGAGCGGCCGACAGCGGAATTGTCCGGTGGCCAAAAGGCGAAGCTGCTGTTTGTCCAGATGGTTTTGTCCGGCTGTAATGTGCTGGTACTTGACGAGCCGACGCGGAACTTTTCTCCATTGTCCAATCCGATGATCCGCGCCATTCTGCATGCATTTAACGGTGCGATCATCAGCGTGTCCCATGACCGTAAATTTGTGCAGGAGGTTTGTGAAAAAGAATATTGCCTTTCCGAAGATGGGTTGACCTTGCGGACGCCGGCTTAAAAAGGGTACACCGGCTTGCTTCTCTGGCAATGTGCAGGAAGCTGTTTTCCGGAAATAAGCCCCGTGATTTCTCACGAAAAAATCCGAGCCTTGCCGGCAAAAGTTTGGCGGTCAATCGCGGAATTTTCATTTGCAGTCCATTGACTTTACCCCTAAATCGTATATAATAAAAACGATTTCACTGTTACAATGCCCGTATTTTTGGCTATGGGGGAAACCCCTTGAAAATCTATGCGATATCGCTGCGACGGTCCCTTCTTTGTCAGGTTGAAAGACCGTCGTGGAATGCAAAACTGGAGTTGGTTTCAATGTACAAGATCGTGAAAAAACGTGTGCTCAATCCGCAGGTCAAGCTGATGGAAATTGTGGCGCCGATGATTGCCGCGAAAGCGGAACCCGGGCAGTTTGTAATTTTGCGGATCGACGAGAGAGGAGAGCGGATCCCGCTGACGCTGGCGGATTACGATCGTGCCAAGGGAACCATTACGATCATTTTCCAGGAAGTCGGCGCGACAACCATGCGCTTGGGCGAGCTGGAAGAGGGGGAAAGCATCCTGGATGTGGTCGGTCCTTTGGGGAAGGCTTCCGAGTTAGAAGGGATCCAGCGTGCGGCGGTGATCGGCGGCGGCCTTGGTTGCGCGATTGCCTATCCACAGGCCAAGAAACTGCATGCGCTTGGCGCGCAGGTTGATCTGATCGCGGGGTTCCGCACGAAAGACTTGATCATTCTGGAGGATGAGATGCGCGCTGCTTCCACAACGTTGCATCTATGTACAGACGACGGCAGCTATGGAGAAAAAGGCTTCGTGACAAACGTGCTGGAATCGCTTATCCTTGCCGGCAAGCAGTTTGATGTGGTCATCGCTATCGGGCCGTTGCCGATGATGAAATTCGTTTCGCTTCTGACCAAAAAATACGGTATCAAGACGATAGTTAGCATGAACCCGATCATGATCGACGGCACGGGCATGTGCGGCGGATGCCGGTTGACTGTGGGCGGCGAGACCAAATTTGCCTGTGTGGACGGTCCGGATTTTGATGGACATCTCGTGGATTTTGACGAAGCGATCCATCGGCTGGGGATGTATAAGGCGCAGGAAGCTGAAGCGGTCAAAAAACACCAGTGCAGGATGGAGGGAATGCGCAATGCCTAACATGACGCCGAAAAAAACGCCGATGCCGGTGCAGGATCCCTGCGTGCGCAATCGGAATTTTGAAGAAGTGGCCAAAGGTTACACAGAAGAGATGGCGCTGGAGGAAGCGGCGCGCTGCCTGCACTGTAAGCATCGTCCGTGCGTGGCGGGATGTCCCGTCAATGTGCAAATTCCGGAATTCATCGCGCTTGTCGCGGCCGGGGACTTTGCCGGCGCATATCACAAGATCAAGGAAACCAATTCCCTTCCTGCGGTTTGCGGCCGTGTATGTCCGCAGGAGTCGCAATGCGAAAGCAAATGTGTGCGCGGGATCAAGGGGGAGCCGGTCGGTATCGGGCGGCTGGAGCGTTTCGTCGCGGACTGGTACCGTGCGCATGGTTCGTCTGAGGTGGAGAAACCCGCGTCGAACGGGCACAAAGTGGCTGTGATCGGCGCCGGACCTGCGGGTCTCACCTGTGCGGGAGATCTGCGCAAGAAAGGCTATGAAGTATCGGTTTTTGAGGCGATCCACGAAGCGGGCGGCGTGCTGATTTATGGCATTCCTGAGTTTCGCCTGCCGAAAGCGATCGTGAAAGAAGAGGTGGATACGCTTCGCAAAGCCGGTGTGGAAATTGACACCAATACGGTGGTCGGCCGCAGTATTTCTATTGGCGATCTGTTTGCCGACGGCTACGAAGCGATTTTCATCGGCTCCGGCGCAGGCTTGCCTTCTTTCATGAAGATTCCCGGTGAAAACCTGATCAATGTATATTCGGCCAATGAATATTTGACCCGAATCAATTTGATGAAGGCGTATCGTGACGATTATGATACGCCCATTATCCGCAGCCAAAAGGTGGCGGTGGTCGGCGGCGGCAACGTCGCGATGGACGCTGCGCGCTGCGCGATGCGGTTGGGCGCGGATAAAGTCTACATTGTTTATCGCCGGTCGGAAGAAGAAATGCCGGCCCGCGCAGAGGAAATCCATCATGCCAAAGAAGAAGGCATTGATTTTCAGCTGTTGACCAATCCTGTGCAGATTTTGGGGGACGAAGAGGGCAAAGTCAAAGGGATGGAATGCGTGCGCATGGAACTGGGAGATCCGGATGAAAGTGGACGCCGCCGTCCTCAAGAGATCGAGGGCTCCAATTTCGTCCTGGATGTCGACGCGGTGATCATCGCTATCGGTACCACGCCCAATCCGCTCCTGCGCAATACAACCAAGGGGTTGGAAGCCAACCGGAGAGGCTGCTTGGTCGTGCAAGAGGACAGCACGCAGACGACTAGGGAAGGCGTGTTTGCCGGCGGCGACGCTGTGACTGGCGCGGCGACGGTGATTCTTGCAATGGGGGCCGGAAAAAAGGCGGCGGAGGAAATCGACGCGTATTTGCAAAAGAAAGCAAACGACAAATGAATATGTAAAGGAAAATAGCTTTTCGTGTGGATGCTATGCGGTTTTCCATACTGGCGTTAATGAAAGATGTGGCTTTTGAGGAATATGGAATGGAGTGAATGTATGAGAAAGACGAAAATTATCTGTACGCTGGGACCGGCGGTTGACGAATATGAAACGCTCAAAGCGCTGGTGGAAAACGGCATGGATTGCGCACGGTTCAATTTCTCGCACGGAAAGCATGAAGATCATCTGGAACGCATGGAAAAGGTGCGGAAAATCCGTGAGGAGCTCGGCAGACCGATCGCGATTCTTCTGGACACAAAGGGACCGGAAATTCGGCTTCGCGACTTTGAAAATGGATCAATCGAGGTTGAAAAGGGGCAAACCTTCACACTCAAGGCTGGGGAAGGACTGGGCACGCAGTCTTATGCGTATCTGACCTATCCCAATCTTGCGCAGAGCGTGCCGGTGGGAGCGACGATTCTGGTGGACGACGGTAAGGTCGCGATGGAAGTTGTGCGGATTGACGGCTGTGACATCGTGTGTGAAATCCGCAATAACGGCCGTATGAGCAACCACAAAAGCATCAACATTCCCAATATTCCTGTTGATATGCCTTATATGAGCGAGGCGGATCGTCAAGATTTACTCTTTGGCATCGCGCAGAAGGTGGATTATGTTGCTGCCTCGTTCGTGCGCACCGCGGATGATATCCGTGAGCTGCGCGGTTTCCTGCTGGGAAATGGCGGGCACGACATCAAGATCATTTCCAAGATTGAGAACACGCAGGGATTGCTGCATCTGGATGAGATCATCAGCGTGAGCGACGGAATCATGGTCGCGCGGGGAGATATGGGCGTGGAGGTGGAATTCCAGCGTCTGCCGGCGATCCAGAAGGAAATGATTCATAAATGCTATTTGGCTGGAAAGATCGTCGTCACAGCGACGCAGATGCTGGAATCCATGACCTATAGCCCTCGGCCGACCCGCGCAGAAGTGACGGATGTCGCCAATGCGGTTTACGACGGGACAACGGCGATCATGCTGTCGGGAGAATCGGCAGCGGGGGATTATCCCGTGGAATGTGTGCATACAATGGCGTTGATCGCGGAAGCGGCAGAGTCGGGGATCAATTATGAGAAACTGTATCACCAGAATGATCTCAAAATCGGTACAGATGTTTGCAATGCTGTCGCAAACGCGAGCTGCAGTGCGGCCTTTGATCTCAATGCCAAGGCGCTTGTCGTCATGAGCAAATCCGGCAAATCCGCGCAGTTGATCGCTGCGCACCGCCCGCAATGTCCCATCATCGCAGCCACTGTCAACGAAACCGCATGCCGGCAGCTGAATTTAGTTTATGGCGTATATCCTATTGCGGCGGAGGAGCAGTTCACTACCGACCACTTGTTGCAGCACGCGATGGAGAAAGCGCTGGAAACAGGACTTGTCAAGAAAGGGGATCTGATCGTCATCGTCAGCGGCTCGGTGATCGGGACCAACCAGACAGATCTGATCCAGGTTCATCGTCTTTAATGTGTTTTAAGGCCTCAGAAGATTCTTTGCTGGTAAACATTTTTCGGAATAGTAACAAATGAACCCCGCCTCTGTTGCAGCGCTTTGGTGCAACAGAGGCGGGGTTGTGATTTGTGTGGATTTAATCGATAACTTAGAAAACTCGGAGCTGGAGCTTATTCTGCGGCGGGCAGAATCTCGAATGTGATTGGGGTATTGGTGGCAAAGACATCCATGCGAAACTCAACCGTGAATTCCTCACATCCCGCCGGCAGCGTGAAGACGAGATAGCCCGCTGACGCTTCCCCAGATGTCAGGTCTTTGATCAGGGAAGGATATTTCTCACGCACGCCATGCTGCCTGACTGTTTAAATCTGGTTGAGCGCATCCTGACAGATCAACTGGATCCCATGAGAGGAGAGAAGCTCCGCAGCCTTCTCGGTGTCATGCACACGGAATATCATATACGCGGTATCCACTTTTCTGGTGGTAAAAGCATACGTATATTCCAGATTGATGTTGTTCTCTCCCAACAGGTCAAGAATTTTGACAAGGCTGCCGGGCGTATCGGGAATCGCCACAGCCAGCACTGGTGTGATGGAACAGACATAACCGGCGTCTTTGAGCACACAGGCGGTCTTGTAAGCGTCGTCCACGATCACACGGGCAATGCCGAAGTCGGGCGCGTCGGCAATGGACATGGCACGCATGTCGATGCTGTTTTCCTGCAGGGTACGCGTGAACTCCGCAAGCCGGCCAGGTTTGTTCTCCAAAAAGACGGAAATTTGTTTGACAATCATTTTCTCACACCTCTTTCATGATTTTGAAAATGGCCTAATAGGAAACGGGTGGCTTCCTTGTTCAATAAAGATTCCGTTTGTCGATAACGCGTACCGCTTTTCCTTCGCTGCGGGTGATGGTTTTCGGCGCGACGAGATGAACGACGGCATAAATACCGAGCATGGCTTTGAGCGCTTCCACGAGCTCTTTTTCCCGTTTGGAAATTTCGCTGACGGCATCGGAGAACATTTCCGGCGTCATTTCCACTTGAACTTCCAGCTTGTCGCTGTTGTTTTCACGGCTGACGATGATCTGATAATTGGCCGGATAATTTTTGTTGAGCAGGACGGTCTCGATCTGCGAGGGGAAGACGTTGACGCCTTTGACAATAAGCATGTCGTCGCTGCGGCCCATTGGTTTGCTCATTTTGACATGCGTGCGGCCGCAGGAGCATTTTTCATGCGAGAGGACGCAGATATCGCGCGTACGATAACGCAGCAGCGGGAAGGCTTGCTTTGTGATGCTAGTGAATACCAGTTCGCCTTTTTCTCCATCCGGCAGCACTTCGCCGGTGACAGGATTGATGATTTCTGCGATGAAATGATCCTCGTTAATATGCATTCCAGTCTGCTCGCTGCACTCAAAGGAAACGCCAGGGCCGGAGATCTCTGTCAGGCCATAAATGTCATATGCTTTGATATGCAGTTTATTTTCGATATCCCTGCGCATTTCTTCACTCCAGGCCTCCGCGCCGAAAATACCGGCCTTGAGCTTGATCTGATCCTGTAACCCGCGCTCGCAGATGGTTTCAGCCAGATACGCGGCATAAGAGGGGGTGCAGCAGAGAATCGTGGAACCAAGGTCGCACATGAACTGGATCTGCCGCTCGGTGTTGCCGGAAGACATGGGCAAGGTCAGAGAACCGACCTTATGCGAACCGCCGTTGAGGCCGGGACCACCGGTGAAAAGACCATATCCATAGCAAACATGCACCACGTCGTCCGCCGTTCCTCCGGCCGCCACGATCGCGCGCGCGCAGCAGTCGTCCCAGAGATCAATATCGTGCTGCGTATAGAACGCGACGACCCGCCGGCCGGTCGTTCCGCTGGTGGACTGGATGCGCACTGCATCGTGCAGCGGCACTGCCAGCAGCCCGAACGGATATGCGTCGCGAAGATCATCTTTGGTGAGAAACGGAAGCTTGTGCAGATCGTCGACGGACTGAATATCGTCCGGCGTGACGCCTTTGTCGTCCATCAGGGCACGATAATAGGGGACATGATCATAAACGTGGCGAACCTGCTTGACGAGGCGCTCATCCTGCCATGCACGGATTTGTTCCCGGGAAGCACATTCAATTTCGGGCTGATAGTAATTGCTCATTCCTGTTGTTCCTTCCTTCCTCTGCGTTTGATCGGCTTTGACCCTCCGGCAGCACCGACTCCCAATTTGTGTATATCATAACATTTTGCAGGCAAATTGTAAATAAGCATCAGCACAAATCCCAAATCGATGCAACAAAAACAAGTAAAACGCGGAGATTTTCTGTGCCTGCCCACGGCTTGGCAGAAGACGGCTTGAAGGATCGAAAATACGATTTTGAATCAGCCCTGTTATGACCACTTCGATCCGTCTGCGAATAGCTGTCAACTTAGTATCACAAAAGCAGTATGATTTCCGCAGACTTTTTGCGGTTTACAATATAGCAAAATCGTGCTATGATAGCGCAGAAAAACAGGAGGTGGAATTGTGGGACGTATTGTATTGTATCAGTTGGAGCTGGATCAGCGCAAGATTAACTGCGGAATGCGCTATGTGCTGCAACTGGAAAATGGGGACTTTTTCCTCGTCGACGGCGGGTATTTTACCCCGGGGGAGGAGGATCGACTTTATCGTTTCCTGCTGGAGCACGCGCCGGACGGCAAGCCCACCATCGCAGGCTGGTTTTTCTCCCACGCGCATCAGGATCATGTTGGCACATTCATCAATTTCACGAAAAAATACGCGTCTATTCTCCGCGCGCAAACGCTCTTTTATAATATCCAGCCGATCGATTTTTCGCAAGTGACAGGCGATTGGAAAAGCAGCGATCTGGCAACCGTACAGGAATTCTACCGCGTGGTCGATGCGTATTACCCGCAGGAAGCGATACATATTCTGCACACGGGGGAACAGCTCGATTGTGGGGGACTGCACTTTGAGGTGCTGTATACACAGGAGGATCTGTATCCCGCGGAAACGTGGTTTAATGATTACAGTGCTGTGATCCGCATGGAGGTCAAGGGACAACGGCTGCTCTGGCTGGGCGATATCCAGACGCTTGCCAGTCAATGGCTCCTGGAACATAAGCGGGAGAAGCTGTCCTGTGACATTGTGCAGATTTCGCATCACGGGTTCGGCGGCGCAACAAAGGCGCTGTATGCTGCGACGGGAGCAAAAGTTGCGCTTTGGCCGACGCCGGATTATTGCATGTCAAAAATAGCGGACCATGAGGTGAATCGATATTTGCTGAAAGAATCCGACATTTGCGAACACATTGTCAGCGGAGAGGGAGATGCGGCGCTGCCGCTGCCTTATACACCGGGAACGGCCAAGCGGTGGCCTAAGAAAATTTGGGATTCCCCCAACGCGTGAATTTGCAGTTCCCGGTTTCTGTGTCTGCGCTTTCTCAGAATGAAAAAGCGGCCGAAACATTCGGCCGCTTTTTGTTAAATAGAGTGTGGTCGCGCGCTGGAGTTGGGAAGCTGGTTTGCCGGATCGAGTGCGTAAGCTGTCTGCTTTTCCCCTACTTTCATCATAGGGATTTTGTTCTTAACGTGCGATGCTCCAGTGCAGCAGGCAAAAAAAGCAGAAAGCCAAGAAAATGCACGAAAAGCCCCAGAAACAATCGAGTACTTTCATTTTTCAGTATGCGGGGGCTATGCAATCTCGTCGCGGCAGCACCGCCAGGGTTATATCCTGAATAGTTCTCGCAGCGGCTCTGCCTGCACGCGGGCCAAGCGGAGAGGGGAATCGCTCAACCGCTAAATCGGCACCGCTCCTTATTCCCGACAGAAAAAGGCAATATGCATTGTCAATCCCCTAAATTTGT
This sequence comes from Candidatus Tabaqchalia intestinavium, assembly GCA_904420005.1. GTDB lineage: Bacteria > Bacillota > Clostridia > Oscillospirales > CAJFTT01 > Tabaqchalia > Tabaqchalia intestinavium. The sequence goes on along the minus strand of CAJFTT010000042.1, from coordinate 101,901 downwards.
CTTAATCGATGTAGACGGAAGAAATGCAGGAAGAAATTGCCGAAATGCCGTGGGCAGTGCATAACGCTCTGTCAGCTCGGAAACCGGCGCCCAGATGAAATCCGCATTTTCCTGCACGCATTCGAAACGGTAAGCCAGCATATTCCACTGTACGTGCGTGAAAATATGCACGCGCGAACAGCTTGCGAAGTCGCCCTGCGTTGAAAGCTGCCAATCGGACAAAGCAGCGGCAGCCTCCTCGGCGGTGAGATGTCCGGAAACATGGGGCAGCTCCCACAAGCCCGCCAGCAAGCCCGAAGCCGGGCGGCGGCGCAGCGCGATGCGATCACCACAGTTGAGGAAGAACACCGTCAGATCTTCCTGCCGCCGGGGCTTTTTGGCTTCGCGCACGGGGAGCTGCCAAGTATCGCCGTTTCGGCGCGCCATGCACAAAGCCGCCACAGGACAGAGCTCACACTTAGGCGCCCCGCCAGGCAGACAAACCGTCGCACCCAGCTCCATAAGGCTCTGCGTAAAATTCCCGCAGTGTCCCGTAGGATAAACATCCCGCAAAGATTGCGTGATTTCTCGTTTAAGGGTGGGGGAGGTGACAGGCTCAAAGCGTTCCGTCAGCCGCGCGACGACGCGCAGCACATTGCCGTCGACCGCAGGCGTCGGCTGCTCAAAGCATATGGAAGCGATCGCCCCGGCGGTGTATTCCCCGATGCCGGGCAACGCCGCGATGTCTTCGTAACGGGAAGGGAAGCATCCGGCGTATTGCGCCTGAATCACCTGCGCAGCCTTTTGCAAATTGCGGGCACGAGTATAATAGCCGAGCCCTTCCCATAGCTTCATTAGCGTCTCCTCTTTCGCCTCAGCCAGAGATTTTATATCCGGCAAAGCCGAGAGGAAGCGCGCATAATAGCCTTTGACGGCCTCCACGCGGGTCTGCTGCAACATGATTTCCGACAGCCAAACACGATAAGGATCCCGGTTCTCCCGCCAGGGCAGGGGACGGGCGTTTTTGGCGTACCACGCGAGCAGCGACGCCGGGAGAGCGGCGTACACCGCGTCCTTCTCCTGCTTGATAGCGCGCATATGCTTGATTAGCTTCCGGTAAATCGGGATCATGTGCGCTTCTCGGCAGAATGTTTCCAGCCGATCAATTGGCACCCAGCGCGCAGGACCGGTTTCTTCCGGGCATTCCGGCAGCGGCTGCCGATCCGGCGCGATGAATCCAAAAGAAACGTTATAGTGCAGATGCGCCGGGATGCTGACACCGTGCCGAATGTGCGCGGGGCAGGGAAGCGTTTCCATAGAAAGCGCTACTCCAGAAAGAGGATAGATGCGCTGCGCGCCGGTCTCCTCTTTCGCTTCTTTCCATGCCGCCATCAGCAGATCATCTTGCCCGTCCGCGTGGCCGCCGGGCCAGCCCAGCGCATCGTAAACGGGATGGTGCGCCATGAGCGCATGCGTCATAGCAGGATTGAGCACCATTGCGCCGACGGTCACATGGGCGGCGGCATTTTCCCGCAGCAGGAACTTTTCGCCCAGCTGTTGTGCCAAAGTCAGCGTTTCCTGCTGCGTTTGCACCTCCTGCCTGCATGCCGGGGCGAAACGCACAATTTCATCCTTCCAGTTCATAGGCAACACCTCCCACAATCTTAGAGTTTTCAGTATAAGGGCGCAGAAACATCTCCGCAGTGTCATACATTTCTGCTTCTGTGGATATGCAGAAAAATCACAAACAGCAAAAACGACGGAAGAGAAATGCCCACTCTCTGTAGAGCGGGCATTTCGACGAGACAATATGGTGCTGGTGACCGGGATCGAACCGGTACGAGGTTACCCTCACGGGATTTTAAGTCCCGGGCGTCTGCCAGTTCCGCCACACCAGCGTGAAAAAATGAAAAATGGAATTACCCTCCATAAGATACCACATAGAGGCAAAATTATCAATCCTTTTTTGCGTTCTTTCTAAGTATTCCAGCACGTAACTGCGCTGTACGCTGCATATGCCTAGACCAACAAAGCCATAATAAGCGAAAGAAGTGATTTTTCATTTCGGCGCGGAAGGAAGGATAACGCGGATGAATCAAATCTTGATTTTATCGGAACAGGAAAATGAACCGATTCTGGCGGCGCTGCGTGAGCTTGCGGAACGATCTGGTATTTGCTCGTTGTTATTTTCCGGCGCGGAGATCCAGCGCGTCGGGGAAAGCGACCGCGTCGCGCTTGCAGCAGCTTGTGCAGACCATGTTGCTAAAGCGGACGGTAAAATTCTCGTCCTTTCCTCCGCCATCCATACTTTCACGCCGCTTCCGCCGTGTTTTGCGTATGTGCTTGATGAACAGAGCCAATACCCACCTCGTCTGCTGCCGCCAGAAAGCGCTTTTGCCGTCACCTGCGGCATGTCCTCGAAAGCAACGGTCAGTATTTCAGGAAAGACCGGAGACGGGTATCTGGTAAGCCTGCAGAGGAAACTTTGCACACTGTCGGGCCGGGTCGTGGAGCCGCATGAAATCAAAGTGCAATTTACGGGACAATACGAGGACCAAGCGATTTTGGCCGCCACGGCTGCGCTGCTGCTGGGCGATTGGCTGCAGCAGGAGTATTCCTGAAATTACCAATCATAATCTTTTCAAACGCACACACAATACTACTGCAAACGCAAAAAAAGAAAAACATTCAATCAAATTTAAGGAGTGTAAAAAAACTATGGCTAAGAAGAACTTAGTGCCCCAGGCTCGTGAAGCGCTCAACCGTTTCAAGATGGAAGCTGCGAACGAAGTCGGCGTCAACCTGAAGCAGGGTTACAATGGCGACCTGACCTCCAAGCAGGCTGGTTCTGTTGGCGGCCAGATGGTCAAGAAGATCATCGAGCAGTACGAGAACAGCGTGAAATAAATTCCTGTAAAAGGAATCGCCGTTTGATCGGCAAGAAGGCGCAGTTATGCGCCTTCTTTTTATGCGCAGGTCTCCTGTCTCGCTGCAGCGCAGCGACAGCTTCGCATAAAAGCGGGGGACGGGGAAGGGGACGCTGATAAGTCGAGAGAAGCGTAAAGCTGCGGTTTATGGCACGACGCTAAGTCGCCAAGATGTCTCGACAGGGATAGGCATAAAACGGCCTGCGCAAAAGGGGCGTTTATCTAGGCGAAAACTATCGTTGTTCATATCGCGCAGGTCGCGTTGATAAAACATATATTGTGGAATACCGCAATAAATTGGGGGTTAACATAACTTTTCATACCACATCAAGAACGATTTACATAATCAGTTTACATAATTAATTATGCAAAGCGAGCGCGATTAACATAATTTTGTGGAAATCGCCAAAAATGTGATTTTTGCAGTTTTGGCATTGAAAAAACGCGCCGTTTGTATTATTCTTAGATAGACATGAATTATGTCAAGCATCGAATGGATGGAGAGGGTCGGCGGAATGCGAAAAATTGGATTTATTGGCGCGGGCAATATGGCCACGGCGATTGTGCATGGAATTGTGAAAGCCGGGTTGTATGCACCCGCGCAGATTTATATTACGGATGTCGCGCAGGAGAAGCTCGCGCCGTTTATCGCGCAGGGAATGCACGGCGTCCCGGACGCGGCGCGCATCGCCGAAGAATGCGATTGGATCGTTTTAGCGGTCAAGCCGCAGAATTTCCCGGCTGTGTTGCCGGCGCTCGCGCCGGTCGGTCGTACCGGCGCGCTGGTGATCAGTATCGCGGCGGGGATCTCCATCGCGGCGATCAAGCAATCTTTGGGAGAACAGACGAAAGTGGTGCGGGTCATGCCCAATACGCCGCTGCTGCTTGGCTGCGGCGCGACGGCTTTGTCCTGCCTGCCGCCTGTGTCGGCGCAGGAGCTGGCGGAGGTGGAGCAGATGTTTGCCTCTATGGGGAAAACGGCGGTTTTGTCCGAGGCGGATATGAATAAGATCATTTCTGTCAACGGAAGCAGCCCGGCGTATTTTTATCTTTTCGCAAAGTTGATTATCGATGGCGCGGTCGCGCAGGGAATCGATGCGCAGACGGCGCAGACGCTCGTGCTGCAAACGATGCTCGGCAGCGCGCAAATGCTCTGCAAAGGAGACAAAACGCCGGAGGAGCTGATCCGCGCAGTATCGTCTCCCGGCGGGACGACGCTGGCAGCGCTTTCTTCCTTTGAAAAAGATCACCTGGACGAGGTGGTGCTGCGCGCTATGCAGGCGTGCACCAAGCGCGCGGAGGAATTGGCCGGACAAGAGTGATAATTTGTCCACCTTTCGCATAGGATAGGATAAATTCCGAACGAAAGTGTGGGCGTTGCTATGAAATTCCCTCTGATCAACCGTGTCGCCGCTGCTTTACAGTCTTGCGTCCCCTTCCTGCGGCGGAATCGTTTTTTCCTGTCGCTGGGCGGGGTGCTGGTGTTGGGAATTTCGATCGGGGCGGCAGTTTCTTCCGACGAGCAGGTCGCCAGTATGGTCAACGCCGCGGCGGCGCCGTATCTATTCAGCGGGGTCACCGATTTGCGGTCCGTGTTCACGGCCGCGTTTATGTCTTTGTTGATCTATCATGCCGCCTTGGCGTTTCTCGGCGGCTCGTTATTGGGGGTGCTTTCCCCGGCGTTGCTGTTTTTGCGCGGACTGGGCGTGGGCGCGGCGCTGGCGGTTTCTTCGCATTCTTTCGGTACGGGCGGTCTGCTTGTTTCGTTATTGGTGCTTCTGCCTTATTTTTTGTTGTCCTCGGTGGCGTTGATTCTTGCGGCCAAAAGCGCTATGCAATTTTCCTGCGCACTGTGCAGCTGCTTTTTTAATCCGGTCAATCCGCGGCAGCTACGCACTGCGCTTCGCGTATTTCTTTTGTTTAGTCTGATCACAGCGGCGGTTGCCGCGGCGTTATCGTTTCTGCATGCGCTGTCGGTGGTGTATTTGATCCCGAAACTGCATGCATGAAGAAAGGAGGTGGCCTGCATTGGAAGCCTGGGTGGAAAAATTCCTCGCGTTCATGCGCGAGAGTAAGAAGGCGTCAAACAACACGCTTGTTTCCTATCACGGGGATCTGAAGCGTTTTTGCGAGTATTTGTGCGCGCAGGGACTCGAAGTGCAGGCCGTCTCGCAGGCGGACCTTTCCGGTTATGTGGAATATTTGCTGCGGCAGAACAAGTCCGAAGCGAGCATCACCAGAGCGCTGGTTTCCATCCGTTGCTTTTATCAGTATCTGGTTTCCCAGGGGCAGGCAGAATTCAACCCTGCGAAGGGCTTCTCTATTCCGCAGCACAGGGGCAAGCTTCCGGAGATCCTGACCGACCGCGAGATCGGACGTATCTTGGAGCAGCCGGATCCGCGGACTTTCAAAGGCTGCAGAGATCGCGCCATTCTGGAGGTGCTTTATGCCACCGGCATGAAGGCGACGGAGATCATCTCACTCAACGTTTCTGACGTCCGTCTGGACATCGCTATGGTGCATTGCGCAGGAGAGGGGAACGCCGCGCGGGAGCGCATGATCCCCATCTATCCGCAGGCGGCCAAGTGCCTGGCAGAATACATCAAACGCGGGCGCGCGTTGGGCGTCGTCGAGGAGGCGCTGTTTGTCAATCTCAATGGCCAGCGCTTGACCCGGCAGGGCTTCTGGAAAATTGTCAAGCAGTATACGCAGCAGGCGGGAATTGAAAAAGATATCACGCCGTATACCATCCGGCATTCATTCGCCGCCCAGCTGTTGGAAAACGGCGCCGATCTCAAATCGGTGCAGGAGCTGCTGGGACATATGGACATTTCTTCCACACAGATGTACGCAAAGCTCGTCAAGAACAAATATAAAGCCATGTATTCCAAATGCCATCCCCGCGCGATCTGAGCGATGGGGATATTGTGACACAACGGGAGGGTTCCATGGGACTGTTCAAAATTGACTACAATAAGGATGGACCGGGCGTTTCCAAAAACGAGCCGAAAAAGAATCGGTTTTTTTTGTTTTGGGAGCTGTATTTTCGGAAATTCGGGAAATTTGTCGTGCTCAATCTAATCTACTGTGTTTCTCTGCTGACCGTGATCGGGATCGGCCCGGCCACGGCCGGCTTCACTTACGTTCTGCGCAATTTTTCCAGGGAGCAGCATGCGTTTGTCTGGGGCGACTTCATTGACACAGCCAAGAAAAATCTTAAGCAGGGCATCATCGTGGGGCTGTTAAATCTCGCAGCTTTTTTCATCATCGTGATCGCGATCATGTTCTACTATTACAACTACATGAATGAGCAGTATGCCGGCAACTGGATCTTGTTGCTGCCGCTTATGCTTTCGATTCTCTGCGGCGTGGCCTTCCTTTTCATGCAGTATTACATTTATATCATGATGGTAACCTTCGATCTGACCATTAAGCAGCTTTATAAAAACGCGGCGATTCTCGCGTTCTATGGCCTTCCCAAGAATGTCCTTACCACGCTGATCATCGCGGTCTGCACCTTTTTTGTTGCGACGCCGCTATATGGTGCGATTACAGAAGGCGGTCAGCTCGCGCTGGAATTTAATTTATTTTCTTTCACCTTGCTATTTTTGTGGTATTTCAGTTTCGTTGGGTTTGTGGCGGTCTTTAATTCGTATCCCATTATCAAAAAGACGATGATCGATCCTTATTACGCGGAACAGAAACGGAAAGAGGAGGCCCGTAAAGAAGCGGCCGCTGCCGCGGGAGAACCGCTGGAGGAAGACGAGGACGAACGGATTTTTTCGGATGAACGGATCGATCCGGATAAAAAGCATCCGCCCAAGGGGTGACACGGGCACGCCACACACACCGGGGCAAAAAGACACAGTGCCTCTGCCGCAGGGGAGACGAAAGCGGCGGGCAGAAGGGTGGCTACATCATGCAAAAACAGACAAACCCAGGCAAACTTGCCTGGCTTGATACCTTGCCTGGCTTTGGGCTGAAAATTTTCGGCGGCATCTGGGTGGCGAATTTGCTTTCTCTGCTGCTGTGGATCGCGACGTTTCTGCTGGTCGAGCTATTGGGAGAATTTCTGGTGCAGTTTGTTTTCACCGGCATGAGCCTTCTGATCCTGTATGTCTATACCTATAGCGTTGCCTGGAATAAAGGCTTTCGAGATATCGGACTGGCCAGCCGGAATCTGACGACTTACTCTCCCTATAGGGGTGCGCTTGCAGGATTGATCGCGATCATTCCCTATATTCTCAGCGCTGTGTCGGTTATGGTGAGCGCCTATGCACTGCCGCAGACGCTCAATGTTACCAAAGGCATTTACAAAATTTTGTGCTTGCCGATGGTCTATTTGACAGAGGGATTGCTCTCACGGGGCGCGGCATGGGCGCTTGTGGTGCCGTTTCTCGTGCTTCCGCTGGTCACGACGCTTGCCTATCGGCTGGGATATCAAAACCGCCTGCTGAGCAAAATCATCATGTATCGCAAGGATGATGAAACGGGCGATGAAACAGACGGCAAAAAGGAATAAGGAAAAGCTATCTGCGCATAAGCTACATTGACGCGGCCACGGGTTCCCCGCGCGCTGCGTCAATTGCATTCTCGAGCAAATCGGGAAATAGGGGCGTGTGCGCATGAAACGAGCGATCGCATGGGTGCTGACGATGGGAATGCTGCTGATGGCGGCGTCTTGTGCAAGCAGCAGGCCGGTCAGCGTTACGGTAGAAGAAACCGGGAAACCGCTGGTGATCGTGGATCCGGGACACGGCGGCGTGGACGGCGGCGCGGTAGGAAGCGCAGGAACGATTGAGAAAGAAGTCAATTTGCAGATTTCTCTGACATTGCGGGATTTTTTATTGCTGATGGGGTATGACGTCATCATGACGCGGGAGACGGATATCTCCATTCACGACCCGGAGGCAACCACCATCCGGCAGATGAAAACTTCTGATCTGCATAATCGCCTCAAATTGGCGACGGAACATCCCAATTCCGTGTTTCTCAGTATCCACCAAAATCAATATTCTCAAGCATCGCAGCATGGTATGATGCTGTATTATTCGCCCAATCATACCGGAAGCAAATTGCTCGCGGAAGTGATCCAGGAGAATTTGCGCAGTTTTTTACAGCCGCAAAATACCAGAGAACTCAAAGAAGCGCAAGACAACCTTTTTATCATGTATAATATTGCGTCGCCGGCTGTCCTGGTGGAGTGTGGATTCCTTTCCAATCCGGAGGAGGAAGCGCAACTGCAGCAGGCGCCTTACCAGCAACAGATTTGCCTGCTGCTGGGATATAGCTTGATGGAATCGGGGGTATTCAATTGGCGGGGAAATTGAAAGTAAATTATGTCTGTTCCGAATGCGGCGCTGTTTCGGTGCGGCCTTACGGGCGTTGCCCGAGCTGCGGCGCATGGAACAGCATGATCGAGGAAGTGGAGACGCAACCCGCTGCGGCGTCTGCAGCTGCAACTGGCGGGTTGCGTACGAAATCTTCTGCGAAACCTGCGCGGGTGCAGACGGTGCAGGAAATCGATGTGGATTCGGATATCCGTTACACCACAGGGCTCGGGGAACTCAATCGCGTGCTGGGCGGCGGACTTGTCAAGGGTTCGATCGTCTTGATCGGCGGTGACCCCGGCATTGGAAAATCCACGATTCTGCTGCAGATTTGTCAGTTCATGGGACAGAGCGGAAAGATTCTTTATGTATCCGGAGAGGAATCCGCCGCGCAGATCAAGCTGCGAGCAGGGCGGCTGCACGTGGACACGGACAAGCTGTTTATTCTCACCGAAACAGATGTGGACACGATCGTCGCCACAGTCCAGGACCAACTGCCGCAGCTGCTCATTATCGATTCGATTCAAACCATGCAGATTTCGTCGATCAGCTCCTATCCCGGCAGCGTCACGCAGGTGCGCGAATCGACTCTCGCCGTCATGCGGGTTGCCAAACAGCTGGGTATCCCCGTTTTCATCGTGGGGCATGTCAACAAAGAAGGATCCATCGCCGGCCCGAAAGTGCTGGAGCATGTCGTCGATTGCGTACTGTATTTTGAAGGGGATCGCAACCTATCCTACCGCATTCTGCGCGCAGTAAAAAACCGTTACGGCTCCACGAATGAAATCGGCGTGTTTGAGATGGGAGACAGCGGACTGATCGAAGTGCAGAACCCGTCTCTGATGATGCTCTCCGGACGGCCGAAAGGAGTGTCGGGAACGGCGGTCGCCTGCGCGCTGGAAGGAAGCCGCCCGATTCTGGCAGAAGTGCAGGCGTTGGTTGCGGCTTCCAGCTTTGGAACGCCGCGGCGTATGGCGACCGGTTTTGATTATAATCGTATGTCCATGCTTCTTGCTGTGCTGGAAAAGCGCGGAGGGTACTTTTTCGGCAACAGTGATGTATATGTCAACGTGGTCGGCGGATTGCGGCTGATGGAACCCGCAACGGATCTGGCGGTCGCCGCCGCGCTTTATTCGGGCTTCAAAGATACGCCAATCCCGGAAGACACCATCGTTTTTGGTGAGATCGGTCTGGCAGGGGAAGTCCGCGCAGTGAATCAGACTTCGCAGCGGATCGCAGAAGCGGCGCGGCTCGGGTTCTCGCGATGTATTCTTCCCAAACACAGCGTGAAAGAACAGCAGGCGCTGGCGCAGCGTTTAGGCCTGCGTCTCACCGGTGTGCGCAGCGTTCGGGAGCTTGGCGCCGCGATCAGCGGGTGATTCCGGCTGTCTCGGCACGAAATAAAGACAATCGCCAACGGCATTCTCCGCTCTGACGGGGGATGCCGTTTCTAAATTGCAGAAGCCGTCTACCTGATATTGGCATGGATTGTTGCAGTTGATCATCTCATCACCCTTTTCTCTTTCTAGTTTTTTTATTTTTTACACAAGTATGCAAATAATCGTGCGGATTTTTCAAAAGATAAAAGCAACGATCTGAGGAGTGGTTGGATGAAGAAATATCTGCAGCTTGCAATTTGTGTCGTAGCGGCCCTGGCCGTTGTGATGATCGCCTGTGACTATGCGTCGGAGAACCTGCCGGCCTATTCGTTGGCGCAGCCCTGGCGTGACCGGGCGGAGGACAGCATCACCTGTAAGGGAAAGCTGGAGGAGAACGAGGCGGATACGCTATCCGTTTCCTTTCCGGCTTATTATACGCAGGTGTATTTCCGGGAAGGGGATACTGTTCAGGCGGGGGATATTATCGCGCAGATTGACACGGAAAAGACGATTGAAATTCTCACAAATCTCGACCGGGAATCAGCGCTGGCGGTATTCCAAAATTCCAATATGAGCGAAGCGCTGTATGAGGTGCTGCAAGGCTATTGGCCCGATTTATCCCAATACGCCGACAGCATCGCACAGCTGCAAAACAGCGACGGCAAACTGATCGCGCCTTGCGACGGCACAATCGTGAACATGAATATTTCTTCCAAAACCCTGAATCTTGCCGAAACCGTCGTCACGATCTCCCGACGGGAAAGCATGAAGGTGACGCTGGAGGTCCCGGAAGCCTATTCTTCGCGCGTGAAAGTGGGACAAACCGTGCGCATTTCCGGCGATGCATTTGCAGGCGAAACGTGGGAGAGCACCATCAGCTGGATTTCCCCGAACGCACAGAGCAGCGCCTCGGGAAACGGCGCCACCATTCAGGCAGAAGTGGTGTTGGACAATGCTGGCCGCAACTTAAAAGCCGGCTATAACGCCACGGCAGAGATTGTCACGGACGTGCAGGAAAACGCGTTGATGATTCCGTTCGAGTGCATTTTGCAGGATGAGAACTATCATAATTACGTTTACGTCTATGAAAACGGACGGGTATACCGTCGCTTCATCCAGGTGGGATATGAGCTTCTGGACGGCAGCGTAGTGGAATCCGGACTGGATGGCACAGAGCAGTTGCTTTATAATCCATCGGAATCGCTACAGGACGGCCAGGCCATTCATGTGCTTGCAGAATAGGCAGAAAAGAGGGGAGGGGAGTGCCGATGTCCACTATTCGCAGCGCTTTTCGCAACATATGCAGAAAGAAAACGCGGACTGCCATGATTGTTTTGGGCGTGGCGATCGGCGTCTTTTCGATCGTTTTGATCAATGGCATCTCCACAAACGGCAAAGAAGCCATTTCCACACAAATCAACGGCATGGGGCTTTACGGGCTGAGCGTACGGTTCGAGGACACTAACAGCGGATTGTGTTTCTCGCAGAGCGATGTGCAGCTCGTGCAAAAAAATGTGCCCGACGCAGAAGTAGTCATGCCGCTGAGTGTAGAATACCGCAATGTACAGGCCGCTGGCCAACAGACTGGCTGCGCGATTTGGGGCGTCGATGCCGATGCGGAGGAGGTTCTGGACCTGACGCTGCTGTACGGCAAGCCATTTTCCGCGGAGCAGGTGCGGAAAGGGGAACGAATCTGTCTCGTAGGCGAAGATTATGCAGAAGCAGTATTCGGCAGAAAAAATGTGGTTGGGAAAACAATCGGCGTTGAGTATAACGATATATTCGAGGAGTTTACCATTTGGGGCGTGCTGAAAAGCAGTGAAAGTGGTTTGCAGGAATTGGTCAACACCTACGTGCCGTCTTTTATCTACCTTCCCAATCAGGCGATTTACGATATTACCGGAAGCAGCAATACACAACGCATGGCCATCAAAGTACGAGAAGATGTGGACTCTGATCTAGTCACTGAAAAAATCGTCCGTCTGCTGGAGATGAAATTTCGAGGACAAAGTGAGTTTGTTGTGGAAGATATCAATGAACAAAAAGAGAGCTTTGACGGAATTCTTTCCACTGTGACGTTGATCTTAACGGTTATCGGCGGTGTTTCCTTGGTGGTGTCAGGCCTGAGCATCATGACTGTGATGCTGGTGACCGTGCGAGAGCGAACAAAGGAAATCGGCATAAAAAAATCCATTGGCGCATCCAACCAGGTGATTTTGCTGGAATTCCTCGCAGAAGCGCTGTTGGTCACGCTAACCGGCAGTCTGATCGGTAGCGCGCTCGGCGTCGCCGGATGTTATTTGGGCGGATCGTTATATAATATCGCCATCACGATGGATCCGGGCATGTTGCTGAAAATTAATCTGTTCGCCGTGATCGTCGGCGTTGCGTTCGGTGTGGTTCCTGCCATGAAAGCCGCGCGACTAAAACCGCTCGAAGCTTTACACGCAGACTAGATTGAAAATCATCAATAAAATCATCAATACGAGAGAAATACTAGAGACCGTCAATACTAGAAGGTTGGTTGACAGTCTCTAGTATTTTGCGGTAAAATTATTCAGAGAATAAATTAACGATAAATCAAGGGCCGGGGGAGCGACCCAAGGCGCCGATAGCAGAGAAAATAATCTCATAAGAAAAACAGTGCTAATTATACAAAATTAATATTTTGTATAATTAAGGGGAGGGAAAACGCTCGTATAGGCTATAAATAAGCCAACCATCCCAAGGATTGCCTGTAGCCCATCAGCCCTATAAACTTCTATAAGTTGTTTTTATGAATCTCATATTGGTTTGCTGGAGGTGTTGTTACCGATGCCACATACTTATACCCTGGATGCAGATATGCCGCAGGTTCTTCGTGACTTCCTTCGTTATACGGAAACCATCAAAGGAAAATCTTCTCATACGGTAGATGAATATTTTCTGGATTTGCGGACTTTTCTTCGTTTCATGAAACGGTTCAAAAAACAGGTTCCCGCCGATACGCAGTTGGAAGATATTCCGATCGACGACGTTACCATTGATTTCATCGCATCGATCACGTTGTCGGATCTTTATGAATACATGTATTTTCTCTCCCGAGAGCGGCATAACAGCGCAAAAACCCGATCCAGGAAGGTTTCTAGCTTACATACGTTTTATAAGTATCTATGCAATAAAACAAATCAGCTTTCTTACAACCCGACCCTTGAGCTGGAACTTCCCAAAACACCGAAAACCCTGCCCAAATATCTGTCTTTGGAGCAAAGCCTGGATCTGCTTTCTGCTGTGGATGGTGAAAATAAGGAACGGGATTTCTGCATTATCACGCTTTTTCTTAACTGTGGCCTTCGGCTGTCCGAGCTCGTGGGGATCGACCTGGATCGCGTGCATCTGGACGACAGCACTATGACAGTGCTTGGCAAAGGCAATAAGGAACGGATTGTATATCTCAACGAAGCCTGCAAAGAGGCGATCCGCGCTTATTTGCCTCTGCGGCCTGTCGAGGGCGTCAAAGATAAGAAAGCGTTGTTTCTGAGCGCGAGGAAGCAGCGCATCAGCCCCAAAACTGTGCAATGGATCATCAAAGAACGGCTCAAGGCAGCCGGGCTGGGCGGCGAGGGGTTTTCCACGCATAAGCTTCGCCATACCGCCGCTACATTGATGTATCAGCATGGGAATGTGGACATTCGTGTGTTGCAAAGCATTTTGGGCCATGAAAATTTGGGCACAACGGAGATTTACACCCATCTTTCCACCACGCAGATCGAAAAAGCCGCCAATGCAAATCCTCTGGCCAATGTGCAACCCAAAAAACTGCACCGTGCCGCAAAAGAGGCCGCAGATTCAGCCGTAGATTCGCAGGACTCGCCGAAACAACAAGAGTAGTCCTAAATCCTTTAATAGTTCCGCTAATAGTTCCGCCAGTTCGCCGAATAGCCATTATCAAATCACATATAAAGGACGAAAGCGCATGATGCAACCGGATAGCAATAAACCGACTACGCAGCCCATGCCGCGCCGTGCGGTCTATTGGAAGTTATTCACTTCGACGTTTCTGCTCAGTGCATTCACCTTCGGCGGCGGTTATGTGATGATACCGCTCATGCGACAGAAATTTGTCGATCGGCTGCACTGGCTGGAAGAGGAAGAAATGCTGGACATCGCGGCCATTGCGCAGTCCTCTCCGGGTGCTATCGCGGTCAACGCCTCCATCCTGATCGGGTATCGTGTCGCGGGCCTTCCCGGCGCGCTGTTGAGCATCTTAGGGACCGTTTTGCCGCCGTTGCTTCTTCTGACGGTAATTTCCTTTTTTTATTCGGCGTTTCAGCATAACGGCGCGGTGCGTGCAGTGCTTTGGGGTATGCAGGCGGCGGTCGGCGCCGTGATCGTCGACGTTGTGTTATCGATGGCGATGGAGCTGCTGCGCAAAAAGCAAATTCTTCCCATTCTGATCTGTCTTGCTGCCTTTGCCGCTGTAGCGGTGTTTGGCGTTAATATCATGCTGGTGATCGTGATTTGCGGTTCGATCGGGGCGTTGCGCTCTCTTTATTCCGCCGGAAGGAAGGAGCCAAAGCCGTGATTTACCTGCAACTGTTATGGAGTTTCCTGCAAATCGGGTTGTTTAGCTTCGGCGGCGGTTACGCTTCCGTGCCGCTCATTGAAGCGCAGGTTGTGACAGCGCACGCCTGGATGACGCCGATGGAGTTCACGGACATTATCACCATCTCGCAAATGACGCCCGGTCCGGTTGCGATCAATTGCGCAACGTTTGTCGGGCTCAAAGTCGCAGGAATCGGCGGCGCGCTTGTCGCGACGTTTGGCTGCGTCCTGCCGTCGTGCGTAATTGTGCTGGCGCTGGCGAAGCTATATGAAAAATACTATCACACAGCGGGTGTGCAAGGAGTGTTGGCCGGGCTGCGTCCGGCGATTCTTGCGCTCATTGCCGCAGCAGGTGTCTCCATTTTGCAGACGTCATTTTTTCCATTGCTCGAATCCGGCGTCGGTATTTCTCTGCGCACGACGGACTGGCTGTCGGTCGTGCTGTGCGCTGCAGTGCTTCTCATCCTGCGGAAATGGAAATGCAATCCGATATTTTTGATGCTGGGCGCCGGCGGCCTCGCGTTGGCGGGATATGGAATCTGCCTTGCCTGCGGTCTCCCCTTCCCTCCCCTTTCGGCTTAGAAAAAATCTCGACATGCACAGATCGAGAACAGCTTGCCAATGCCTTTTACAGGAAGGAATCGAATATTGTGGGAAAGGGCAATTGCTTGATAAAGATTTTCAGATAAAAGGGGGAAAACTATGCAGTTATTTTACGGCATACCCGAAGATATTGAAAATTGGATGGGGCTTGTGAAACAGATTAGCCAGATTTTTCCTGGTATGGATACGCAGGAGAAGTTGAATGAGCACGCGGCTACCGTTCTCAAATTCATGAGTAATCGGCAGGCTATCTGCATAAAAGTCGGCGGTGAGATTGCAGGCGTTATGCTTTTTTCTAAAGGACATAATATGATTTGCTACCTTGGCGTCTCTCCTAATTATCGTCGCCGCGGCGTCGCTTCAATGCTTATGAATGAAGCTCTCCAACGCTTGGATAGAACCAAGGAGATTTCAGCCTGTACTTTTCTTGCCGATAATGAGAAAAGTATTGCGTTGAGAGCGCTTTATGAAAAGTATGGATTTATTGAAGACGCACTTGTTGAATCTAGGGGATATCCGAATCGAAAATATATTCTTCACCCCGTTGGCTCTGAACGATACGAACGCCAGAAGGCCATAAATAAGATGATTTATGAAATCAGCAGCATTTTGTCAAATTGTGAACCGTCAATTTATTTACATGGTTCTTCGGTGTTGGATGATTTCAGACTAGGTTGGAGCGATATTGACATTCTTGTTTTAACTACTAAGCAGATATCGGAAGAACAGGCGTCAAGACTTGTAAAGCTTCGTCAATTAATGCTTGAAAAAGAACCCGGCAATCCATACTATCGATTATTTGAGGGAGGAATGCTGATGCTTGATGCTTTTATATCGAAATCCTCCGACCGAGTGGTCTATTGGGGAACTAGCGGTGAAAGAATTGCCGATGCATATATGTTTGATAGTTTTGGTATGTCAGAGCTGATTGAACGCGGAATTTTATTGTATGGTTGCGATATTCGTAGCCGGTTAAATGCACCAAATTTCAGCGATTTGTATGCCGATATAAAACATCATTATGAAACCATAAGAAAATATGTGCAGAAGACGGAACACAACCTATATGCGTTCGGTTGGATGTTAGATATTGCACGATGCCTGTATACCCTGCGAACTGGAAAAATCATTGCTAAAACCGCTGCTGCTGATTGGGCCTTGGAAAACAATCTATGCCCAGCTCCTGATATACTTAAAATTGCTCTGCAGGTTCGCAAAGCCCCGTTAGAGTACAAGAATAATAAACAAGTCCTTAAATATGCAGAATCACTTGCAAACCCAATTCAGGACTTTGCTGATATATTAGAGGGTGAACTGAAAAGGTTTGAACATTGATCCCAATTTTGTACGCTTCTCAGAAAGATCATCTAATGAAGAAAGTTGATTAAAACACCTCATAAAACAAAAAGGTGAGATAAAAATCCCACCTTTTTTACAATATTGTTGAAATAAACGGAATTTATTTTGTTCGGCCGATATCATGCCGATAATGCGCGTCTTGGAAATGGATTTTCTCCACCGCGGCATAGGCTTGCGTAAGCGCCGCCTCCAACGTCTCCCCGGTCGCGGTGACGCCCAGCACGCGTCCACCGGCCGTGAGGAACCGGCCGTTTTCCAACTTTGTCCCAGCATGGTAAACCGTCACGTCCTGCATGGCTTCCGCCTGCTCCAGGCCTTCAATCGGATAACCCGACTGATATTTCACCGGGTATCCGCCGGAAGCAATGACAATGCACGCCGCAGCGCCTGGCTTCCAATGCACGGGGATTTCCGCCAGCCGCTCGTCGATGATCGCATCGAAAATCTCACATAGATCGCTTTCCAGCCGGGGCAGCACTACCTGTGTCTCAGGATCGCCAAAACGCGCGTTATACTCGATTACTTTTGGGCCATCCTGTGTGAGCATCAAGCCGAAATATAAACACCCTTTGAAGGTCCGGCCTTCCGCCCGCATTGCCTCCACGGTCGGCAGGAAAATCTCCGCCATGCAGCGCTGCGCGATTTCATCGGTATAAGCCGGATTTGGGCTGATGGTACCCATACCGCCCGTATTCAGTCCCTTATCCCCGTCTAATGCGCGTTTGTGATCCTTGGAGGACACCATCGGCACGAGCGTTTTGCCATCTGTAAACGCCAGCACTGTGACCTCCGTTCCAGTGAGAAATTCCTCAATCACAATACGGTTGCCAGCGTCACCAAAAGCTTTGTCCTGCATCATGGAATGCACTGCGTCCGCCGCTTCCTGCTGTGTCTGCGCGATAATAACGCCTTTTCCAAGCGCCAACCCTTCAGCCTTCACCACGATGGGTGCAGGCTGCTGCGCGACGTATTCCAGCGCTGCCTGCATGTCGTCAAACACCGCATATTTGGCAGTGGGGATCCCGTACTGCTTCATGAGCTGCTTTGAAAAAACCTTGCTGCCTTCCAAAATGGCTGCGTTCTTCCGTGGGCCAAAGGCGCGAATGCCGTTCTGCTCCAGCAAATCTACCAATCCCAAACAAAGCGGATCGTCCGGCGCGACAACCACCATGTCTACTTTGAGTTTTTTCGCCAGGGCAAGCTGCCCTTCCAGATCCGTTGCCTTGACCGGGAAGCATTCCGCCAGCTGAGAAATGCCGCCGTTTCCGGGCGCGCAGTAAAGGGATTCTACTTTTCGGCTTTCCGCCAGTTTTTTCACAATGGCGTGTTCCCGGCCACCGCCGCCAACCACCAATATTTTCATGCGCAGCGCTCCTTTCGGTCAGAATTATCAATGATGGAACAGCCGAATACCTGTAAAGGCCATTGCCATGCCATATTTGTTGCAGGTTTCGATCACATTATCGTCCCGGATGGAGCCGCCCGGTTGCGCGATATAGCAAACGCCGGACTTTTTCGCGCGCTCAATGTTGTCTCCAAACGGGAAGAAAGCATCCGAACCCAGCGAAACGCCGGTCAGCGTATCCAGCCAGGCGCGCTTTTCCTCCCGGGTCAACGGTTCTGGTTTCTGGGTGAAGAAGGTCTCCCAAATTCCATCCGCCAGCACGTCCATATAATCCTCCGAGATGAAAACGTCAATGGTGTTATCCCGATCGGGACGACGGATATCCGCCTTGAAAGGCAAAGACAGCACTTTCGGATGCTGGCGGAGATACCAGTTATCCGCCTTATTGCCGGCCAGCCGCGTGCAATGCACGCGGGACTGCTGCCCGGCGCCGATACCGATGGCCTGTCCGTCCTTGGCGTAACATACGGAATTCGACTGCGTATATTTGAGCGTAATCAGAGAAATCACCAGGTCGCGTTTAGCATCTTCCGGAATATTCTGATTCTCTGTGACCACCTTCTGCAGCAGGGAGGCATCAATTTTCAGATCATTGCGCCCCTGCTCGAATGTGATCCCAAAGCACTGCTTGCGTTCGATGGGATCCGGAACATAGGCGGGATCAATTTGAATGATATTATAGGTTCCCTTGCGCTTGGAACGCAGCACCTCCAGCGCGTCCGCATCGTAGCCCGGCGCAATGATGCCGTCGGATACTTCCCGCTGGATCAGCCGCGCTGTCTGCACGTCGCAAACGTCGGACAGCGCGATGAAATCGCCGTAGGACGACATGCGGTCCGCGCCGCGCGCGCGGGCATAAGCCGTCGCGAGCGGAGACAGCTCCAGATCATCCACAAAGTAAATTTTCTTCAGCGTTTCGCTCATAGGGACCGCCACCGCCGCACCGGCCGGGCTGACATGCTTGAAGGAAGCCGCCGCCGGCAATCCGGTCGCCGCTTTCAGCTCACATACCAGTTGCCAGCTGTTAAAGGCGTCGAGAAAATTGATATAGCCCGGCTTCCCGTTGAGCACCGTGATAGGCAGCTCCCCCTGCTCCATGAAAATGCGGGACGGCTTCTGATTGGGATTGCAGCCATATTTGAGTTCCAGTTCCTTTGCCATGAAAATCCCCTCCTGCTTTTGCTGCACCGCTTACTGGTGCTTGTTGACAATTTTCGTTTCCGTCTTCCCCGTCTCGCAGTCGACAAACCGAACGAACAGGGAAACTTTGTTGGCTTCATTGAGGCTATTCCACAGCGCATCTGTGAAGCTGTCTATGGAACCGTCAACGGACACGGTTTTCGGCTCACCCCAATAGGACGGGATGGGATTGCCGTCTGTTTCATAGGTATGGATCAGATGTCCCTCTCCCTGCAGCGGCGTGGAATATTCGAAGAAGAAGCGCTGGGCGGAGGCGGGATTATTATAGTCGCTTTTGAGAATCGATAAGCGGTATTCGCAGGCACCGTCCGCCACTGTCATAAGTCCGGAAATACGCGGTGTGTAATTGTCTGGATCCGGCTCAAACGTCCGCGTGCGCAGCGCGCCCTCAAACGTGCCGCCTGCAGACAACGCGTCGAAGATCGTGTCCGTCTGGTCGCCGTTGGTGACGATGGTCTGATTCCCCAGAACGCGAACCGGATAATAAATGATCAGAGACGGATCCACCATTTTCGCTTCGTCAAAAGCGCGTGTTTTCATGTTCTCGCCTTCCAACACAAAAACGCGGTTGCGGCTGTTTTCGCTGCGGCCCATGATGAAATATGCCATCACCGCATGCACGCCGTCAGCGTGCCGGCCCAGCAAGATCCCGCGGCCGGGATAAGGATTCCTGCGCAAATCTTCAAACAGATCGATCTTCTGCATTTCCAAAGCCTCGCTTTCATTTTGTGCGTTCCACAAAAAGGCGCTCACGGCAGAATCCGCGTGCGCCGCCCTTCCACCTGGATTTTCCCTTCGCAGAATTTGGACACTGCCAGCGGCAGCAGCTTCCATTCTGCTTGTTCCATCACACGGCGCTGCAACGTTTCCGGTGTGTCATCCTCCTCAACCGAAACCGCCTTCTGGAACAAAATCGCCCCGCCATCTACCACTTCATTGACAAAATGCACGGTGGCGCCGGTCACCTTCACGCCGGCATCCAGCACCGCCTGATGAACCCGCAGACCATAAAACCCAGGTCCGCAGAACGACGGGATCAGCGAAGGATGAATATTGATGATTTTATTGGGATATGCGCGGATCACTTCCTCCGGCACAATGGACAAAAAGCCTGCCAGCACGATGAGACCAATTTGATGCCGATGCAAAAACTGCAGCATGGCCTGCGCATATTGGGCCGTATCGGCGTACTCCGCTTTGCGCACGACCTCTGCAGCAATCCCATGCTTCGCAGCGCGTTCGAGCGCGTAAACGCCGGGCTTGCTGGCCATCACCGCGACAATTTGACCGCCGCAGATTTGACCGGCCTGCTGCGCATCCAGCAACGCCTGCAGGTTCGTGCCGCCGCCGGAAACGAAAACCGCAATGTTCAGCATAACACAACGCCCTCGCCGCTTTCTGCCACTTCGCCAATCGGGTATGCCTTTTCTCCTGCGGCTTCGATCGCCGAAAGGGCCTGGGGCACATCTTCCTTCGCCACAGCGATACACAGTCCAATCCCCATGTTGAACGTATTGTACATATCACGCTGTGGGATTTTCCCCTCCTGCTGCAGACGGGTGAATATTTCAGGCACCGGATAGGAATCCAAGCGGATCTTCGCGCTCAGGCCGTCGGGCAGCATGCGCGGAATGTTCTCGAAAAAGCCGCCGCCCGTGATATGGCTGATGGCATGCACATCGATCTTCTCAATCAAACGCATCACCGCGCGGACGTAAATTTTCGTTGGTGTGAGCAACGCCTCCGCCACGGTACGTCCATCAGACAGCTTCTCCTCGAAATTCCCATCAAAAACCTTGCGGATGAGGGAGAACCCATTGGAGTGCGGCCCCGAGGACGCGACGCCGATGAGCGCATCCCCTGCCTTGACCTTTGCGCCGTCGATGATTTTCTTCTCGTCCACGATCCCCACTGCGAAGCCGGCGAGATCATATTCGTCTTCCGGGTAAAAGCCCGGCATTTCAGCGGTTTCCCCGCCGATAAGCGCGCATTCCGACTGCACGCAGCCCTCCGCCACGCCGGAGACGATCTCCGCCACGCGCTCGGGCCGGTTTTTGCCGACAGCGACATAATCAAGGAAAAACAACGGTTTCGCGCCGCAGCAAATGATATCATTGACGCACATGGCGACACAGTCAATCCCGACTGTATCATGCCGGTCAAGCAAAAACGCTAATTTCAACTTCGTTCCGACGCCATCGGTGCCGGACACGAGCACCGGGCGCTCCATTCCCGTCAGATCCGGCGCGAACAGTCCGCCAAACCCGCCAATGCCCGACAGCACTCCGGCGGTCGTCGTGCGCTTGACATGCTGTTTCATCAGCTCCACCGCACGATATCCGGCCGTGACATCGACGCCGGCCTCTTTATAGCTTTCGCTGAAACTTTTCATCCAATGTATCCTCCCAAATCCGATTTTCCGCCGTCAGGGCAAATAAACGCATCCATACAGATCCTCGGATGCTCACTCGCGACCGTCCCAGCAGTACGTACATACACTTTCCGGATCGATTCCGATGGCAGCCAACAGATCCTCCAGTTTTTGATACTCCAGCGTGGTGAAATTGAGCTTATGTCCGATACATTCGACCATATTGCGGTAGCGCTCCGTCGACGGATCGACGTATTCCTCCAAGTGCTTCTCCCCTTCCTTGCCTTCGAGCTCCAGAATGGCGCGGCGGGAAATGAGATCATATTCCGTTGTGGAACGGGAGAAATTGAGATATTTGCAGCCGAACATGATGGGCGGACAGGCCGAACGGATATGCAGCTCCTGCGCGCCGCTGGAATACAAAAACTGCGCTGTGCCGCCCATTTGGGTGCCGCGGACGATGGAGTCGTCGATGAACAGCAGTCGTTTCCCGCGGATGAGCTTATCGATGGGAATGAGCTTCATTTTCGCAACGAGATTACGCATGCTCTGATTCTGCGGCATGAAGCTGCGCGGCCAGGTCGGGGTATACTTGATGAAAGGCCGCGCGAAAGGGATCCCCGATTGCGTGGCATAACCGATGGCGTGCGCCGTACCGGAATCGGGAATGCCGGCGACATAATCGACATCGACATTTTCCTGCTTGGCGAGGCGCTTGCCGTTTTCATAGCGCATGGCTTCCACGTTGACGCCTTCATAACAGGACGATGGATATCCGTAATAGGTCCACAGGAACGCGCAGATTTTCATCTTCTGGCGGGGCTTGACCACCGTTTCCACCCCGCTATGCGTCACGAGCGCCACCTCGCCGGGGCCCAGTTCGCGAAGATCGCTGTAGCCCAAATTAAGATAGGCAAAGCTCTCAGACGAGACGCACACGGCATCTTCTTTCTGACCTAGGATGAGCGGCGTCCGGCCCATGCGGTCGCGGGCGGCGTAAATACCCCGCTCCGTCAGCACCAGCATCGTCATGGAGCCGTCGATCATCTCCTGCGCATACTGGATCCCCTCGACGATGCTTTGACATTGATTGATGAGCACCGCGACAAGCTCTGTAGGATTGACCTTGCCATGACTCATTTCCAGAAAATGCGAGTTGCCGTTGGAAAACACTTTCTCCATCAGCGCGTCAATATTGTTAATGCGCCCCACCGTCGTGATGGCAAAGCTGCCCAAATGCGAGCGGATGATCAGCGGCTGCGGTTCTGTGTCGCTGATGCAGCCGATACCCGAATTGCCGGACATCTCCTCCACGTCCCGCTCGAACTTCGTGCGGAACGGCGCGTTTTCAATATTGTGAATGCTGCGGACAAAGCCGTTTTCATTCCAGACGGCCATACCGCCGCGCTTAGTCCCAAGATGGCAATGATAGTCCGTCCCAAAGAACAAATCCGAGACACAGTCGCTGCGGGACGCAACGCCGAAAATTCCTCCCATATGTGTTACCCCCTGCCTTTCCCTTTATGCCGGTGCCTGCCTGGCGCAAAAATCCAGAATCGGCCTGACAGAGAAAGCATCCCCGCCGGGCCGATCCCAGCAACTTATTCGCCCAGCAGGCGTTTCATGATCTCCTGATACGCGTCCTCAACATGACCAAGATCGCGGCGGAAGCGATCTTTGTCCAGCTTCTCGTGCGTCTTGCTGTCCCAGAAACGGCAGGTATCCGGAGAAATCTCGTCCGCAAGGATAATTTTCCCGTCCGGCGTACGGCCAAATTCGATTTTGAAGTCGATCAGCTCAATGTTGAGATCTTTGAGGTAATCAGACAGGAACTGGTTGACGCGAAAGGCGTAATCCGCGATAGTATCCAGCTCCTCCTGTGTTGCCAGGTGCAGAGCGAAGATATGATAATTGTTGACCATGGGATCGCCCAGCGCATCGTCCTTATAGCAGTATTCCAGCACGGTGGAGTCGAGTTTAGTTCCCTCCGGAAGGCCGAGACGCTTGGAAAGCGAGCCGGCGGCAATGTTGCGCACAATGACCTCCAGCGGCACGATGGTGACTTTTTTGACGATCGTCTCACGATCGGAAATCTCCTCCACCAGATGCGTCGGGATTCCCTCTTTTTCCAGAAGCTTCATCAGATGGTTGGTCACACGGTTGTTGATGATGCCCTTGTTATGAATCGTTCCCTTCTTCTCGCCGTTAAACGCCGTCGCATCGTCTTTGTAATCGACGATCAGCAGATTCGGATCTTCTGTGGTGTAAACCTTCTTGGCTTTCCCCTCGTAGAGCAAATCAATCTTTTTCATAATGCCTCAACCTCTCTTTGCAATTTTTCATTCTTTTCCATTACTTCCTGCGTCATACGACGGCGCATCGCGGCGAGCTTGTCCGTCAGCGAAGCGTCTGACAGCGCCAGCATCTG
The DNA here is from genome assembly GCA_904420005.1 of Candidatus Tabaqchalia intestinavium. Classification (GTDB taxonomy): domain Bacteria; phylum Bacillota; class Clostridia; order Oscillospirales; family CAJFTT01; genus Tabaqchalia; species Tabaqchalia intestinavium. The sequence goes on along the minus strand of CAJFTT010000042.1, from coordinate 78,336 downwards.
CACAGCGAGCAGCGCCGCATTGTCCGCTCCGTCAATGGCGACCGTCGCCACCGGGATCCCCTTCGGCATCTGGACAGTCGAAAGCAGCGCGTCGAGGCCGTCAAGCGTCGAAGATTTGATCGGGATGCCGATCACGGGAAGCACCGTATGCGCAGCGAGCACGCCCGCCAAATGCGCTGCTTTACCCGCCGCGGCGATGATGACGCCGAACCCATTCTCAGCCGCACCGGAAGAAAACGCAGCCGCCTCCGCCGGTGTGCGGTGTGCGCTGAGAACGCGAACCTCCACGGGAACTCCGAACTCCCGCAGCGTTTTGATCGCGCCTTTGACTGTGGGAAAATCGCTGTCGCTCCCCATAATAACCGCTACTTTTTTCATATGCCTGCCCCTTTCTCACTCCGAAACAGAATTCCTCTTGTTTTCCAAAAAAGAAAAAAGCGCTAAGATACAGCGCTACCCTCTTGCTCATTAAAAATTGGTAAGACAATAAAAGCCTTTTCCCTCTCTCGGCACAAATCCTTTTTCGTCGCATACGATTGCGGAAACACACATGCTCATACCCACACCTGCCAGACACAAAATATGGTGGTTTCCTGCCGTATTTCGCCAAGAAAACTAAGTATATTGTAATATTTTTCGGGGTAAAAAGCAAGCCGCCGCGCTGAATTTTTATGCTAATTTCATAAATCGTCAGAATTACCTGTTTTTCGAAATGTACTGCTTTTTATTTTGTTGAGAATACTGAAAAACAAAATTCAGGCATGGAAATTTTTTCGATGGCTGCCGCATATGCATAGGGTATAAGGGAGGAATGCTCGATGAAGCTGTTTGTTATTAGCCGGCGGCAGGTTAGCATCGCCGCTGTGTGCCTTCTGCTGGTGGCGTCGGTGCTGATCTGTCTGTTTGCCATCGGGCCGCAGGTCGCGGCCACGTCAGGAAAGGCGCGGAAAATCCCGATTTATAATGTGGAAAAAGAAGAAAAGGTGATTTCCCTCTCCTTTGACGCGGCCTGGGGAAACGAGGATACACAGGCGCTGATCGATATTCTTGGAAAATACAAGATCAAGGCGACGTTTTTTGTCGTCGGAGAGTGGGTGGATAAATATCCCGAATCTGTCAAGGCGCTCTCTGACGCCGGGCACGAGATCATGAACCATTCCAACACACATCCCGACATGGCGACGCTCTCGCTGGACAAAATGCTGGAAGAAATCCGGGCCTGCGGCGAAAAGATCGAAAAAGTTACAGGGAAAAAGCCCAATCTTTTCCGCCCGCCTTACGGCAGTTATAATAACACACTGATTGAAGCATTGGAAAGCGAGCAATATTACTGCATTCAATGGGATGTCGACAGCTTGGACTGGAAAGATCCGTCCGTCGATCAGCTGGTCAAAAATGTGACCGCCAAAGTGAAACCCGGATCCATTTGCCTGTTCCATAACGCGGCAAAAAATACGCCGGAAGCGCTGCCGCAGATCATAGAAGCGCTGCTGGCCGACGGCTATCAGTTTGTGCCGATTTCTGAGCTGATTCTGAAAGAGAATTATGTCATCGACCATGCCGGCGTGCAGCGGCCGGCGTCCGAGGTTCCGGATCTCAGCGCTGACGCCGAAGCATCGGATGACGCGGAGGAGACGCTCTCTCCCATGAATACGCAGCCCTATCTGGGCGATTATTATATGGAATACCAGATGGAGCAGGAAGCGATGAAACAGGAAGAAGCGCTGCAACCCGTACCGGAAGAATAATCCGGGTTCCGATTATAGCAAGAAGCCCCGCCGTTGCAGCAATATGGCAATGGCGGGGCTTCTATATTTCTGTCTGCACGGCCAGCGCATGGTTTTCCTGCCGTTCAAAGAAGCAGTGTGCTGTCCGGTGATTTATCCCACTGGCGCAGCAGCTGCTTGTCGTCCTGCGCCACGCGCCGGGATTCGCAGATCTTGCGTACAGTTTTATGCCGGATCTCTTCCTCGAGCGGATGCGCCTGCAAGAAGCGCATCGTCTCCGCCCGCTGCTTGACAAAGCAGACCGACAGCGCCCACGCCACGGCCATTTTGACGTAATAGTCCGTATGCCGGACGCCGCCCAAACATTCGAGCGTCCTGCCGATATAGTCCGGCGTGACAAAATAGTCCAGCAGCATCACACAGGCAAAGCGAAGAGAAAATGCTTGCGTCGCGGCGAGATACGGCTGCAAAAACTCCCACATCTCCGCCCGATGGCGCGCGGTGTCTTTGAGTGACGCGCAAAACACGTCGCACACAGCCCAATTGTTGATTTTCGGCACGAACCAGGCGATTCTCTGCAGCCGCTCAGTATATTCGCAGCGGGCGGCGCCAATCACCATACCCTGCAGCAGACGTTCCTCCAGCGTCCCGTCCTGCGCAACGGCCAGATATCCGCGCCAGTCCTCTGTCCCGGCGATCGTTTTCGCTATGGCGCGCAGCTGCGGCACACGCACGCCCAAACTGCCCTCTGTACCGGGAATCAGGCTCTCGTTGAAGGATCGGAATTTTTCGTCCGCCAGTTCCCGCAATCGACTCTGCAGCGCGAGATAGTCTTCTCCGGTATACAAAGCAAGTGTCTCCCCTTTCAGGCTTCCTTCTCCGGGTTCGGCAGATCAAGGCCGAAACGCACAAACGAATACCGTTCCGGCAAATACGCGTCGCATCGCTCGTCTTTCCAGCTGTTTTCGCACGAGAAGGTCCACGGTCCCACGGAATAGGGCTCCGGGTCCGGGAAATGATGCGGTCCCATCAAGTTGCGATTGGAATTGTACAGCCGCAGGCAAAGACGGTTTTCGCCGGGGACAAGCGCCTCCGAAAGCTCCACATAAGGCGAGAACAGGGACTTTTCCACCGGATGGCCGTTGAGCGATACTTCGCATACGCAATAGCGACCAGACAAACGCAGCGCCGTTGCTTGTTCCGGCTGCCACATAAGCGTCGCTTCCACCGAAAGATTGCCGGCAAAAAACGGGTACCCGTCTGTCACAACGTCACGGAGATCAATTTCCTTTTTCTGCGGACACAACGCGAAAGTTCCCGCATAGATACGACTTTCGCGCTCGTCCCATCGAACTTCTCCATCCGGCATCGCGACGCAGAAAGCCCCGCAGAGATACACACATTCGATTTCCGTATCAAAGGAAAGGCAGTTACGCAGCGATTCCGAAACGCCGCCATACAACACGTGGTACACATAGGGACGCTGCCAATAGGAAAATGTAAATTCCAGCGTATTTTCCCCTTCATGCACTGCCTTGTGCAGATCGACGCAACGGAAAGAACGATCCAGACGCCACATAGCGTTTTCCGGCTGCAAGATCATCCCATTGCAGGAAATTCGGCTATAGCGCAGCGGCTCAAAGACCGCAAACAACGACTCCGGCACGGTCTGGGCAAAAAAGGTAAAACGCAGGGTCACCTCGCCCTCGTAACGGTTGCGCAGCAACAGATCTTTCAGCAACATCACCGGCCGCGCGGGTTCATACGTGACGCCCCCGTCGTAAGAGATCTCCGCGGTGTCGAGCGTCAGCCAGTTTTCCGGCAGAGAAGTAAAATGGAAATCGGACGGCAGCGAGAGGACCTCCGGCGCGCGCGGCGGGCGGACAGCCGAGGCGGCGTCCGTCTCCAGAAGGACGAAAGATTCCGCCGACTGGAAGGAAAGCGTCGCTGTCAGACGCTGCCCTTCCTTCTTGTAGAACACCGGCGTTTCCTGCATTGTTTGCAGATCCAGGCAGGACAGGCCGCGGCAGGCGGATATTGTCATTTGTACCTCCGGCAATACCTCGTCCGAGAGGTTTGTGAGGAAGAAAATGCGGCCGTTCTCCGTTTCCCGTACCATTTGCCGGATCGTGGGAAGCGTCTTCCCGTCCGGGGTACGCAGGCTCGCTTCCTGCGCATTCTCGATCTCCTCGAGCGTGCAGTTGGCCTGCAGCCAAGACAGATCCGCCTTGCGCCCGTCTATGCGGTCCGGCGCGCGGTCATACATCCATAGCTTGCCGCCTGCCGCCAGATATTCCCGCAGCAGCTGCGCCGTCGTATGGTCTATTGTTTCCGTATAAGGCAAAATCACGTAATCATAACTGCAAAGGCCCAAGCGAAGCCGGGTTCCCTCTACGCTGCCAAGCGAGGCGAGCATGGTTTCGTCGCCGAAATGGTAGGCGATCTGCCGGGAGGACAGCATGTCGGAAAGGGCGCCGTATTTATCCTCCAGTTCCTTGATTGAACCGTAGTCATTATCGCGCTTGAAGTGCAGATAAGCGCTGTGAATCGGATGGAGAACAAGCGTACGCACCGCTTCTGTACCGCGCGAGAGCACATAACCGAGCCGGCTGAAATAGCGTTCAAACGTCGCCAGATGCGCCTGCCAGGGCAAATGCTCGGAATAGGTCGCGGGATAATCGCGCTTGCGCTGCCCGCGGATGGAATATGCGTACAAATGCTGGCACATGAGATTGACGCCGTTGACATATTGAGACTCGGCAACTTTTTTCAGCTCCACGGGCGTAACGTCCCAGCCACAGCAGCCGAACATTTCGGAAATGGTTTTTTCCTTGCCCGTCTGCGCGCTGACAGAACTCATCTGCCGAACGGCAAAGTCCCGCGCACAGAAGCGCCCGAGCTGATCAATCCCGGGGATGTGCTCGTATTGATAAAACGGCATAATGCCGCCGCAGCACCACATCTGCGCGAATAGGTTCCCCTCTTCCACGGCGTGCCCAGTCAGCTGGCAGCCATTCTCTTCGCACCAGTCGTAAAGCACATGGATGAAATTCTCGATAAACTGCGTGTGGCACAGCAGATAATAATCGTAACGGAACTCTTCCGCTCCGGGGAAATCCACAAACAGCGCCGGCAGCCGCTCGAACAGATCATAACCATACCGTTGGGAAAACTGCTCTGGGAACGTGTTGGAATATGGCGTTGCCCAGCGATAATACTGCGGCTCGTCCGTGAAGAAACCGGGCATAACTGTTCCCCAGTCCTCTTCCGCCACGCGCTGCTTATAGACTTCGTGCGTATGCTGCAAAAACAACCGCGTGATGCGGGCATCCATCGTGTCGACATAAGAGCTGTCATACCGTTGAAAAACCGCCAGATACTCCTGCGTATCTGGTATCTCCTCTATGACTCGGCGCGGTATCTCCCCTTGCAGAACGTACACCGCCAGCGCATCTTCGGGAAACGTCCGGCTCCTGGCAAACTCCAAATAGGTGGCATGATTTTTCGGGTCCTCCAGCAGCGCGCCGCCCGCAAAGCCGCTCGGCCACCCGTTTTCATCATAAGCCCACGCCTGCATCCCGAGCTTTTTCGCTTCCTCCACGCAGGTATGCACCGCTTCAAACCAGTCGTCTTGCAGATACCCGGTCTCCAAACCGCCGCGCGCATGCATGAAAAACGCGCCCATCCCCAGCTCCTTCATCCGACGAATCTGCCGGCGAAGTTCTTCCGGTTCCAGTTTATCGTTCCAGCTCCAGAACGGTATACTGCCAAACTGCTGCGCGTTCGTCTCAATTTCCTTGCAAAACTGCTTCAGTTCCATCCAATCCCTCCTCGCATAGTCCTACCAGTGTTCTTTCGCTCAGTGTAACATAAGCAAGCCGGGAAAACAATGGAAAAAGGAAAAAATAATAGAAGGATGAATGAAATCATCCTTCTTCTTTGTACAAACTGCATAAAATGGCCTCAGCAGGTAAGAGACAACACGCTCGACACAGCTAGAATGGCCGTGGATCCGATCTCCTGTCAGCCCACTGTCAGGCAGCGGCCTCTCCGCCCCCACCGATAAATCCGCAGCGTTTTTAGATCAAAAACGGGCTGACAAGGCAGTCACACTAACTCTAACAGACGAGGAAAGCACAGCTGGCCGTCTTGTTCGACATCACATAAAGCCTAAATTTCCCTAATCTACCGAGGAATATAAAAACAAGCAGTATCCGCCTTGTTTTTCATCTACGTATTGCCATTCCCAGCATGCGCCGCCAGATTTTTTAAGAAACTGGGGCGATGCTCAGGACACAGGCCATATTCCTGCAGCGCGGCATAATGCGCTGCCGTCCCATAGCCTTTATGTTTAGCAAACCCATATTGAGGGTACTTTGCATCCAGTTCGCGCATCAACCGGTCACGAGATACTTTCGCCAGAATGGAAGCCGCTGCGATACTGGCACTGCGCGCGTCCCCCTTGACGATCGTCCGGGCAGGAATTCCAAAATCCGGGGCTCGATTACCATCCACCAGTACAAGCTCTGGCGTAATGTTAAGCCCCTTTACAGCTCGTTGCATAGCACGCATAGTGGCGCCGAGAATATTATATTCTTCAATTTCCTCCACCTGGGCGAATGCAATGGAAAAAGCCAACGCTTTCTCCTGAATTTCCGGAAATAAACGCTCTCGTCTGGCCTCGGAGAGCTTTTTGGAATCATTCAGCCCCGGAATCTCCACTTCAAACGGCAAGATTACCGCCGCTGCACAAACGGGCCCCGCCAAAGATCCCCGGCCCGCTTCATCCACGCCGCAGAGCAACGTTCGGCCCGCTGCCCGTTCCTGCGTTTCAAATTCCCACACGGCCATTCTCCCCTTTTCGTTTCTTATTCCTGCATAGGCGCCTGCTCGAGCGTGATCCGCCCCAGCTTGCCGCCGCGGAATTCATCCAGCAGCATAACGGCCGCGCGTTCTGTGTTCGGCACACCACCCTTTTGCAGAAATCCGCGTTTGCGTGCGATTCGTTCCAGCACTTCAAACACAAACGCATCATACTCCAGCGACACCTCGTATCGCTGCGCGACCAGAGACGGATACTGTGCGAGCAGCAGCTCGAGCAGGCGCACCGCCAGATGTTCCACGTCAACCACCGCGTCTCGAACAGCGCCCGTGAACGCCAGCATTTCTCCGACGCGCGGATCGTCAAACTTCGGCCAAAGAACGCCGGGGGTATCAAGCAGCTCGATGCCGTTGCCGAGATTGATCCACTGCTCGCCGCGCGTCACACCGGGGCGGTCGGCCGTTTTGAGCCTGGCGCCGCCGGCGAGCCGATTAATAAAAGTGGATTTCCCCACATTGGGGATGCCTGCCACCATCACCTTAATACTGCGGCCGACCATCCCTTTTTCTCGGTATGCCGCCAGCTTTTCCGCCAGCACTTCCTTGACACGCGCTTGAAATTCCTGAATTCCCACATGGTTTTGACAGGAAACTTTAATGGCAGAGCAACCCTGCTGCCGAAAATATTGCACCCAACGTTCGCTCTGCGCTTCGTCAGCGAGATCGGCTTTGTTGAGCAGGATAAGCCGCGGCTTATCCTTCACCAGCTCGTCCAGATCGGGATTGCGGCTGCTCAGCGGAATGCGGGCATCGAGGATTTCTGCAACTGCGTCGATCTGCGAGAGCCGTTTTTCCATCTGACGGCGTGTTTTGGTCATATGCCCCGGAAACCACTGCACATAGACGTTATCCATCGGATTCTCCTCCCCCTCTAACAGGGCAATATTCTAGTTTCCACCATGCGGACTGTCTCTCGAAAATATAACGGCAGGCGGGGCCGCAACAAACCAACCTGGCCTACCGCCTGCTTCACAGCTGTCTACCGATTTTTACGGTCAAACCAAGAGAGCCTGACTCCGCATTTATATACGCTCGTAAGATGGTGTCTCTTTATCGGTCCCAACACTGCCTGCACTTCGTGCGCCGCCGAAATAGCACAGCACGCGAAGTTCTCCCGCCGGCGTGTAAAGGCCAACCGCATAACGATCTTCCACCCAGCCGCTTTTGATCACCAGCGTATCCCCCAGATATGCCGCGGAGCGGTAATGCACCTCCAACGTGCGCATGTCGACGCCGTCGTCCGGCAGCGCGTCGAGCGCGTACGCCACATAACTGGCGTTGTTGACATGCCCGTTTGTATCAATATCCCGTCGGGAAACCCGAATGCGACTGTGTTCCTGCAGGGCAAGCTCTGCAATTTCCCGGCCCGTAATCTTAGGCGGCTCAAGCGGCATGTAATCATCCCTGCCATAGGTTTCCGGCATTCCTTCCAGGATCTTCATCACATGAAAGGTCGTTGCATTGCACATTACCCAGCGGGATGCTGCAAGTCCGATCACAGTACCATCGGCGTCCAGAATATCAAAACCACGCGTGGAAAAGCAGCGATTCAGCTGATTGGTGAAGGTGCGCACAGTAATGCGGTCCAAATAACGTGGGAAGCGGTTAAGTTCAATTCGCCACACGAGCAACGCCCAAAACACGTTGAGCTCCCGCAGTGCTTTTATAGAGTAACCGACCGCATCTGAATGATCGGTTGCCACATCTTGCAAATAATTCACCATCGACAGCAGGCTGCATTGCCCGTCGCTGTCACTGTCGCTATAGCGCACCATAATCTCTTCTTGATACATTCCGCCCGTGTTCCCTCCTGTTCCTCGCCAGTGTTGTCAACGGACCACCAGATTCACCAGACGGCCCGGGACGTAAATCTCCTTTACCGTGGTCTTGCCGTTCACTGCGGACGCAACCTTTTCCTCCGCCCGCGCGATGGCAATGGCCGTTTCTTTGTCGCAATCCGCCGGCACCGTTACAGTCGCGCGCAGCTTGCCGCAGACCTGCACCGCGATCTCGACCATGGCATCCTTTGTCTTGCTTTCGTCATATTGCGGCCAGCGCTGCTCAAACACCATGCCGGCAAAACCCGCGCGCTCCCACATTTCTTCCGTGATATGCGGCGCAAACGGATTGAGCAGCAGCAGGAACGTACGCAGCTCAGCGTGATTCAGGCTGCCCTTGTCGTAAATCTCATTGATCAGCGCCATCATCGAAGCGATGGCGGTGTTGAACTTCATGCTGCCGATGTCATCCGTGACCTTTTTGATGGTTTTATGCATGCTGCTTTCCAGCGCGGCGGAATAATCGTCGCCCGCTTCCAGCATTCCCAGCAACGCAAACGTACGGTCGAGGAACCGCTTGCATCCCCGGATACTGTCGGACGACCAGGGGGCAGATTTCTCAAAGTCGCCGATGAACATCTCATACAGGCGCATCGTATCCGCGCCATAGGTCGCGACGATCTCGTCGGGGTTGACGACGTTCCCCTTCGACTTGCTCATCTTCTCGCCGTTTTCGCCCAGGATCATGCCGTGCGAAGTGCGCTTGGCATACGGCTCACAAGTCGGCACAACGCCGATGTCGTAAAGGAATTTATGCCAGAACCGGCTGTAAAGCAAATGCAACGTGGTGTGTTCCATGCCGCCGTTATACCAGTCGACGGGCAGCCAATATTCCAGCGCCTCTTTGGAGGCGGGCGCGGTGTCGTTATGCGGATCGGTATAGCGCAGGAAATACCAGGAGGAACCCGCCCACTGCGGCATGGTATCCGTTTCGCGCTTGGCCGGACCGTGGCAGTGCGGACAGGTCGTGTTGACCCAATCGTCCAGCGCTGACAGCGGCGATTCGCCGTTGTCCGTCGGCTCATAGGACTCAACCTCAGGCAGCGTCAGCGGCAGCTCGGACTCCGGCACAGGCACCCAGCCGCACTTTTCGCACCAGACCATCGGGATCGGCTCGCCCCAATAACGCTGACGCGAGAACACCCAGTCGCGCAGCTTGAAATTGACTTTCTGCTCTCCCAGCCCCTTTTCGGTGAGCCAGTCGATCATTTTCTTTTTAGCTTCCTCCACAGACAAGCCATCGAGGAAACCGGAATTGACCATCACGCCGGTCTCGCAATCGGTGAACGCTTCCTGCTGCACGTCGCCGCCCTGCACCACCTCGATGATAGGCAGGTCAAATTTTTTGGCGAACTCCCAGTCGCGGGTGTCATGCGCCGGCACCGCCATGATGGCGCCGGTCCCGTAGGTAATCAGCACATAGTCAGAGACAAAAATCGGGATTTCCCGGCCGTTGACGGGGTTGATCGCTCGCACGCCTTCCAGGCGTACGCCGGTCTTCTCCTTGGCCATTTCCGTCCGGTCAAAATCGCTCTTATGCGCGGCCTGTTCCTGATATGCTTCCACCTCGGCACGGTTATCGATCTTCCATTTTTTCAGGAAAGGATGTTCCGGTGCGATGACCATGTACGTCGCGCCGAACAGCGTATCCGGCCGTGTGGTGAAAACGGTCAGCGTGTCGCCCTGCGTCGTCTCAAAACGCACCTCCGCACCGGTCGAGCGGCCGATCCAGTTGCGCTGCTGCAGCTTGACGCGGTCGATGTAATCCACCTGGTCCAGATCGTCCAGCAGGCGCTGGGCGTATTTGGTAATGGCGAGCATCCATTGACTTTTCTCCTTCTGGATGACAGGGCTGCCGCAGCGCTCGCACACGCCGTTGACGACCTCCTCGTTCGCCAGCACCACCTTGCAGGATGTGCAGAAGTTGACCGTCATCTTTTTCTTATAGGCCAGACCGTGCTTGTACATCTGCAGGAAAATCCACTGGGTCCATTTATAATAGCTGGGATCTGTAGTGTTGATTTCCCGCGCCCAGTCAAACGACAGACCCAGCGAACGCAGCTGCTGCTTGAAACGCGCGACGTTTTTTTCCGTCACGATCGCGGGATGAATTTTATTTTTGATCGCGAAATTCTCCGTCGGCAGGCCGAACGCATCCCATCCCATCGGGTAGAGCACATTGAAGCCTTCCAGCCGCTTTTTCCGGCAGATGATGTCCAGCGCCGTATACGAGCGCGGATGCCCGACATGCAGTCCCGCGCCCGAAGGATACGGGAACTCCACCAGACCGTAAAACTTCGGCAGAGAAAAATCCTGCTTGGCGGCAAAAGCCTGCTTTTCATCCCAGATTTTCTGCCATTTTTGTTCGATCGCCTTGAAATCGTATTTCGTCACGTCGTTTTTCATCTTCGGTTTCTCCCCTGTTTTTGCTCAATTTGGTTTGATAATCTCCGACAGATCCACCTGTTCCCCATCGGCCCAGACGCGCTCCAGCTGATAAAAATCGCGGGTGCCTTTCTGGAAAATGTGAATAATCACACTGCCGTAATCCATGGCAATCCAGCTTGCCGTGCGGTAGCCTTCCGTTCTCGCAGGCTCAATCCCGCGCTGGGAAAACTGATATTCCACCTCATCCGCCAGCGCTTTGACCTGCGTATTGCTCGTGCCGCTCGCCAGGACGAAATAGTCCGCGATCACCGTCAGCTCCCGCACGCGGATGACCTGCAAATCCTGCGCTTTTTTGGCGTCCAGCCATCCGGCCGCCAGCTTTGCGATTTCCAGCGCTTCCATCAAATCGTTGTCTCCTTTCGCTGTAACATTTCTGCATTCCATGCTTCCACTGTATCTCTGTGAATGGGCGCGGGTTTCTGCAGCAGCTCCGCAATGGAAAAAGACAGTGCCTCTCTCAGCCCGGCCTCCAAATCTTGATGCACCAGCGCGCGCAGCGCCTCTACGCCTTCATAGTCACGATCCGCTGAAACAAAATCGGCAAGGTACAGGACTTTATCCAGCAGCGTCATGCCGGCGCGCGCCGTGGTGTGGTACCGTACGGCGTCGAGGATTTCGCGATCCGTCACGCCCAGCTCATGCTCTATCCGCCAGGCGCCGCTGATAGCGTGGTGCAGCTTCTTCGTGCTGCGCGCCACTTCGTCCAGCTCGATCCCTCCGCGGGTAAAGACGTCAAAATGCTGCTCCTCCGTGTCGTTTTTCGTCATATCGTGCAGTAGCCCGGCGATCCGCGCTTTCTCCACGTCCGCGCCGTATTGCCGTGCCAGCCGCTCCGCTTCCTCCATCACACAGAGAGAATGATGATACCGCCGCGCGTCTAACCGCGCTTGCAGCATCTTCTTCCATTCTTCGATTTTTTCCTGCATCGTTTTTCATCCTTCCCTGGACAGAAACGCACCACAGCCGCCGGGCGTTTACCGTGCGGCGACCCGCATTTCCTTCCAATGGCCTCATTTTACCATAAAATCCCGCGCTGCGCGAGCCTTTTTTGAAAATTATGCGCCTGGCAGTCCTACGTTATACGCCGCCGGAAAACGGACGCTTCACGCCGTATAACCCGTTTTCACAGATATAGGTCTCAACAGCAGGCAGCAAGAAATCCCGACAAGGCTCTCCCCTTTTCAGCCGTTGCCGGATGTACGTGGAGGAAAGCTCCAGCACAGAAAAGTTCCCCACAAAGGTTCTCGCCCCCCATTGCCGCTCCAAATGCGCGGCGTGCCGGCACAACGCGGCGTATTCTTTCTCCTGCCGGGGCGCGGCGCATAATACGGCAAGCTGGGCGATGCGCGAGAAATTACGCCAACGCTCCAGAGAGAGGAACATGTCCGCTCCCATGAGAAGATAGAAATCCCCTTCTCCCATTGCGTGCAGCGCTTCCAATGTGTCGACCGTGTAGCTTCTGCCTGGCCGTTTCAGTTCCAGGTCGCATACTTCGCAACGCGGGATTTCCCTCGCGGCGAGACGGCACATTTCCAAGCGCTGCGCGCCGGTGGCAAGCTGTGTCGCTTGCTTGTGCGGAGGAACGCTCGTCGGAATCAGCAACAGGCGGTCGGGCTGCAACGCTTCGGAAAAATGCTGCGCCAACGCGACATGCCCAAGGTGAATTGGATCAAACGTACCGCCAAAAACCGCTGTTTTCAAAGCCGCTGCCTCCGCTTCTCTTCTTTCCCAATGCCGCTGTACCGCCGGATTTTCACTTCCGGCGGTTTTGATTTATCGGCCGCACCGGCCGTGGTCAGGCTTTCCGCACTGCTTTGGGCAACGTGATCCGAGGCTCCTTTTCGTTTCGCTTATAAAGCGTGAAACGGTTGCCGATCACCTGCACAATCTCCGCGCGGGCCGAATCGGCCAGCTCCTGCGCCGCTTCCCGCGCCGTGACAGGAGCCGTTTCCAACACACACAGCTTGATGATTTCCCGCGCTTCGAGCGCGTCTTTAACCTGCGCGACGAGATTGGGAGAAATGCCGCCTTTTCCTATCTGCAAAATTGTCTCCAGTCCATTGGCCATCGCGCGCAAATAGGCTCTCTGTTTGGTTGTAATCATGGTATCAAAACGCCTTTCTGTATCATTGTTCCACCGAGAAGGAAAATCCGTCGCTTTTCCCTGCGGCTTATTCCTTTCTTTTCACCGCGCTGCTCGCGGTTCCTTACGCCAGCCGATCCCGCAGCTTCTCCTGCATGGCGCGCAGCGCCCGCCCGCGGTGACTGTAGCCATCCTTCTCCTGCGGGGTAAGCTGTCCGAAGGTTTTCCCCTCTTCCGGCAGGAAGAATACGGGATCATAGCCGAACCCGCCTTCCCCCATAGGCGCGTGCGCAATCACGCCGGGACATTCGCCGCGCACGCAAAACCAATCGTCCTCGGAAAAATAACAGCACACCGCAGACACAAATTTGGCGCTGCGGTCCTGTGTATCGCACGCTTCGAGCTCTTTGAGCAGTTTGCGGATCCGATCGGCGTCGCTCGCGCCCTCTCCGGCATACCGCGCGGAATAAATCCCCGGCCGTCCGCCCAGCGCCGTCACCGCAAGGCCGGAATCGTCAGCAACCGCCGGCAGACCGGTCGCCTTTGCGACTGCCTGCGCCTTGAGAAAAGCATTCTCCTCGAAGGTGCTCCCGGTTTCCTCTACCTCGACCGACGCCCCCGCCTGTTTTTGTGAAAGCGCTTCGATTCCCAGCGGCAGCAAAATCCGCTGAATCTCCTGCAATTTATGTTCGTTATTGGTCGCAACGACGAATTTCATCTACATTTCTCTCCTTTCGGCGACGCGAACAATTGTTTATACTTCTTCAAACAACCCATCCACGAACGCCTGCGCATCGAAAGGTTGCAGATCGTCGATCTTTTCCCCCACGCCGACAAATTTTACAGGGATTCCCAATTCGTCCTGAATGGCAAGCACGACGCCGCCCTTCGCCGTGCCGTCAAGCTTCGTCAAGACAATGCCGGTAATGCCGGCCGCCTCGCGAAATTCCCGCGCCTGGGTGACGGCGTTGCGCCCCGTCGTCGCGTCCAGCACCAGCAGTACCTCCTTGTCGCTGCTGGGCGCTTCGCGCTCGATGACGCGGCTGATTTTGCTCAGCTCATCCATGAGGTTTTTCTTATTATGCAGTCGCCCCGCCGTGTCGCAGATGGCAATATCCATGTGCCGTGCGTTGGCCGCCCGCATGGTGTCAAACACCACGGCCGCCGGATCCGCTCCTTCGCTCTGGCGCACCAGCGGCACGTTCGCGCGCTGTGCCCAGACCTCCAGCTGATCGATCGCGGCGGCGCGAAAAGTGTCGGCCGCGCCCAGCACAACCTTTTTCCCCTGCGCGGAGAAATACGCCGCCATTTTTCCAATGGTGGTGGTTTTCCCAACGCCGTTGACGCCGATGACCAGAATCACCGACGGCTGTGTGGCAAGATGCAGCGTGTTGTCCCCTGTCAGCAGTTCGCACAGCACTTCTTTGAGCTTTTCCTGGATGGCTTGCGGGTCGGTCAGCCCCTCCTCTTTGATCTTCTGGCGCAGCCGATCGAGGATATGCTGTGTGGTGACCGTCCCGACATCCGCCATGATGAGGATTTCCTCAAGTTCTTCGAAGAGTTCTTCATCGATTTTGGTGAAGGAATTCAAAATTCCGCGCAGATTGGAGGTGAAACTGTCCCTTGTTTTGCGCAGTCCGTTTTTGATCTTTTCCAGAAATCCCATTGCGGCACCTTCTCCTCTTCAAATTCCATCCGAGATTATTTTATGATCGCGCCGAGCTGCTTATCCTTCGCCATTTCCGAGACGTTCATCACCAGCAGCTTGGACACGCCTTCTTCCTGCATCGTCACGCCGTAAAGCCGGTCCGCCATTTCCATCGTGCCGCGCCGATGCGTGATCGCAATGAATTGGGTGCGATCCGACATTTTGTTCAGATACGCCGCAAAGCGGGAGACGTTGACGTCGTCCAGCGCCGTCTCCACCTCGTCGAGAATGCAGAACGGGGCGGGACGCACCTTCAGGATCGCGAAATAGATCGCCATAGCGACCATCGCCTGCTCGCCGCCGGAGAGTGAGGCGAGATTGTTGATAATCTTCCCAGGCGGCGCCACGTCGATCTCGATGCCGGAGGTCAGCACATCGTCCGGGTCCGTCAAGCGCAGTTGCGCTGTGCCGCCACCGAACAGCTCCCGGAACGTTTCCGTAAAATTGAGATTGATGCGGGCAAATTCCTCCCCAAAGATGGTTTTCATCTTGGAGGTAACGTCTGAAATAATATGCAGCAGCTCTTTCCTCGACTGCTCCACATCGTCATATTGCTCCTTCATCGCGGCGTACCGGGCGTAGACTTCCTTATATTCCTCGATTGCGCCGACGTTGACGGATCCCAGGGCTTTGATTTTGTTTTTCAGCTCTGCCAGCCGCCGCTGCGCCTGCGGTACATCCTCGATCTTGGGCGCAGCCGCTTCCGCTTCCGAGCGGGTGAGCTGATGCTCCTCGAGCAGGGAAGCGATAATCTTGTCATAGTCGCGGCTGAGATTCGCGCGGCGCTCTTCCAGCCGACCGACCTCGCCTCCGATTTTCTCCCGCTCGTTATAGGCGGCTTTCTGCTCTTCCCCGATCTGCGTGACGCGCTTTTCCAGCGTCTCCCTCTCGCGGGCCACTTCGGCCACGCCGGTCTCCGATGCCTTCGCCTGCTCGCGCAGCGCAGCCGCCTCCGCCAAGAGCGCCTGGATCTTTTCTTCATCCTGCCGGGTTTTCTCTTCCAGTGTGCGGATTTCCTCCTCGTAAGCGCCGGCGCGGCTTTTCTGCTCCTGCCGGCGGACTTCGACATCCGCGATCGCCTGCTCGTCGGCGTCGATATCCTTGCGGATCTCCATCACCTGCAGCCGGATGGAGGCGATCTCCTGCGACTGCGCCTCCCGGCGGGCCGCCAGCTGCGACTGACCGCCGGACAGCCGCGTAACGGCTTCCTCGGCCTGCGTCATCTGCTCGCTTAATTCGGAGAGCGCCTGCTGCGTCTGCGCAATCTGGGCCAGCTGCGCTTCCCGCCGCTGCGCCGCGTCAGCCGCTTCCTCCTCCAGGGAAGAAAGCATGCTGTCGGCAGCCTCCGCCTGATCCTGCCGCAGCTTCAACTCCCCGTCCAGACGAATGAGATTCTCCGCGCAGGTCTGTAGCTCGCTCTTGAGGCCGAGATATTCCGCTTCCAGCGCGGCCGTTTCTTCTGAAATGCGCCGTTTCTCTTCGGAAGCCGCATCCAGCTGCGTTTGCAGCGCAGCCGCTTCCTGCTGCAGCTTTTCAATGTCGCGGGAGCGGGTGAGCAGCCCTGCGTTTCTCCCGACGGAACCGCCGGTGAAGGAGCCGCCCGCGTTGATGATCTGCCCGTCGAGCGTCACGATACGAAAACGGAACTGGTTCTTCCTCGCCAGCGCGATGCCAGCGTCCAGATCCCGTACCACAGCGATGCGCCCCAGCAGAGAATGAACCACGCCTTCAAACCGCGCCTCATACTGCACCAGGCGCGCCGCAACGCCGACATACCCCGGCTGCCCGGCGACGCCGCGCTCGTCAAGCAGATTGCCCCGCACCGAGGACAGCGGCAGAAACGTCGCGCGTCCCGCATCCTGCTGCTTGAGATACCCGATCGCCGCTTTGGCGTCGTTCTCCGTCTCGACGACGATATTCTGCAGCGCCGCGCCAAGCGCCGTCTCCACCGCGACGGCATAATCATCCGGCACCGTGACCACGCGCGACACCGGTCCGATCACACCGCGCAGCCGACCGCGCTCGCTTTCCCGCATGACGGTCTTGACGCTGCCGGCGAAGCCCTCCAGCTGACGCTCAAGGTTCGAAAGCATCTCTGCGCGCTGCTGCTTCTCCGAAAGCCGCAGCGCCAGCCGGCGCACGGCTTCTTCTTTTTCCTCGCGCTTTTTTCTGCGATTTTCCAGCTTGATCGCGTAGCCGCCTTCGGCATTGCGCAGGCTCTCCTGCCGAACTGTCTGCGCCGCCTGCTCCTGCTGCAGCGTCTCCAGTTCCTCCCGCGCCCTTTCCGCCCGGGCTGCCAGCTGCTCGCGCCGCTCCGCCACAGACGCCGCGCGCTCGTCGAGCTCCTCGACCGCCGTCTGCGCGGTGGAAAGCTGCACCCGGCGCTCGCTCACCGCGACCGTCAGCTCGGAAAGGCGGCGGTTATGCGTCTCCAATTCTCCCGCCAAAGCATCCGTGCGCGTGACGCTCTCCAGCAGCTCGGCATTGAGCGTCTCCAGCGACGCTTCCAGCTTGCGGATTTCCTCTTC
Organism: Candidatus Tabaqchalia intestinavium; assembly: GCA_904420005.1. Taxonomy (GTDB): domain Bacteria; phylum Bacillota; class Clostridia; order Oscillospirales; family CAJFTT01; genus Tabaqchalia; species Tabaqchalia intestinavium. The sequence goes on along the minus strand of CAJFTT010000042.1, from coordinate 61,123 downwards.
CCGCGTTTTGATCCGTTCCTGCCGCTGCGCTACCAGGGCGTCAAACCCCGCGTCCGCATCCTGCGCGGCAGACAGATCGCCCGCAATACGCTGCCGGATCTCCTCATCGCGGCGCATATCGTTGCGCAGCACGGCCACCTCAGCTTCCCGCTGCGTCGCCTGCTCCTCCATCTGCTGCGCGGCGCGGCGGATTTCATCCGTCCGGGCGGCCAGCTTCTGCTGCTGGAGGTACACTTCTTCGTTTTCGCCGGCAAGCGCCTCGATCTTTTCAGCCGCAGCCTGATACTGCGCCTGCGCGGCCCTCAGTTTATATTCGACATCTCGCAGCTGGTCGCGTCCGCGCTCGAGCTGCACCAGAGACAGCGCGATCTCCAGCCCGTTTTTTTCCCCGTTATATTCCAAAAAACGCTTGGCCTTCTCGCTCTGTTCGCGCAGCGGCTCAACGCGGCTCTCCAGCTCCGTGAGAATATCCAGCAGGCGGGAAAGATTCTCTTCCGCCACTTTGAGATGCCGCTCCGATTCCTCTTTTTTGCTGCGAAAACGCGAAATTCCGGCGGCCTCCTCGAAAATCTCGCGGCGGTCGTCCGACTTCGCGGCAACAATCTCAGCAATCCGGCCCTGGCCGACGATGGAATACCCATCCTGTCCCAGACCGGTATCCATGAACAGCTCATGCACGTCGCGCAGACGCACGGTATTGCCGTTGATCTGGTATTCGCTCTCTCCTGAACGGTAATACCGGCGGGTCACGGCGACCGTATCTTCGTCATAAGGCAGCGTGCGGGCAGTATTGTCTATCGTCAGAGTCACTTCCGCATATCCCATTTGCTTGCGCTTCTGGGTTCCGTTGAACACGACGTCTTCCATTTTGGTGCCGCGCAGGCTCTTGCTGGATTTCTCCCCCAGCACCCATCGCACAGCATCGCTGATGTTGGATTTTCCGCTGCCGTTGGGGCCTACGACGGCGGTGATGCCTTCCCCAAACGTCAGTTTCGTCCGGTCGGGGAACGATTTGAAGCCCTGAATCTCAAGAGACCGCAACTGCAAGCGTTTCACTTCCCTGCTTCTTTAGAATTTTGATTTCTCTATCTCTGGCGCTGTTTCTCCGCGCTCGGCCGGCTGCACCCGCACCGCGTATTTCAAAAGCGCCGCATCCGTTCTGATGCGCAGCGATCCTGCATTTCGCCGCTCCAGCGCGAGAAGATTCTCCCGCCGCTGGCCAATGAGCGAAGAGACCCCCTTGGGATGCACAATCAGCGTGTGTATGCGTCCACCGGCCGCCGCCATAGCCCTGCAGGCATTTTCATAATATAGCCGACTTTCACACAGCGCGCGGAAAGCCGGATGGTACGGTCCCGCCAACACAGATTCGGCCAAATGGTCGTCATGCAGACCCATTCGCAGCACGCGCACGCCCGCAGCTTCGATCTGCTGCAGCAGCCGCGCGCCAAGCGCCACCGCCTCGTCCAGCGTTTGCGGCCGATATTGTCCCGCCGTATACGCTTCGGCAAGCGGCGTATCCCGCAGCACAAGCGTGGGATAAACACGCATCTCCTGCGGCCCTAATGCGAGCAGCTGGCGCGCCGTGGACAGCGCGCCAGCGTCGTCGTCCCCCGGCAGGCCGGTCATCATCTGCAGCCCCAAAACAAAGCCATGATCGAGAATCCGCGCCGCGGCGTCCCGCGTGTCCTGCGCCGTATGACCGCGGCCGCATCGAAGCAGCACTTCCTCACGCATGCTCTGCGCGCCCAGCTCTATGGCTGTCACGCCTTTTCGTCGCAGCATGGCCAGGATCTCATCATCGACGGCATCCGGCCGCGTGGAAATCCGGATGCCGGAAAACTCAGCCAAAAACGGCTGCGCCGCGTCCAGCAGCTCAAGCATATACGCGCGCGGCACCGCGGTAAAGCTGCCGCCGAAAAACGCGATCTGTGCTTGCTGCGGCCTATGTTTCCGCATGGCATCGACGGCCTGCTGCAGCAGGCGCTGCACATCCTCGCCGCGCGGCGGGGTCAATGTGCCGGAAATACGCTTTTGATTGCAAAACGCACATTGATGCGGGCACCCGGCATGAGGCACGAATACTGCGACGTTCCCGTGTTTCATCGCCGGCCCATCAGCTCCAACGCTTCCTTTGCGGCGCGCTGTTCCGCCTCTTTCTTGGAAGCGGCGGTACCTGAACTGATGCGGTTGCGATTGAGGTAAATTTCCACGGTAAAGCTCTTATTGTGGTCAGGGCCGCTCTCGTCTGCCAGCACATAAGTCAAACGCTCTTCCGGATTCTGCTGGACAATCTCCTGCAGCGCGGACTTATAATCCCGCGGAATGTCCTGACTGTGCATCACCATCTGCTGATGCATCCGCGTGAGGATGAACCAGCGCGCGGCATCGAGGCCGCCGTCAAGGTAAATCGAAGCAATCACCGCTTCATAAGCGTCTGCCAGCACGGAAGGACGCTCACGCCCGCCTGTCGCTTCTTCCCCCTTGCCGAGGTATAAGTACTGCCCCAGATGGATTTCCTTGGCGAGAATATGCAGCGTTTTCTCACAAACGAGCGCAGAGCGCATCCGCGTCAGCTCGCCTTCCGGGAAATCGGGATACTTATGGTATAACTCATTGGCCACCGTGAGGGAAAGCACCGAATCCCCCAGGAACTCCAGCCGTTCGTTCTGCCCGATGGGCGGCCCTTTGGTTTCGTTGGCGTAGGAGGAATGGGTCAGCGCCTGCCGCAGCAGCTCCTTGTTCTGGAACTGATACCCGATCACACGCTCGAACTCGTCCAAAATCGCGTCGCGAACCACCGGGCCGCGCAGCGTGACTTTCTGCTTGTGCGCCGCCGGTTGTTCTGCCGGCTGGGAGGCAGCCGGCGACTTGGCCTTTTTCTTGCGGCGGTTTTTGCCGTGTGTGGAGGCGGACGCCGTTTGTGCCGCTTCCTTGGGTTCAGCGCTTGCTGTCTCCTCGACGGGTTCGGGCTTTGCTTTGGGCTCCGCCTCCGCCGTTGCCGGAACCGCCTCCTGCGCGGCGGGTTGCTTCTTCCTGCCTCGGCCGCCGCGGCCGCGCCGTTTGGCGCTCTCCTTGGGCTGGCTTTCCTGCACCATCTCAGACGCTTCGTTCTCCTGCGTCGGCGCTTTGGGCTGCGGGGCAGATTGTTGTACCGTTTGCTGTGTCGGCGGCGCGACCGGTTTTTCTTTCGCTTTCCTCGGTCCTTTCGCCTCCCCTTTCTGCGCGTCCGTAGTCTCTGTGACCTTTGCCTTGGCCGGCTTTTTCTGCGCCGGCTGCCGCACGGTCTCGTAAAGCAACGCATCCCGAATCACAGGGCGCTCTGCCGGGGCTGCAGTCGGTGTTTCGGCAGACGGCTGTTGGGCAATCGGATCCCCTGTCGCATGCGCCCGGTTTCTTCTGCGCGGGCGGCGTTTCCTTTCTCGTGTTTCTTGTTCCACCGCTGTTTCCTCTCCTTTCTGCAGCAAGTGTTAGCAGGTCGCTTTTGACATGCCGAATTTCTGCTGCTTGGGTTTCTTATTCTTTCTCTTTTTCCTGCTGCTCTGTCTGCTGCAGCATCGTTTCAATACGCCCGTTGACATCATTGCGCACAAAATGCACCGCCTGCCGGACCGCATTATAAATCGCTTTGGCATCCGAGCTGCCGTGGGCCTTGATCACGGGGCAGCGCAGGCCAAGAAGCGGCGCGCCGCCGGTTTCCTTGTAATCCAGCGATTTTTTGAATTCTTTCAACCCGCCGCTGATAAGCGCTGCGCCGAGCAGGCGCACCGGATTTTTCTTGAGCGCCGTTTTCAGACCGTTTGACACCATTTTCCCCATACCTTCGCTGAGCTTGAGGAAAATATTGCCCGTAAAGCCGTCCGTCACCAGCACGTCGCATCCGCCGAGCGGCGCTTCCCGCGCCTCGAGATTCCCGACAAAGTGAATCGGCGCTGCCTTGAGCAGTTCATAGGCCTCTTGGGTCAGTTTGTTGCCCTTTCCTTCCTCCGTGCCGTTGCAAAGCAGTCCAACCCTCGGATTCTCCACGCCGAGGATCCCGCTCATATAAGCCGAACCCATGATGGCGAATTTCACAAGGAAATCGGGCCGGCACTCCACGTTCGCGCCGGCGTCGGCCAGGATGTAGCGTCCGCAAGCGCTGGGCAAGATCGGCGCGAGCGCTGCGCGTTTGATACCGGGCATGTTTTTGACGAAGAAGCGGGAGCCCACCACGAGCGCCCCGGTGCTGCCGGCCGACAGAAACGCGTCTCCCTGTCCTTCCGCCACCATCTTGAGCCCACGCGCCATCGAACACTCCGCGTGTTCCTTGAGGATGGAAACCGGATCGTCCTCCATGCCGATCACATCTTCGGCAGGCGCGATCTCCATCCCATCCAGCGAAACGCCCGCCTCTTTCGCCGCTGCGCGGATCTCCGCCTCCCGGCCGCAAAGCACCAGCGTCGCGTCAAATTCTTTCGCCGCGAGCGCCGCGCCCTTGACGATCTCCAGCGGCGCATGGTCGCCGCCGTGCGCATCCATCACAATTTTCACAATTGCTCCTCCTCCCGGCGCGCGACCCGCCGCACGCTCCGTCCGATTCTCAGCGTATCTATTTTAACTTTTTTCCGCCAAAACCGCAAGCGCACGCTGTGAAATGCGCATATAGCGCTCGCGCTTGCCACGAACCCGTTCCTCCAGGCTGTCAATGATCCCGAAATTCACATTCATCGGCTGAAAATCTGTAACAGCGGGATTGCTGACATAATGCTGCAACGCGCCGATTGCAGTGCGCGCGGTGAAATCGACCGGCGGCTCTCCCGCAGCCTGCCGCGCGGCGCAAAGGCCGCACACCAGACCGGAAGCCGTCGATTCGACATAGCCCTCCACGCCCGTGATCTGACCTGCAAAATAGATTCTCGGTTCCTGCCGCAGGCGATAAAAACAATCGAGCAAGCGCGGCGAATTCAAAAACGTATTACGATGCATGACGCCATACCGGACAAATTCCGCCTGCTCCAGCCCGGGGATCATGGAAAAAACGCGTTTCTGTTCCCCGAATTTCAGATGTGTCTGGAATCCGACAAGATTAAACAGCGTCCCGGCCGCATTGTCCCGCCGCAGCTGCACGACGGCATAAGGCAGCTTGCCATCCCGGTGCGGATCGGGCAGTCCCACAGGTTTAAGCGGACCAAAGCGCAGCGTGTCTGGCCCGCGAGCGGCCATCACCTCCACCGGCATGCAGCCTTCGAACACTTTCTGCTCGCCAGCGTCCCACTCCTTGAGCGGCGCGGTTTCCGCCGCGATCAACGCCGCGCAGAACGCTTCGTATTCCTGCTTGTCCATGGGACAGTTGAGATAATCGTCCCCGCCTTTTCCATAGCGGGATGCGAAATAAGCCCGCTCCAGATTGACGCTCTCTGCCGTCACGATCGGCGCCGCCGCGTCAAAAAAATGCAGCGCCTCTCCGCCGCACAGCGAGAGGATCTGCTCCCCCAGCGCGCCGTCCGTCAACGGGCCGGAGGCCACAATGACGATCCCATCTGCTGGCAGCGTCTTCACCTCTCCACGCACAACGGTGATGTTCTCCCGCGAGCAGATCTGGTCCGTGATGTATTGGGAAAAAGCCGCCCGGTCGACCGCCAACGCTCCGCCGGCCGGCACACGCGTCGCATCGGCCGCCCGCATGATCAGCGAATTCAAACGGCGCATCTCCTCTTTGAGCAACCCCACCGCATTGGCGAGCCCCTCCGCCCGCAGAGAGTTGGAGCACACCAGTTCCGCGAAATTTTCGCTGTGATGCGCCGGAGAGAACCGGTCCGGTTTCATCTCGTACAGCGTTACCTGCGCGCCGTGCTGCGCAGCCTGCCACGCCGCCTCGCAGCCCGCAAGCCCCGCACCTATGACATGAATTTGCATAGTTCCTCCTGTTTTCAGTCGAACGATTGCCGCGCCGCCCCCTCAGGGTGCCCATTGTCCGCCTATATGTCCTTGCACGTCCCCGAATTTGCACGTCGCGCGCCCCGGGCCCTCTTGTCATGCGGAAACGGCTTACGCCCCGGCGGCCGTTTTACCGGCGGTGCCGGGACGGGCGCGTCTGCATGCGCTGCCCCGCCGCCCGTATCTCATGCTGATTGATCCCTGGCTGCTCCTGCGCGCAGCCACAATTATTCCTTAGCTTCCGGGGTATCAGTCGTGTGCGGCGCCTCATCTTTTTCCGTGCGGGTATAACCGCAGCCCTCTTTATGGCAATTCAGTTTGAATCCGCCGCTGACACGCTTTTTGAAAAGCGTGCTGCCGCACTGCGGGCATTTCTCCTCTGTCGGCTCATCCCAGCTGACAAAATCGCATTCCGGGTATTTCGTGCAGCCATAAAATGCCTTGCCCCGCTTGGTATACCGCTGGGCAAGTTTGGCGCCGCATTTGGGGCAGACACCGGCCGTCTCCTTATTAATCTGTTTGGTATTTTTGCATTCCGGATAGCCGGTGCAGGCCAGAAATTTGCCGTAGCGCCCCTGCTTGATGGCCATGGGACGGCCGCACAGTTCGCATTTGACATCGGAAATCTCGGGCGGCGTTTTTTCTCCCAGCTGCCTAGTGTTCTTGCATTCGGGATAGCCGGGACAGGCCAGAAACTTGCCGTAGCGCCCCTGTTTGATCACCATGTTGCGCCCGCATTTCTCACAAACGATGTCCGTCACTTCGTCCTCGACCTGCACTTTGGTGTCGCCCATGGTCTTTTCTGCCTCGCTCAACGTATTGGAAAACACCCGGTAGAAGCTGTCGAGCGAATCCACCCAGCCGAGCTCGCCGGCTGCGACCTCGTCCAGATTATGCTCCATGTTGGCGGTGAAATTCACATCCACAATGTCCTTGAAATGCTCGCACATCAGTTGATTGGTGGCAATGCCGAGCGGCGTTGGGTAAAGGGCTTTTCCTTCCCTGTTCACATAGCCGCGCTGCAAAATCGTGGAGATGGTCGGCGCATAGGTGGACGGACGACCAATTCCGTTCTCTTCGAGCGCTTTGATAAGCGTCGCTTCCGTATACCGCGCGGGCGGTTGTGTGAAATGCTGCTCTCCGCCGAGTTTGAGCAGCGTCAGCGCATCTTGCTCCCGCAGCGGCGGCAGCGTTTTCTCCTCTTCAACTTTTTCATCCCGGCCCTCCTCGTACAGAACCGTAAAGCCAGGGAACTTCACACTGCTGCCGCTTGCTTTGAACACATATTCCCCCGCCAGAATGTCCGCCTGCGTCGTATCATAGACAGCGGCCTTCATCTGACAAGCGATGAACCGCTCCCAAATGAGCTTATACAGTTTATACTGATCGTTGGTGAGATCGGGTTTCGCCATTGCGGGCGTCAGCGACGGCACCGTCGGGCGAATGGCTTCATGCGCATCCTGCGCGCTGGCGCGGGACTTGAAGGCACGCACACTTTCCGGAACATACGCTTCCCCGTATTTCTCGCCGATATAGCTGCGCGCTTCCGCCGCCGCTTCCGCAGAGATCCGCAGCGAGTCGGTACGCATATAGGTAATCAGACCGATCGCGCCATAACCTTTGATCTCCATACCTTCATAGAGCGCCTGCGCCGTCGCCATGGTTTTCTTCGACTGGAAATTGAGCTTGCGGGATGCCTCCTGCTGCAGGGTGGAGGTGGTAAATGGCGGCGCCGGATTGCGCGTTTTGGTTCCTTTTTTGACTTTGCCGACGAGATACTGCACGCCTTCCAGTCCGGACAGCACGCGATCCGTGGATTCTTTGTCCTTCAGTTCCATCTTGCCGTTTTTGTCGCCGTAAAACCGCGCGGTGAAGCGCTCCTTTTTCTCCGTCTCGAGCTGCGCGTCAATGGTCCAGTATTCTTCCGGCACAAAACGCAGAATTTCATTCTCTCGGTCCACGATGATACGCACCGCAACCGACTGCACACGACCGGCAGACAGCCCAGGCCGCACCTTTTTCCACAGAAACGGACTGAGCTTATATCCCACAAGCCGGTCGAGAATCCGGCGCGCCTGCTGGGCATTGACCAGATTGAGATCGATCTTGCGCGGATGCTTGATCCCCTCTTTGACCGCCGTCTTGGTGATCTCATTGAATGTGACGCGGTTGAGATCGTCCTCCTTCAGGCCAAGCACATGCGCCAGATGCCAGGAAATCGCCTCCCCCTCGCGATCAGGGTCAGCGGCAAGAAGGACCTTATCGCTGGCTTTTGCCTGCTTTTTCAGTCCGTTGATGAGCTCCGCTTTGCCACGGATGGAAATATATTTGGGGGCAAAACCATGCTCCACATCCACCCCGAGCTGGCTTTTGGGCAAGTCGCGCACATGCCCCATGCAGGCCACGACATGATAGTTCTTTCCCAAATATTTGCCGATATTTTTCGCCTTGGAGGGCGACTCCACAATGACCAGTTTGGACATTCGCTTGCACCTCTGCTTCTCTTTTAGTTCTTAACAGTATAACAGCCCGTCGGCAAAATTTCAATCATTCCCTTGACCTCCATCGCTGTCAATTCCGCCGCGATGCGGTAAACCGGGCGCCCGGTTTTCTCGACCAGATCTTCCATCCGGCACGGCGACTGTGCCAGCAGGGAATAAATCTCCTGATATTGCGGCGGGATCTCCGGCTGCGAAGCCGCATGCTCCGGCGCGGATGCTTTCCCCAGGTCCAGCGCCATCTGCACAGCGGGTTCCTTCCCGCCGCGGCGTTGGTGCCGCTTAACTTCTTCCAGCAGCACTTCCTCCGACCGCTTTGCTTCCTCCAACAGGCGTGTGTTCTGCAGTCGGGCAGGATCGAGCGCATGCGGATACAGTCCGACATATTCTCCGATGAGCTGCCGTACCGTCACAAGCGGGCGCGCGCCGTCGAGGATCAGCCGGTTGGGCCCGGCGCTTTCGCTGGAATCGATGTTACCCGGCACGGCATAGACCGCACGCCCCTGCTCCGCCGCCAGGTTCGCTGTAATCAGCGAACCGCTGCGCACGCCGGCTTCCACCACGATGGTGGCCTCTGACAGGCCGGCAATGATGCGGTTGCGGATAGGAAAACTGATTTTGCTCGGCTTGGTTCCAGGGGAAAATTCCGAGATCACGCAGCCCCGTTCCGCGATCTGCTTTTTGAGCCCGGCATTGCTCGCGGGATACACCACATCCAGGCCACTGCCCAGCACGGCGATCGTTTTCCCGCCGCCTCGCAGCGCCCCTTTGTGGGCGAAGGAATCGATGCCCACCGCCATGCCGCTCGTGACGATGCCGCCCGCCTGCGCGATGCCCATCGCCATGACGGACGCAACTTTGGCGCCATAAGCCGTGGCCTTCCGCGTACCAACAATGGAAAACGACGGCGTCCGATCCACATCCGGCAATTGCCCTTCTACATATAAAACCAGCGGGCGCTGCGGAATGTTGCGCAGCTTTTCCGGATATTCCTCGCTGTCCAGGGTCAGGATGCGATAGCCTTTTCGGCGGCAGGCTTCCATAATTGTATACGCAGCGGACAAAGATTTATCCGTCAATTTGACGATATCATTGCGGCTGAGAAAATAAGTCTCGCGATATTCCTGTTCGGTCGCTTCATAGACGCCTTCCGCAGAGCCGAAGCGGTCGAGCAGTTCGTCCGTTTTCACACAGCCGGTCGTGAATTTTTCCGCCAGCCATATCCATTTTTCCACTGTTTCACCCCGATACTCTCACCGGCGCAAAATCCACATCAAAATCGACGCGGCCACCGCCGCGTTCAGGGACTGCGCGCCTCCCGTCATTTGCAAATATACTCTCTGTGTTGTTTTCTCTGCCGTCTCTTTGGTCAATCCAGCGGCCTCGTTGCCAATGAACACGGCGATTCCCTGCGACGCGTCCAGCTGCTCTGCCGGCACGGCTGCGTCATCCAACACAGCCGCGGCTGTTACGATGCCGTGCCGCGCACAGTCTGCGATCACCTGCTGTACCGAAATCCCCGTCATGAGCGGCGTGCGGAAAATGCTGCCCATCGTGGAACGCAATGTTTTGGGTGAGAAGGCGTCGGCGCAGCCCTGCGACAGCAGCACGCCGTCAAAGCCGAACGCGTCCGCCGTGCGGATGATCGTTCCCACGTTTCCTGGATCTGCCACACGCTCCAGCACGACGTACCGTCCGCCGGGCTGCAATACGCAGCGGGGCAGCTGCACGATCGGGATAATCGCCGAAACCCCCTGCGGCGTTTCCAGCGCAGACACGCGGCGTGCCAACGTATGCGGCAGGCAAAACACAGCCGTGCCCGAGGCCTCGCACCGGGCTGCCAGCGCAGCGTTCGTCTCCAGCGCCGTCTCGTCGAAAAAGACGCTCTCCGGCACGATGCCAGCATCCAACGCCTCCAGCACTGGGCCGGGATTCTCCGCCACAAACACCGCTTCCGCGCGCCGGGCGGCGCGGTCAGCCAGCAGCTTCGCCACACGGCGCACCTTCGGATTCTCCCGGCTCTCGATCCGCATCAAGGGCATATCTGCCGCCACCTCCGCCCGCTGCCCGCCGGATTATACGGGCAGCAGAAAAATTTCCATACAAACGAACAATACCCGAGTCGAAGCTCGGGTACCGGTTCTTATTTCGCCGCCAAAGCCGTCTCAACCAGCTTGGAGAAGCCCGCCGCATCATGAATCGCCATCTCGGAGAGCATCTTGCGGTTGAGCGTAATGCCCGCTTTCTTCAGGCCGTTCATGAAGGTGGAATAGTTCGTGCCGTTGAGCTTGCACGCCGCAGAAATACGGGTGATCCACAGCCGGCGGAAATTGCGCTTTTTCTGCTTGCGTCCGATGTATGCGTACATCAGGGACTTCATGACCGCTTCGTTCGCGGTACGGAACAGCTTGCTCTTGCCGCCAAAATAGCCCTTGGAGAGCTTGAGGATTTTATTTCTTCTTTTGCGCGTCATCATCGCGCCCTTGACTCTAGCCATTTTATTTTCCTCCTATGCGTAAATGTCAAAATTAAGAATACGGTAATTGCTTTCTGATCGCCGCAACGTTCGTCATGTCCGCATAGCCGGCCTTGCGAAGCCCTCTCTTGCGCTTGGTGCTCTTCTTGTTGAGAATATGGGACTTGTACGCGTGTGCATGCTTGACCTTTCCGTTCTTGGTCAGCTTGAATCTCTTCGACGCGCCGCTGTGGGTTTTGATCTTAGGCATAGTCATTTTCTCCTTCCAAAATTAATGCTGTGGTAACCTCTGTGTCATTTCGCCGCTTTCGGCAGCAGGAACAGAGACATGGTGCGTCCCTCCATCTTGGGCGGCTTATCCATAGAACCAAATTCCTCACACTGGGCGGCAAAATTGAGCAGCAACGTCTGGCCCAGGTTCTGATGCGCCATTTCACGCCCACGGAACCGGACCGACACCTTTACTTTGTCGCCGTTTTTGAGGAAGCGGAGTGCATTGTTGATTTTGGTGTTCAGGTCGTTGGTGTCAATGTTGACCGACATGCGCACTTCTTTGATCTCAACAATGCGCTGGTTCTTTCTGGCTTCTTTCTCCTTCTTCGACTGCTCGAAGCGATACTTGCCGTAATCCATGATCCGGCAGACCGGCGGAGCCGCCTGCGGGGCAATCTCCACAAGATCCAGATTCTTGTCATACGCAAGCGCGAGCGCGTCGGACGTTTTCATAATGCCCAGCTGCGCGCCGTCCTCCCCGATGACGCGAACTTCTCTGTGCCTGATTTCCTCGTTGATGAAAAGCTCCCTGTCTTTGATATCCAGCACCTCCAGTAAAATATTCAACAAAGCGAAAAAGAAAAATGCGGACGACAAAATGCGCCCGCAATCATACCCAAATCTGTAAGGTATTTACCCCGTCGAGATAAAACAGCGGGGTGAGAACGGTTCCCATTCTGCTTTGTTTTGTTTATCATAGCACGCCAATGCAGCTTTGTCAAGCCCTGGCGGCATTTTTATTCCGCCGGTGAACAACAAGAACCAAAGCTGGCGCCATGAATATCTGAATATAAAATTGGGGTGTCCTTAGTGGACATTTCGAGGCAAAATAGACGGCCGGCTATGTTTTTCTCCCCCACAAGCGCTAACACGGCTGCCTCGTCAACCTTACCGCCCCGCTTTTCTCCCCGAAAACTCCATAGACCCGGTGGAACGGGCACGGGCAAGGCTGCAGCAGAATAGCGAACTGACGTCCGCCCAAAGGCATCAACGCTGCCCGTGCGCATCCCAGCCGCCGGGCACATCCCCCGTTGTCTGACGAAGGTAACCGTTCCGCATGACCTGTATATGACCATGCAGCACTAACAAACCGTGCGGCACACGGCGCGTATCCGCCAGGACGACCTCATTTGAGGAAACCGGAAATGATTTTTTCCTCTGCCTCCTCTTCTGTGAGACCGAGCGTGCGCAGTTTCATGATCTGCTCTCCAGCAATTTTCCCGATGGCAGCTTCATGAATAAGCTCTGCATCAACGTGCGAAGCCTCCAACGCCGGGATGGCGTTAACGGTTCCGTGATCCACCAGAATGGCGTCGCACTCCGAGTGGCCTGTGCAGCGGTTCTGACCTTTGATGCTGGAACGAAACTCCTGGAAGGAATTTCCCTGGGCGACGGAACGCGAAATCAAATCCACGCCGCTGCCTTCGCCTTCCAGCGTGACCTCGAAATCGGTCTTTGCAATTTCATCCCCATCGGTCATGATGCGCTCCCGAACCAGCAAACGCGCTCCGGCCGCGAGCTTCGCCGTGGTACGGCGGAAAGTCGAATCAACACCGCGGATCTGTACAGTGTCCATTTCCAGATAGGAATTCTCCGACAAAACGGCGTCCGTCACGGGATCGATCCGTTTGGTTCCGTTGCCGCTGCCGGTGCCAATGTGCTTTTCTTTATAGACAACATGCGCACCCGGTTCCAGAAAGAAGCGATGGATCCCGTTGTGCCGCGCCTCCGCATCGTCGTCCGTATGCACGCCGCAGCCCGCTACAATAACGACGTCCGCGTCCTGCCCGACATAGAAATCATTATAAACCAGATCGTCCAGATCTCCGTGCGTTACGCAGGCGGGAATGTAGACACTCTCCCCTTTGGTACCAGGCTGAATGCGGATGACAAGACCCGGCGCGTCCGTTTTGGACTCAATTCGGATGTTCTTGGTGGATTGCCGGCCGGCGCACTGGCCGTCTTCACGAATATTGAATGCACCTTTGAAGCTGCCTTTGAAATCAGAAACCAACCGCAGCAGCTCATCTGTAATCTTATTCATTGCAGAAAACCTCCTTCCCGCGCGGGCAGTAATCCGTCTTCTCTTCGGCAAGAAGGGAGGGCAGGATTTCTTCCCGGCTGCCGGCCGCGCTCACGCGGCCATTGGTGATGACGACGATTTCATCCGCGATGGACAGGATCCGCTCCTGATGCGAAATGATCAGCAGCAGGCCGGACCGTTGACTGCGCAGCTCTTCAAACGTCTCGACCAAGCGGGCAAAGCTCCACAAATCGATGCCGGCTTCCGGCTCGTCGAAAATCGAAAGCTTTGCTTTGCGCGCAAGCACGGTGGCGATCTCAATTCGCTTGATTTCGCCTCCGGACAATGCCGCGCTCATCTCGCGGTTGATATATTCCTCCGCACACAGCCCCACACGTGTCAGCAACGCGCACAGCGCGGGTTCCGACAGCGCTTCGCCGGCGGCGAGCTCAAGCAGATCGCGCACCGTCAGTCCCTTGAACCGTACCGGCTGCTGGAACGCATAAGCAACGCCCAGACGGGCGCGCTGCGTCAGATCCATCTGCGTGATATCCTGTCCTTCGAGCAAAATCCGGCCGGACGAAGGCGTCTCGATTCCGGCGATCAGCTTGGCAAGCGTTGTTTTTCCTCCGCCGTTCGGTCCCGTGACCACGACCAGCTTCCCGCTTTGCAGCGTCAGGTCGATGTCCCGGATGATTTCTCCGCCGTCCGGCAAATTCCATGCAAGGTGTTCCAATTTCAGCATGGGTATCTTCCTCCTTTAACTTCCCGATCGAATATTGATGGTATTCGATCAATTGCGTTATTTTGGTTGTTATTCTAACGCCGGCATGATGGCCGACGGAAGATTGCGGTTCAGATTGTTTCTATAGAGATATAGAAAACCTCAGAAAGGAAATAGGGGCGCCGGCGCACGAAGGGAAACCGCAGGGCGCTGCTTGATTGTATCGTTCCGGCCGGGCCGCCCCACCAGGAGCTCGCCGTCAGGATCATGGGCGGCGTTCTGACGATCGACGACCGAAGCGGAGCCCGTTGCGTAACAGTAAACACAGCCGTTGCGGCAAGTATTATATGCGCCGATGTCCACGCTTTGCATACAACCGCAGCCTTTGCGCTGCGCTCGATCGGGGCGCAGCGCGAGCGAATATCCGCACGCTGCCTCCAGCGCTTCTCGGCTCAGGCAACTTCCGGGCAGAATACCGAAGCGTGTGAAGTCCGTCGCTTCGCAGCAGGCGCGCACAGGCAGACCGTATTGTCCGGCAATTTGGCCGATACTTCTGCACAGCGCTTCCATTTGCTGTGCGGACACAGCCTGCAAAGAGGTGGTTCGTCCCGGGTAAAGGTCGACAAAACTGATGGTTACATCCGCCGCATACGGCCAGAGAAGCTCGCACAGCCGGGCGAACGCTGCCTCATGCCGCCGCATGGTCCACGCATTATTCACGATAATCGGATCGTACCGCCAATGCATGCGATGCCGGCCTATGGTGCCCCCTAGCAGCTGAAAGGTTTCGACAATGGCCCGTTTATCCCGCAGGCCACGTTCCAACGTCGAGTCATATGGCGTCAGCGTGAAATGAAAACAAAACCGATGCCCCATACTTTCCAGCTCCGGCAGGAATGGGAGAAGCGGCGCGGGATCCTTCGTCCATAGGACAATGCAATCCACCACGTCCGGCGTCAGCGTAACACGGCTGATCTGCGAAGGGCGAAATGGATTGCGCACCAGAACGGTACCCGCCCGCAACCGCCGCATAAGCCATTCGGGAAAGCAACAGGCCAAATCTGTGCGGCGGGAAGCTGAGACAATCACGCAACACACCGTCCTTTTCAGGTTCCTTCTTCAGATGCAATACAAGGCGCTTCGGCGTTATCCTATACCTGCAAAACTTCGTGCGTGCCACCCGCATCCTTTTCTATACGAAATTAGTATAACACACATTTTTGAATAAAAAAAGCTTATTTTCTTTTTTTCGAACATTTTTTCATTTGACAAAAGGATCGGTTTCTGTCACACTAAAAAATAGTAAGTTGAGAGAACCAGAGAAATCGCAGTTTTTGCCGGGATACTTTTCTTACATTAAATAGCAAACAGCCTTGTATACCAGCCGATTGAGCTTGCCAGTTATGAGCCTAGGCAGCGGCAGTGCAATAACCGGCAGTTTTCGTCTTGAAATGCGGAGAAAGAGCAAAACAACTAAAAATGCAATAATGATTTGAAAGGGGCGGGTTCGCATGTTGATTCGGCAGGAAACCTCGAAAGATTACGCAGCCGTTTACAAACTCTTGAAAGAAGCGTTTGCATCAGCGAAACACAAGGATGGAAACGAGCAGGATTTAGTCGTTGCGCTGCGAAACGGGGATGCTTTCGTACCGCAGCTGTCGTTGGTTGCGGAAGTGAAGGGGCGTATCGCCGGCTATATTTTATTTACAAAAGCCAAGGTTGGGGATGCTACAGTGCTTGTGCTAGCACCGCTCGCCGTGCTGCCCGGCTTTCAGAAACAAGGGATCGGGACAGCATTGATTCAGCGTGGACATCAAATTGCACAGGAACTAGGCTACGCATATGCGCTGGTTTTGGGAAGCGAGACTTATTATCCGCGTTTTGGCTACCGCCCGGCAGAAGAACTCGGCGTCAAGCCGCCAGCGGGAATACCGAAAGAAAATTTCCTGGCGATCCAGCTGTGCTCTGATGCGGCCCCGTTACACGGTAGTATCGTATATGCAAAAGAATTCGGCATAGAGTCATGAAAACGTTTCCCACAACAAAAGGAGGCAGGAATCATGTGATCCCTGCCTCCTTTTGTTGTGTTGTATAGTGCCATCACATGTTAGAATAGCCCTCCAAAAACCGGTCGACCTCCCGTGCGCATTCCCTTCCCTCGGCAATGGCCCACACTACCAATGACTGGCCCCGATGCATATCGCCCGCTGTGAAAACGCCCGGGACCTCTGTCGCATAGTGCCCTGCGGCGGTCTGTACCGTTCCCCGCGCAGAGAGCGGCACTTCAAACGCCTCCGGCACATACGGCTCGCAACCCGTGAAACCCGCGGCGATGAGCAGCAGGTCGCACGCAATCTCCTCCTCGCTGCCCGAAACCGGAACATAGCGGTTCTGCGCGTCAAAAGCCATTTTCACCGTCTGGATTGCCGTGACTGCGCCGCTGTCGTCTGTCAGAATCCGCTTGACGGTCGTGCTGTAACGACGCGGATCCTCACCGAACACGGCGATCGCTTCCTCCTGGCCGTAATCGACCTTGCACACCCGCGGATATTCCGGCCAGGGATTATCCTCCGCGCGGGCCTGCGGCGGCTGCGGCATCATCTCGAGCTGCGTCACGGATTTGCAGCCATGCCGCAGCACCGTCCCCACGCAATCATTCCCAGTGTCTCCGCCGCCGACGATCACGACATGTTTGTCCTTCGCATTGATAAAATTCCCATCAGCAAACCGGGCGTCAAGATAGCTCTTGGTATTGCGCGTGAGGAAATCCACCGCGAAATAAACACCCTGCGCGGCCTCTCTTCCTTCCGTCTGGATGTCGCGCGGCCTTCCCGCACCGCAGCAAAGCACCACCGCGTCAAACTGTTCCCGCAGCGTCTGCGGCGACACATCCCGTCCCACGTCGGTGCTTGTGAGAAAGCGGACGCCCTCTTCCTGCATCAGCGACACCCGGCGCGCCACCACAGATTTGTCGAGCTTCATGTTGGGGATGCCATACATCAGCAGTCCGCCCGGCCGGTCGCTTTTTTCGTAGACTGTCACGCGATGGCCGCGTTGGTTGAGCATATCGGCGCACGCGAGCCCGGCCGGCCCGGAGCCGACGATGGCCACCCGCTTTTCCGTGCGCACCGCCGGCACGCGCGGCTGCATGAATCCATCTGAAAAGCCTTTTTCGATGATAGCCAGTTCATTTTCCCGTATGGTAACAGGCGAATCCTCCACGCCGCACAGGCACGCTACCTCGCAGAGCGCGGGGCAGACCCGACCGGTGAATTCCGGGAAATTGTTTGTCTTGAGCAGCCGTGACAGCGCGTGCCAGGTATTGCCATGGAACACCTCGTCGTTCCATTCCGGGATGAGATTGTGCAGCGGGCAACCGGTCGCCATGCCGTGCAGCATCATGCCGGACTGGCAGAACGGCACGCCGCAGTTCATGCAGCGCGCGCCCTGCCGGCGGCGTTCCTCTTCGGACAGCGCGCTGTGAAATTCTTCAAAATCCTTCAGGCGCTCCTGCGGCGCCCTGGCCGGCGTCGCACAGCGATCATATTCCAAAAAACCCGTCGGCTTTCCCATGTCTCTTACCCCCTCGTGTTCTGATAAAACGCTTCGATCTCCGCTTCTGCCCGGTTCATGCCCATTTTTTCCATAGAAGAAATGGCAGCAAGCATTTTCCGGTAGTCATTGGGCAGGATCTTTTTGAACTGCGGGACATACGCGTCAAAATCCATGAGAATCCTTTTGGCCAGCGCAGAAGAAGTGTTCTGATAATGCTCCGTCACAATGCGGCGCAGCTCCTCCACGTCGTGCCGTTCGGCGAGCGGCTCGATCGAAACCATTTCCTTATTCACCTTGCGGTACAGGTCATGCGCCGCATCCAGCACATAGGCGACGCCGCCGCTCATGCCGGCGGCGAAATTCTTGCCCGTCGGTCCCAGAATCACCGCCGTGCCGCCGGTCATATATTCGCAGCCGTGGTCGCCCACGCCTTCCACCACCGCCAGCGCGCCGGAATTGCGCACGCAGAACCGTTCGCCGGCGATACCGTTGATGAACGCTTTGCCTCCGGTCGCGCCATACAGCGCCACATTGCCGATGATGATATTCTCTTCGGCGGCAAAGCGGCTGCGCTTCGGCGGGGAAACGACCAGCTTGCCGCCGGAAAGCCCCTTGCCGAAGTAATCGTTGCTGTCGCCGTCGAGGATCAGCGTCACTCCCTGTGGCACAAACGCGCCGAAGGATTGCCCGCCACCGCCGTGACAGAAGATCCGGAACGTGTCTTCCTGCAAGCTGCCGCCGAACCGGCGCGTCACCTCGGAGCCGAAACGCGTGCCGACCGTCCGGTCTGTGCTGGAAACGCGCAGCTCCACTTTTCCCGGCTCCCCTGTCATGAGATTTTTCCGCAGCTTGGGCAGAAGGACGCTCTCATCCACCGTTTTCTCCAGCGCAAAATCATAGGCGTCCTCTTTCCGGTAATGGCAGGTGCCGTGATAAGGCCGGGCCAGAATCCTCGACAGATCCACCAGCGCGCCGCGGGGCGCCGCGGAATTCTCCCGCTTTCTGAGCAGGTCGGTCCGCCCCACCATCTCGTCGACCGTGCGCACGCCGAGCTTCGCCATGATTTCGCGCAGCTGCTGCGCGATGAACAGCATGAAATTGACGATGTATTCCGGCTTGCCGGCAAACCGCTGCCGCAATTTGGGATTCTGCGTCGCGATCCCGAAGGGACAGGTGTCGAGGTTGCATACCCGCATCATCCGGCAGCCCATCACCACCAGCGGCGCCGTCGCAAAGCCAAATTCCTCTGCGCCGAGCAGGCAGGCGATGGCCACGTCCCGCCCGCTCATGAGCTTGCCGTCCGTTTCCAGCCGCACCCGGGAACGCAGGCCGTTTTGCATCAGCGTCTGGTGCGCTTCCGCCAGCCCCAGCTCCCAGGGCATGCCGGCATTGTGGATGGAATTGCGCGGCGCGGCGCCGGTGCCGCCGTCATAGCCGGAAATGAGCACGACGCTGGCGCCCGCTTTCGCGACGCCGGCGGCGATGGTTCCCACCCCCGCTTCGGAAACGAGCTTGACGGAAATATCCGCATTGTGGTTCGCATTTTTCAGGTCGTAGATCAGCTGCGCAAGATCTTCAATGGAATAGATGTCATGATGGGGCGGCGGCGAAATCAGCGACACGCCGGGCGTGGAATAGCGCGTTTTCGCAATCCAGGGATACACCTTTTTGCCGGGCAAGTGGCCGCCTTCGCCCGGTTTCGCACCCTGCGCCATCTTGATCTGGATCTCCCGTGCCGAAATGAGATATTCGCTTGTGACGCCGAAGCGGCCGGACGCCACCTGCTTGATGGCGCTGCCATATTCGGAATTCAGACGCTCGGGCAGCTCGCCGCCCTCGCCGGAGTTGGATTTGCCGCCGAGCTGGTTCATCGCCAGCGCCATACATTTGTGCGCTTCCTCGGAAATCGAGCCATAGGACATCGCGCCGGTCTTAAACCGCCGCACGATGGACTCGGCCGGTTCCACCTCTTCCAGCGGAACGCCGCCCGCTTCGTCGAAAACAAAATCCATCAGTCCCCGCAGCGTATGCGGCCGGGTTTCGTCGTCCACCATCGCGGTATACTCCTGGAATTTCTCATAGCTGCCGGTTTTCGTCGCCTGCTGCAACGCCACAATCACCTCGGGCGAGTAAAGATGATCGTCCTTATCCCTGCCGCTGCGCAGATGATAGCTGCCGGAAGAATCCAGCGTGGTATCCACGCCCAGCCCCAGCGGGTCGAACGCATGCGCGTGCCGGACATGGATGTCCTGATCGATCTCCTCCAGCCCGATCCCCTCCACGCGGCTGACCGTATTGGTAAAATAGGCATCGATCACCGATTGCTTGATGCCGACCGCTTCGAAAATCTGCGCTGACTGATACGATTGCAGCGTGGAAATGCCCATTTTGGAAGCGATCTTGACCACGCCGCTGAGAATCGCTTTGTTGTAGTCCGCAATGGCCACATACAGATCCTTGTTGAGCATGTTGTTCTCAATCAGTTCCTCGATGGCTTCCTGCGCGAGATACGGATTGATCGCGATCGCGCCGTAGCCCAGCAGCGTCGCAAAATGATGGACGTCGCGCGGCTCCCCGCTTTCCAGGATGATGGAAATAGCCGTGCGCTTTTTGGTGCGGATCAGATACTGCTCCATAGCCGACACGGCAAGCAGGGACGGGATGGCGACGTGATTCTCATCCACGCCGCGGTCGGACAGAACAATGATATTCGCCCCGTTCTTATAGGCCTTATCCACCTGCACAAACAGGCGATCCAGCGCTTTCTTCACGGGTGTGTTGCGGTAATACAGCAGCGACACGGTGGCCGTTTTCAGTCCGGGGCGGTCGAGCGCCTTGATCTTGAGCATATCGACGCTGGTGAGAATGGGATTGTCGATCTGCAGCACCGTGCAGTTTTCCGGCTTTTCCTCGAGCAGATTGCCGTCGGAGCCGGCGTATACCGTGGTGCTGGTGACGATCTTCTCCCGGATGGCGTCGATGGGCGGATTCGTGACCTGCGCGAAGCTCTGCTTAAAATAGTTAAACAGCGGCTGGTGCTTGTCGGACAGCACCGCAAGCGGGATGTCGATCCCCATCGAAGCGGTCTGCTCGTTGGCGTCCCGCGCCATGGGGAGAATCGCCGTCTTGATATCCTCATAGGTATAGCCAAACGCTTTATACAGCTTGTCGCGCTGCGCCTGCGGATGTGTCTCCACCTTCTGATTGGGCGCTTTAAGCGTGGCGAGATTGACCACGTTCCGGTCGAGCCATTCTCCGTACGGCTGCCGGCGGGCATAAGAATTTTTCAGCTCTTCATCGGAAAGAATCCTGCCCTGCATCATATCGACCGCCAGCATTTTTCCGGGTTCCAGACGCGCCTTGCGCACGATGCGTTCCGGCGGGATATCCAGCACCCCTACTTCGGAGGCGAGAATGAGCATGTCGTCGTCCGTCACATAGTAGCGCGAAGGCCGCAGCCCGTTCCGGTCGAGCGTCGCGCCCACGAGATCGCCGTCGGAAAACAGGATGGAGGCGGGACCGTCCCATGGTTCCATCATCGTGGCGTAATACCGGTAAAAGTCCTTTTTCTCCCGGCTGATATTCTCCTCTCCGTCCCAGGGCTCAGGGATGGTGATCATCATGGCCAGCGGCAAATCCATCCCGTTCATGACGAGAAATTCAATCGTATTGTCGAGAATCGCGGAATCGGAACCATTGTCGTCCACGACCGGCAGGATCTTGTCCATGTCCCCCTGCAGGAAAGGAGAATGCATCGTTTCCTCCCGGGCGAGCATACGGTCGACGTTGCCACGGATGGTGTTGATCTCGCCGTTGTGCAGCAGGAACCGGTTGGGATGCGCCCGTTCCCAGCTGGGATTGGTATTGGTGGAAAAGCGGGAATGCACCAGCGCCATCGCCGAAGTATAGCGTTCATCCTGCAGATCGTCATAAAATTCCCGCAGCTGATGCACCAGGAACATCCCTTTATACACAATGGTCCTGCTGGACAGCGACGCGACATACGTGCCGTTGTCGCTCTGTTCAAATGTGCGGCGCACCACGTAAAGCCGCCGGTCAAACGCGATGCCGGCGGGCAAATCCTTCGGCTTTTTGATGAAACACTGATAAATCGCAGGCATGCAGTCAAGCGCCTTTTTGCCCAAAACCTCCGGGTGCACGGGTACCTCGCGCCAGAAGGCAAGCTCCAGCCCCTCCTTCTGCACGATGACCTCCAGCATTTTCATCGCCTGCGTGCGCAAGAGCCGATTCTGCGGGAAGAAAAACATCCCTACGCCGTATTCCCTTTCTTTCCCCAGAAAGCAGCCATGCTCCTGCGCCACGCTCTCAAAAAACGGGTGCGAGATCTGCAGCATGATCCCCACGCCGTCCCCGACCTCGCCCGTGGCGTCCTTTCCGGCGCGGTGTTCGAGCTTTTCAACGATCTTCAGCGCGTCGTCCACGACCTGATGGCTCTTCTTCCCCTTGATCTGGACGACCGCGCCGATGCCGCAGGCGTCGTGCTCAAACGACGGCTGGTACAGGCCCTGTTGTTGCTGTTGCATTCCGATACCCTCCAGTTGCTCAATTTGCCGCAGCGCGCGGCGAAATTTCCGCGCTGCGGCTGTTTGCGGCGGAACGCGCGCGACCCTCCCGAACCCGGGAAGCGTCGCACGCATTCCGCCCGTCTGATTCAAATCATTCCCCGTTCAACGGCTCCCGCCGACATCCCTTCGGACAGCGCCGGTACCGCCGTCCGTGCGGGCCGCCAGACTCTCGCTGCGGTCTCCGGCACAAAAATCCTTCTCCCGTTGAAGAAAGCCGTCAGCGCACGCCGAACAGCAGATCGCCATAGGTGGGATACGGATAATATTTGCGATCCGTCACGCTTTCCAGCTCGTCGGCGACAATGCGCAGCTCATTCATGGCGCCAAACACCACCGAGCGGTAATACTGAGCCTTCTCAAGCTCGCTGCAGTCCTTATGGACAAGCTCCAGCAGCGTCGCTTCCAGCGCCTTGGTTTTCTGATACATACCGCCGCACAGACCGGAAACCTTGCGCAGCAGCTCTTCCTCGTACGTGCAGTCCACGCCGGGCGCCGCCTCTTTCTTCGCAAGAAGCGCCTCGCTGAGCTGCCGGGCGTACGCCGAATAGGCCGGCAGCAGATCCTTATTGGCCATATCCAGCATGGTCAGCGCCTCGATATTGAGCATCTTGCTGTAGGTCTCCAGCATAATCTCGCAGCGGGCGTTGATCTCCGTCTCGGAAAATACGCGATGCTGCGTGAACAGCTGCACATTTTTCTCCGCGCAGAAGTAAGGCAGGCATTCCGGGGTCGTCTTGAGGTTGAGCAACCCACGGCGCTCCGCTTCCTTCACCCACGCCTCATCGTAGCCGTTACCGTTGAAGATGATGCGCTTGTGTTCCCGGATGGTGCGCTGGATCAGATCATGCAGCGCTTTGTTGAAATCCTCCGCCGATTCCAGCTCATCGGCATACTGCCGGAGGCTCTCCGCCACGGCGGTGTTGAGCACGATGTTGGCGCCCGAAATGGAATTGCTGGAACCCAGCATGCGGAACTCGAATTTGTTACCTGTAAACGCAAACGGCGAAGTGCGGTTGCGGTCGGTCGTGTCTTTGGGGAAGCGCGGAAGAATATGTACGCCGACCTTCCACAGCTCTTTTTCCTTCGTGCCGTACTGTTCGTCCTTTTCGATGGAGTCGAGAATCTCCGTCAGCTCCGTCCCCAGGAAGATCGAAACGATCGCCGGCGGCGCTTCATTGGCACCCAGGCGATGGTCGTTGCCCGCCGAGGCGACCGACACGCGCAGCAGATCCTGGTAATCATCCACCGCCTGGATAACCGCGCACAAAAACAGCAAAAATTGCGCGTTCTCCCGCGGCGTGTCGCCCGGATCCAGCAGGTTCTTGCCGGTGCTGGTGGAGATCGACCAGTTATTATGCTTGCCGGAGCCGTTGACGCCGGCAAACGGCTTTTCATGCAGCAGGCAGACCAGGCCATGCTTTTTCGCGATGCGCTGCATCAGCTCCATCGTCAGCTGGTTGTGATCGGTGGCGATATTGGTCGTGCTGAAAATAGGCGCGAGCTCGTGCTGCGCCGGCGCGACTTCATTATGCTCCGTCTTGGCCAGCACGCCCAGCTTCCACAGCTCTTCGTTGAGGTCCTCCATGTATTCAGCCACGCGGGTTTTGATGGTGCCGAAATAATGATCGTCCAGCTCCTGTCCCTTGGGCGGCCGCGCGCCGAACAGAGTCCGGCCGGTGAATACCAGATCGGGGCGTTTTTCAAACATTTCCCTTTCTACCAGGAAATATTCCTGTTCAGGGCCTACGGTCGTCTTGACAGAGGTCACCGCCGTGTCGCCAAACAGGCGCAGAACGCGCAGCGCCTGCCGATTGATGGCCTCCATCGAGCGCAGCAGCGGCGTTTTCTTGTCCAGCGCTTCCCCGCCGTACGAGCAAAACGCCGTCGGGATGCACAGCGTTTTCCCCTTAATGAACGCATAAGAAGTGGGATCCCAGGTGGTATATCCTCTGGCCTCAAAGGTCGCCCGCAGGCCGCCGGAGGGGAAAGACGACGCGTCCGGCTCTCCCTGGATCAGCTCCTTGCCGGAAAATTCCAAAATGACGCGCCCGTCGTCCGTCGGCGTAATAAAGCTGTCGTGCTTTTCCGCCGTGATGCCTGTCATGGGCTGGAACCAGTGCGTGAAATGCGTCGCTCCCTTTTCGATGGCCCAATCCTTCATGGCGTTGGCAACGACATTGGCGACCGCATTGTCCAGATGCTTGCCTTCTTTAACTGTGCGCTGCAGCTGCCGGTACGTTTCCTTGGGAAGACGCTCGCGCATCACCGCGTCGTTGAAAACGTTCGTGCCAAACAGGTTTGTGATCGCATTCATACAAACAACTCCTTGATAAAAAATAAAGCGACAGGGGCTCCTCGGGACAACTGTCCCGCGACGCCCTTGCCGCTTGTTCACAAAAGAATATTTTCCCCAGACTATCGGCCGCACCGTTCCGGTTCCTCCGGCCAAGCGATTTTCGCCTCCATTGGCAAAACCGCCGATCGCTGCCGGGCTTTGTCCGGGAAATAAAAAAACAACGACGAAGCAGAAATTTCTTACCGCGACGTCATTGCCGTTGTTACGTTGAGAGTATACTCTCTTCGTGCCAGTTTGTCAACCCCCGATTCGAATTTTTATAAATTTTCATATTTCACCCGCAAGCAGCGGCCTTCTCCACACATCTTGCGAGATTCTCCGGTTGGTGCCGGAAACAACGCCTGCCGTGTTGTTCGCCGTTATAGCCATTATAAGTAAAATGCATTCGCTTTCCTGCCTTCACACGCGGGCCCCAGCCGCGCGATCAGCGCCGCGACATGCTCGGCCGGCAGGGATCGGCTCGCGGTAGGGCACTGCTGAATGCAGCGCATGCAGCCAATGCACTGCCCCGCGTCCGTCCTGCTGCCGTCGGGCGAAATCGCGTCCACCGGACAGCGCTGCGCGCACAGCCCGCAGTGGTTGCAGGTCGCTTCCTTCACCAAAATGGGGGTGCTGCCGCCGTGCCACGCCCGATAAGGACGATTGCCCGGTAACGCGGGCCGAACGCTGTCGCCGGCGCAGTGCTTTCGGGCCGCTTG
Organism: Candidatus Tabaqchalia intestinavium; assembly: GCA_904420005.1. Lineage (GTDB taxonomy): Bacteria > Bacillota > Clostridia > Oscillospirales > CAJFTT01 > Tabaqchalia > Tabaqchalia intestinavium. The sequence continues at coordinate 36,018 of CAJFTT010000042.1, read as the reverse complement.
ACGCGCGAACGCCGCAATCTCCTCCCGGTCCGCCGCGTCCGGGCGCCCCTGCCCAAAGATATGCATAATAGTATGCTCTGCCGCGACAGCCGCACCGGCAAACACGGCAAACCCCTGCGCCTCTACTGTATCCGCCAGTTCCAGCAATGCGTCCTCAAACGCGCGGTTTCCAAATGTGACGCAGACAATCGCCGCAGTCGCATCCCCGTGCAGGCGGGAAAGCCTCGCCGCCGCAGTCTGCGGGATCCGGCCTCCGTAGCATGGCACGGAAAAGATGCAGAGATCGTTGCGTCCAAACTGGATGTCTTTTGCGGGAGCTTCGCACAGATCAACGGTGGTTTTCTCGCCTTCCAACTCCCGTGCAATCTGACATGCTACGTTTTTGCTCGTTCCGGTCGGGCTGAAACTGACGCAGCAGATAGTTCCCATACATTGCGCTCCCCTTTCCTGTGCGCTGCCGGTTTATTCCGGGCGAATCGCCACAGATCGGCTCTTTCGTCATTTTACCACATGAAGCTGGCCATAGCAAGGATGGAGGGCAGTCAACCGCAAAACGATTACAAGACCGAAAAAACGCGAAAACGGGTATTGACAAACCTGTGTGCAAGATTATATAATAAAAAGAAAATAGGGGAATTCGATATGGGCAATGGCGTTCATATGTTTTGGAGAAGTGTTTCTTCTCGCGGCATATGAGACGCTTTTTTTGTTGCACACGGCCGCTTGGGAGCTTCGTTCCGGCATGGTTCGCGCCGGCCGCTTTGCAGGGGAACGACGTTCGCGCCGCAGCATAGAGCCGCTGCATAGAAACATAGAAAGGAAGGAAAAGCATGTATTCCTATGACGAAGTGATGACCTACTGCCAGGAAGAAGACGTCAAATTCATCCGTTTGGCGTTCTGCGACCTCACGGGAAAGCAGAAAAACATCGCCATCATGCCGGCGGAGCTGGAGCGCGCCTTTCTCCATGGTATCTCTTTCGACGCTTCCGCCATCCATGGCTTCGGGGATGAAGTGAAGTCCGACCTGTTTCTTTTCCCGGACCCTTCTACCCTTTCGGTCCTTCCCTGGCGGCCCGCGCAGGGACGCGTGGTTCGTATGTTTTGCGACATCCGGCACCCGGACGGCACGCCGTTTCGCCGGGACAGCCGTTTTTTGCTCAAGCAGGCCATCGCAGAAGCGGAAAAGCTGCAGGTTTCCTGCTCGTTCGGCGTGGAATTTGAGTTTTATTTGTTCCAGACAGACGAGAACGGTCGCCCGACAAAAATTCCGTTTGACAGCGCCAGCTATATGGACATTGCGCCGGATGACCGCGGGGAAAACATCCGGCGCGACATCTGCCTGACGCTGGAAAACATGGGGATCCAGCCGGAAAGCTCCCATCACGAGGAAGGGCCGGGCCAGAACGAGATCGATTTCCGTTACAGCGACGCGCTGACATCCGCGGACAACGCCGTCACCTTCCAGGCGGTCGTCAAAACCATCGCCACACAAAACGGCCTCTTCGCCTGCTTCTCTCCCAAGCCGCTCGAGCGGCAGAGCGGCAACGGCCTGCACATTAACATTTCTCTGCAAAGCCCCCGCGGCAAAGAGGACACCGACGCATTCATGGCGGGGATCCTCTGCCATATTCGCGAAATCACTGCGTTTCTCAATCCCACGGAGGAATCCTATCTGCGGCTGGGAGAAAAGAAAGCGCCCAAATATGTCACCTGGTCCTCCGAGAACCGTTCTCAGCTGATCCGCATTCCCGCAGCCAAAGGACAATATGTGCGCTTTGAGCTGCGCTCCCCGGATCCCGCCGCCAACCCGTATCTTGCCTATGCGCTGCTGATCCACGCGGGGCTTGACGGCATCCGCCGACGCCTTCCGCTCTGTCAGCCGCTCGACCTGAATCTTTTCACCGCGGGTCCCGGCGTCACGCAGGCGCTGGAAACGCTGCCCGCCACGCTGGAGGAAGCGCTCCAGCTGGCCCGGCAAAGCGAGCTGATCCGCCGCTGTATGCCGGATATTCTCGCGTGACGTTCCCCTATACCCCGCACGAAAGGAGAGGCCCGCTTGATGCAGGAAAAAAGTCAAATGAGCATCTTGATCGTTTCTGCAGGCGAGAAAGCGACGGCGCTGCTGACCCAGCTTCTGCCGCCGCAGGAATTTTCTCCGATCCTCTCCGTTCACACTGTGGGGGAAGCCAGACGGATGTTGGTGGACAGGCCGTTTGATATCCTCATCATCAATTCTCCGCTGCCCGACGACTTCGGCGTGCAGTTCGCGCTGGAAACAGCCCAGACACAGAGCTGCGGCGTGCTCCTGTTCGTCAAAGCCGAGCTGCAGGACGCCGTGAGCCATCGGGTGGAAGACTATGGTGTGTTGACCCTGTCCAAGCCGGTCAACCGGCAGATGGTTTTTCAGTCCGTCAAGCTCCTGGTTGCCACGCGGCAGAAAATCCGGGCGCTGGAAGCCAAAGCTTCCACGCTGCAGAGCAAAATGGAGGAAATCCGGCTGGTCAACCGCGCCAAGCTGCTGCTGATGGAACACATGAAAATGAGCGAGCCGGAAGCGCACCGCTATATTGAAAAACGCGCGATGGACACCTGCGTCAAGCGCAGGGAGATCGCGGAAAATATTATCAAAACCTATAATAACTGAGGGGGCGCAGGGATGACAAAGTATATTTTCGTCACGGGCGGCGTGGTATCCGGCCTCGGTAAGGGCATCACCGCCGCGTCTCTCGGCCGGCTGCTCAAGGCGCGCGGCCTCAAGGTTGCGGCGCAGAAGCTTGATCCGTATATCAACGTGGATCCCGGCACGATGAGCCCATACCAGCACGGGGAAGTATTCGTCACGGAGGACGGCGCGGAAACCGACCTGGATCTGGGACATTATGAGCGGTTCATCGACGAGGATCTCAACCAGTTCTCCAATCTCACGACCGGCAAGGTCTACTGGAACGTGCTCAACAAGGAGCGGCGCGGGGAATATCTTGGCGAAACTGTGCAGGTCATCCCCCATATCACCAATGAGATCAAATCCTTCATCTACAGTGTGGGAAAGAAAACGGACGCCGACGTCGTCATCACGGAGATCGGCGGCACCACCGGCGACATTGAAAGCCAGCCCTTCCTCGAGGCCATCCGCCAGGTCGGCCTGGAAATGGGGCGGGAGAATACGCTGTACATCCACGTGACGCTGGTCCCGTTCCTGCGCGGTTCCGAAGAGCATAAAACCAAGCCCACCCAGCATTCCGTCAAGGAACTGCAGGGCATGGGGATCCATCCCAACATCATCGTGCTGCGCTGCGATCAGCCGCTGGAGGACAATATTTTCCACAAGATCGCCCTGTTCTGCAACGTCCGGCCCGATTGCGTCATCGAAAACCTCACATTGCCCATCCTCTACGAAGCGCCGGTCATGCTGGAAAGCCACGGGTTCTCCGACATCGTCTGCCGGGAGCTTCAGCTTGACGTCCCCGCCCCGGACCTCACCGAGTGGACGGATATGCTCGCGCGCATCCGCGGCCGCGAAAAATCCGTAACCATCGGTCTGGTGGGAAAATATGTGCAGCTGCACGACGCGTATCTTTCGGTCGCGGAGGCGCTGCGGCACGCCGGATACGCGCTGGGGGCGAAGATCAAAATCGAATGGATTGATTCCGAAACGGTCACGCCGGACAGCGCCGCAGAAATTATTGGGCGCTGCGCCGGCGTCGTCGTGCCCGGCGGCTTCGGCACGCGGGGGATCGCGGGCAAGATCGAAACCGCCAAATATTGCCGGACGCACAATATCCCCTATCTTGGCATTTGCCTGGGCATGCAGATCGCGGTGATTGAGTTCGCGCGCAATGTCTGCGGCCTGGAGGACGCGAACTCCGGAGAATTCGATGAACTGTCCCGGCACAAGGTGATCGATTTTCTGCCCGATCAGCACGCAGGCATCCAAAAGGGCGGTACGCTGCGGCTGGGCGCTTACCCCTGCCGGCTGCGCGACGGCACCCGCATTGCCCGCGCCTATGGCCGGGAAATGATTTCCGAACGGCACCGGCACCGCTATGAATTCAACAACGTCTTTCGGGAGCAGCTGGCGCAGGCCGGCCTGTGCATCAGCGGCACCTCCCCGGACGAAACCATCGTCGAAACGGTGGAGCTGTCCGCGCTGGATTTTTACGTCGGCGTGCAGTTCCATCCGGAGTTCAAAAGTAGACCCAACAAGGCCCATCCCCTGTTCCGGGGACTAGTTGAAGCCGCATTGCGGCAGGAGGAGGAAAAACAGCATGCAGCAATTTGACCGCAAACTGATTTTGGAGGACGGCAGCGAGTGGCCCGGATACGGGTTCGGCGGGCGACGGACGAAAGTGTGTGAACTGGTGTTCAACACTTCCATGGCTGGCTATCAGGAGATCATTTCCGACCCGTCCTACGCCGACCAGATCATCGTCATGACCTATCCGCTCATCGGCAATTATGGCATCACGGACGAGGATTTTGAAAGTAAGCTGCTCGCGCTGGGCGGGATGGTGGTGCGCGATTATAACGACATGCCCTCCAATTTCCGCTACACCAAAACGCTCTCGGAGACGCTCCAGGAGAGCGACGTGCCGGGTATCGCCGGCGTGGATACCCGCGCGCTGACCAAGCGTATCCGCTCGGAAGGAACGCAAAAGGCCGTCATCACGGACATTGCCACGCCGAAGGAGGAAGCCCTCGCCATGCTGCGCGAGGCCTCGCTCAATCCGCATGTCGTCTCCTCCGTCAGCTGCAAAAAGCGCTGGTATTCCAGAACATCCAACCACCGCTTCAATGTCGTCGCTATCGACTGCGGGATGAAATCCGGCATCGTCAAAGGACTCAACCAGCACGGCTGCAATGTGACAACCGTCCCTTTCTCCACCCGTGCAGAGGATATTATCTTCATGAAGCCGGACGGCGTTTTCCTCTCCAACGGTCCCGGCAACCCCGAGGATGTGCCGGAAGTAATCGAGCTGGTGCGTCAGCTGCGGGGCAAGTACCCCATCTTCGGCATCTGTCTGGGCCATCAGATCATTTCTCTGGCCTATGGCGCGCATACTTACAAGCTCAAGTTCGGCCATCGCGGCGGCAACCATCCTGTCCATAATCTGCTGACCGACAAGATCGAGATCACCTCGCAGAACCACGGTTATGCCGTCGACCGAGACAGTCTCGAGGGGACCGGCCTGGAGCTGACACATATCAATCTGCTCGACGGCACGGTCGAGGGCGTGCGCTGCGTGCGCGACCGCGTGTGCAGCGTGCAGTATCACCCCGAGAGCTGCCCCGGACCGCAGGACAGCCGCTATCTTTTCGATCAATTCATTTCCATGATGGAGGAGGCTGCGCATCATGCCTAAGAGAACGGATCTGCACAAAATCATGGTCATCGGCTCCGGGCCGATCGTCATCGGCCAGGCAGCGGAATTCGACTATGCCGGCACCCAGGCCTGCCTGGCGCTCAAAGAGGAAGGGTACGAGGTGGTGCTGGTCAACTCTAATCCCGCCACCATCATGACGGACACCTCTATCGCGGACAAGGTTTATATGGAGCCGCTGACGCTGGAATATCTCGCGCGCATCTGCCGTTATGAACGGCCGGACGCCATCGTGCCGAGCCTCGGCGGGCAGACGGGCCTCAACCTTGCGATGCAGCTGGCGAAAAAAGGCGTGCTCAACGAATGCCAGATTGAGCTGCTCGGTTCCGACGCGGAGAGCATCGAGCAGGCGGAGGACCGCGACCTGTTCAAGGAGCTGTGCCTGCAAATCGGCGAACCGGTCATCCCGTCCGAAGTCACGTTCAGCGTGGAGGAAGCGCTGGCCGCCGCGCAGAAAATCGGCTATCCCGTTATCCTGCGCCCCGCTTTCACGCTGGGCGGCACAGGCGGCGGCTTCGCGCATGACGACGCGGAGCTCAAGGAAATGATGAAACACGCGCTGGCGCTCTCCCCCGTGCATCAGGTGCTCATCGAAAAGAGCATCAAGGGCTATAAGGAGATCGAATACGAAGTCATCCGCGACGCGAACGACACCGCCATCACCGTGTGCAACATGGAGAACGTCGATCCCGTCGGCATTCATACCGGCGACTCCGTCGTCGTCGCGCCCAGCCAAACCCTCACCAATAAGGAATACCAGATGCTGCGCGACAGCGCGCTGCGCATCATCCGCGCGCTGCGCATCAAGGGCGGCTGCAACGTCCAGTTCGCGCTGGATCCCCAGTCGTTCCAGTATTACGTCATCGAGGTCAACCCCCGCGTCTCGCGCTCCTCTGCCCTGGCTTCCAAAGCCACCGGCTATCCCATCGCCCGCGTATCGGCCAAGATCGCCGTGGGCATGCGCCTGGAGGAAATCCAGCTCATCAACACCCCGGCCTGCTTTGAGCCGGCGCTGGATTATGTCGTGACAAAAATCCCGCGCTTCCCGTTCGACAAATTCACCAACTGCTCCAATGCCCTCTCTACCCAGATGAAAGCGACGGGCGAAGTGATGGCTATTGGCCGCACATTTGAGGAAAGCATTCTCAAAGCCATCCAGTCGCTGGAGACCGGCGTCTGCCACATTCACGCCGCGAAGTTCGATCGCAAAAATATGACGGTCGACGAACTGCTCGACTACATCAAAGAGGGCACGGACGACCGGCTTTACGCCATCGCGCAGCTGATGTGGCTGGGCGTTGACCATTCGCGCATCTGCGACATCACGCAGATTGATATGTTCTTCCTGGACAAGATCAAGAATATCGTCGATTTTGAAAAAGAGCTGGAAGCTGCGCCGGGCGATATCGCGCTGCTGCGTCAGGCGAAAAAGATGGGCTTTTCCGATCAGTATCTCGCGCAGCTGTGGAACCTGCAGGAGGAGGATCTGTTCGCCATGCGGCGGCGCGAAGGCATCTTCCCCACCTATAAGATGATCGACACCTGCGCGGGGGAATTTGAGAGCTACGTACCGTATTTCTATTCGACCTACGAGGCGGAAGAAGAATCCGTCGTGACCGACCGGGAGAAAATCGTCGTGCTCGGTTCGGGCCCTATCCGCATCGGCCAGGGCGTGGAATTCGACTATTCCACCGTGCATGCGCTGCGCACCATTCGTGAGGCGGGGTATGAAGCCATCGTCATCAACAACAACCCCGAGACGGTCTCCACCGATTACACGCAGGCTGATAAGCTTTATTTCGAGCCGCTGACGGTGGAAAGCGTGATGAATGTCCTCGAGCATGAAAAGCCGCTGGGCGTCATCGTTTCCCTCGGCGGACAGACCGCGGTCAATCTGGCCGAGCCGCTGGCGCGGCGCGGCGTGCGCATCATCGGCACAGGGTGCGAAGCCATCGAAAAGGCCGAGAACCGCGACGCATTTGAAAACCTCATTCTTTCTCTCGGCATTCCCCATCCGACCGGCGCGGCCGTCACCACCATGGAGGACGGGCTGCGCGTCGCGGCGGAGATCGGATACCCGGTGCTCGTGCGGCCCAGCTTCGTGCTCGGCGGCCGGGCGATGGAGATCGTGGCGGACGACGCCATGCTCCGGCATTATCTGAAAACCGCCGTGGAGGTCGACGTCGACAAACCCGTACTGGTCGACAAATATGTCACCGGCAAAGAGGTGGAGGTCGACGCCATCTGCGACGGCAAGGAAGTGTTCGTGCCGGGCATCATGGAGCTGGTCGAGCGCACCGGCGTGCATTCGGGCGACAGCATCAGCGTCTATCCTCCCTTCAGCCTGTCGGAGAAAGTGCGGGATACGATCCTCGATTACACCACCAAGCTGGGGCTCGGCATTGGCATCGTGGGGCTGTTCAATATCCAGTTCATCGTAGACAGCGACGAGAACGTCTATATCATCGAGGTCAATCCCCGCGCGTCCCGCAGCGTCCCGTTTCTGTCCAAGTCAGCCGGCTGCAATCTTGTGGAGATCGCGGTCAGGGCCATGCTGGGGCAATCGCTGCAGGAGCAGCGCGCGGCGCTTTCCCTCGCCGGCAAGAAACCGCGGTGGTACGTCAAAGCGCCGGCCTTCTCTTTCTCGAAGCTCGGCGGCATGGACACCTATCTCTCCCCGGAAATGAAATCCACGGGCGAGGCCATCGGCTACGACACGCGGCTCAACCGCGCGCTGTACAAGGCGCTGCAGGCGTCGGGCATTCATGTGCGCGATTACGGTACCGTGCTTGTCACGCTGGCCGACGAGGACAAGCAGGAGGCCCTGCCGCTTGTGCAGCGGTTTTACCGCCTGGGCTTCAACATCGAGGCCACGGCCGGTACAGCGGCTTTCCTCCGCAAGCACGGCATCAAAACCCGCGTGCTGGGGAAAATCAGCGAGGGCAGCGACCAGATCCTGCAATCCATTCGCGCAGGGTATGTCAGCTATATCATCAATACCCGTTCGCTTTTTTCCGGCTCGCACGCCGATGACGGCGCGTACATCCGCCGCTGCGCAGTGGAAAACGGCGTGACTGCTTTCACCTCGCTCGACACGGCGCGCATTCTGCTCGACGTGCTGGAGGACATCGTGCCGTCCGTCGATACGATCGATTCCAAATGACCTCTCACCGGCATAGTTTTTTCCGCCGGGCTTGATTCCAGGCATCGTCCAAAGGAGGGTTTTCCCATGAGAAACTACAAGCAGGAAACAGAAAACCGGGTGCATTTCATCCGGCACGCGCTGAAAGCCAGCGGTGCGCAGGGCATCGTTTACGGCAACAGCGGCGGAAAAGACAGCGCGCTCGTCGGCATCCTCTGCAAAAAGGCGTGTGAAAACACCGTGGGGCTTATCCTCCCCTGCTTCTCGCAGCGAAATTTCACCCAGGACCGGCAGGACGGCGAGGCGGTCGCCCGGCAATACGGCATCGAAACGCGGGTGATGGATCTCACGCCGGTGCGGGACGCGGCGCTCTCGCAGCTCGCCGGCGTCACGGCGCTCACAGCGGCCGCGACCGCCAATCTCGCGCCCCGGCTGCGGATGGCCTCGCTTTATGCCGTGGCGGCCTCGGAAAACCGGCTTGTCGCCGGTACCGGCAACGCCAGCGAAGCATATATGGGATATTTCACCAAATGGGGCGACGGGGCCTGCGACTTTAATCCTATCGCAGACCTGACGGTGACGGAAATCTACGAATTTCTCGAATATCTCGGCGCGCCGGCCGCCATCCTGGAAAAAGCGCCTTCCGCCGGACTGTTCGACGGGCAAACGGACGAGGCGGAAATGGGAATCACCTACCGCGAGATTGACGAATATCTGCTCAACGGCACCACCACCGAACGCAACCGCGCCATCCTGCAGAAATTCCATGCGCGCAGCGAGCACAAGCGCCGGCCGATCCTGTGCTACCGCGAGGAGGACGGCGCTTTCCCGCAAAGCTGAAAGATGGCGATGCGGGGACAACAGCTGAGTTCACAGAAGGAGCGTTTGTATGCGGGAAATTCATGAGGAATGCGGCGTGTTCGGCGTATTCTGTCCGGAAGGTGAGGCGGACGTCGCGTCGACGGTTTATTACGGGCTTTACGCGCTGCAGCATCGCGGGCAGGAAAGCTGCGGCATCGTCGTCAACGACGACGGGCTGTTTCACGCTTATAAAGACGTCGGACTGGTCGGTGACGTGTTTCAGCCTGCCGTGCTGCAATCGCTGGGGCGCGGACACATGGCGGTGGGGCATGTGCGATACGGCACCACAGGCGGCAGCGGGCGGATCAACGCGCAGCCCATCGTCGTCAACCACCGCAAAGGGCACATGGCGCTCGCGCACAACGGCAATCTTGTCAATTCCCAGCAGCTGCGTGACGCGCTGGAACTGGAGGGCTGCATTTTCCACACCACCAGCGACACGGAGGTCATCTCTTATATCATCACGCGGGAGCGTCTGCGCGCTCCGTCGATCGAAGAAGCGGTCAACCGGGCCATGCGGATCCTCGAGGGCGCTTACTCGCTGGTGATCATGTCCCCGGCCAAGTTGATCGCCGTGCGGGACGCGCACGGTTTTCGGCCGCTGTGCTTTGGCCGCACGCCGGCGGGACAATATATCGTCGCATCGGAAAGCTGCGCGCTCGACGCAGTGGGCGCCGCCTTCATCCGCGATGTGGAGCCGGGAGAAATTCTCCTGTTCGATCAGGACGGCGTCCATTCCCTGCGCGAGCACTGCGGCCGGTGCGAAAAGCGCACCTGCATTTTTGAGCATATTTATTTCGCCCGGCCCGATTCCGTCCTGGACGGCGTCAGCGTGCACCGCGCGCGGCGAACGGCCGGCGCGATCCTTGCCGAGACCTATCCGGTGGCGGCGGATGTGGTTATCGGCGTCCCCGACTCGGGGCTCGACGCGGCGCTGGGATACGCCCAGACCGCAGGTATTCCTTACGGCACCGGTTTTATCAAAAACCGGTACATTGCCCGCACTTTCATCGCGCCGGGGCAGGCATCGCGGGAGGATAAGGTCAAAATCAAGCTCAATCCCATGCAGGAAACGGTGCGGGGCAAATCCGTGGTGATGATCGACGACTCCATCGTGCGCGGCACGACGAGCGCGCGCATCGTCCGGCTGCTGCGAGAGGCCGGCGCGCGTGAGATCCATGTGCGCATCTCTGCCCCGCCGTTTCTCAACCCCTGCTATTACGGCACGGACATCGACTCGCGCGACTCGCTGGTCGCCTGCCAGCACACAGTCGAGGAAATCCGCGACATGATCGGCGCGGACAGCCTTGGATACCTGCCGCTGGAACGGCTGCATGAGCTGCTGGGGACATCGCCCTGCATGGGATTTTGCAGCGCGTGCTTCGATGGACGGTATCCCACCGCCGTTCCGCAGGGGCGAGGCAAGAACAAATTCGAGCAGAAGCTCAGTCAGCGCGGCGCGCGGACCGACGCGGCCTCCCGCGACGCTTAACACTGCGAGACAGGTGAGGCCGGAGGAGGAGAAGGAAAAACCATGAAGTTTACGAAAATGCAAGGGCTCGGCAATGATTATATTTATTTTGACTGCATGCAGGGCGCGCCGGAAAACCCTGAAGCGCTCTCGGTGCGGCTGTCGCAGCCGCACTTTGGCGTGGGAGCGGACGGGATCGTGCTGATCCTCCCTTCCGACGTGGCGGATTTTCGCATGCGGATGTTCAACGCCGACGGCAGCGAAGGAAAGATGTGCGGCAACGCATCCCGCTGCATCGGGAAATACGTATTCGAGCGGGGGCTGACCGACAAAACCGATCTCACGCTGGAAACACGCAGCGGGATCAAACGCCTGCATTTGACGCTCGAGGGCGGCGTCGTGACCTCCGTCTCCGTGGAGATGGGCGCGCCGCAGGTGCGGGCTGTCGGCGCGACGCTGACGGCCGGCGGCGTGCAATACCGCTACACCGACATTTCCGTCGGCAATCCGCACTGCGTGCTGTTTGTAAAGGGCGTGGATGACATGGACATCGAGACGCCGGGGCGGCAGATCGAAACGCATGAAAATTTCCCTGAACGCACCAATGTGGAATTCGTCGAGATCCTCGACCGGCATCAGCTGAAAATGCGCGTCTGGGAGCGTGGCAGCGGCGAAACCCTCGCCTGCGGCACAGGGGCCTGCGCCAGCGTCGTCGCTGCGGTGGCAAACGGCCTGTGCGATCGGGACGTAACGGTCCATCTGCTTGGCGGACCATTGACGATCCAGTACCTTCCCGATACGCAGCTGCTCATGACCGGGCCGGCCGCGTTCGTATTTGACGGAGAATACAAAGAGGAGGATTTGCCGTGCTGAAGATCAACGAGCATTATTTGCAGCTCAAGGAGAGCTATCTTTTTTCCGAAATCGCCAAACGGGTTCGCGAATACACCGCCGCGCACCCGGAGCAGCGCGTCATCCGTATGGGCATCGGGGATGTCAGCCGCCCCCTCTGCCCCGCTGTCATCAAGCAGATGCAGGCGGCCGTGGCGGAAATGGGCCGGGCCGAGACATTCCACGGATATGGACCCGAACAGGGATATGACTTCCTGCGCGGCGCTGTCGCGGGTTATTACGCCAACCGGGGGATCACGCTCGATCCCGATGAGATCTTCATCTCCGACGGAGCCAAAAGTGACCTGGGCAATATTCTCGATCTGTTCTCGCGCGACAATACCGTGCTCATTCCCGATCCGGTTTACCCTGTTTATGTCGACACCAACATCATGGAAGGACGGACGATTCATTTCCTCGAAGCCAACCAGCAAAACGGGTTCCTTCCCCTGCCGCAGGACGACACGCAGGGCGATCTGATCTATCTTTGCTCGCCGAACAATCCGACGGGCGCGGTCTACAGCCGGGCACAGTTGCAGGCGTGGGTGGACTTCGCGCTCGCGCACCGCAGCCTGATCCTGTTCGACGCGGCGTACGAGGCCTTCGTTTCCGACGGCAGTCCACGCAGTATTTACGAAATCGAAGGCGCGCGGCGCTGCGCGATCGAATTCTGCTCTCTGTCGAAAACGGCGGGCTTCACGGGCACGCGCTGCGGATATACCATCGTCCCGCAGGCGCTTGTCTTTGACGGCGCCCCGCTGCGCCGGCTTTGGCTGCGGCGGCAGACCACCAAGTTCAACGGCGTTTCCTACGTTGTGCAGCGCGCGGCAATGGGCGTTTTCACCCCCGAAGGGCAGGCGCAGACACGGGAGAGCATCGAATACTACAAGCGCAACGCCCGGTGCATGACCGACACGCTCGATCGGCTGGGGATCTGGTATACCGGCGGAAAGAATTCCCCTTACGTCTGGCTGCGCTGCCCTGGAAATATGGATTCCTGGGCGTTCTTCGACAAGCTGCTGCATGAGGCGCAGATCGTCGGTACGCCGGGCGAAGGATTCGGGCAATGCGGGCAGGGCTATTTCCGCTTCTCCGCCTTTTCCAGCCACGAAGATACGCAGGAGGCCATGGCCAGGCTGGAAACCCTGCTGCGGTAATGCTCCTATCGTGAAACAATCGACGGAAAAAGCCTGCGTTTCGGCGCATTTTCGAGAGAAACTGCCGACGCAAAAAATGGCGGGCGCCTTACAGGCACCCGCCATTTTTCAGGAGTTTTTCAAAAATTAAAGTAGGGCAACCCGATATATTCTTCCGGCAGGCTATCTTCATCATACACGCCAGCCAAGGTTGCGATTAACGTCGACTGTTCCTCACATACGTACTGATTCAGATAATCAATAAAATCTTTTTCGTTATAACACACGCCAAACCCGCCGCCTATTTTCACACGGTACTTCGCTGCGTCCGGGCTTTTATGTAACCACTCGTGGCAAAACTCCAGGCAGTATTTTTCAAGGTTATTTGCGATTTCGTCCGGAACAGCGAAGACGCTTATTTCCCCATCGGCACTTAACAATACGTATTTCACAGAGAAATCCCCCTTGTCCCCTTTGCGAATGCGCCGCAGCAGGCAGTCAATCGAAAAACCGCCGGGTCAGCGTGGCCTTATACCAGGCGAGCCAATGCACCTCATTTTTCAAAACCGGCCGGGAAAGCAGCGCCCATACTACAGCGCAAAAGCGCGCAGGCGACGCGTTCGTCCCATGGCGCTTTTGTGCGCCTTGCCCCTTACTCCAGAATGCACGCCGCCAGAATCAATACCGCCAGAAACGCCACATTCACCAGGGTAAAGACGAGCAGATATTTTTTCTTTTTCTCCGGATGACGGATTGCCAGCTGCTTATAGGAAATCAGGCTGGCCATCGAGGCAATCAGCGTGCCCAACCCGCCGAGATTGGTCCCCACGATGAGCGCGCGCCAATGCTCCGTAAAACCGGAAAGCAGCAGTGCGGCCGGGACATTGCTGATGATTTGACTCGCGCCGACAGCGACCAGCATTTCACGCCCGGCAAGCGTGCTCTCCAAAAATGTGTGCAGAGCCGGGATGCGTCCCATATTGCCTGTGAAAACAAACAAAGCGAGAAACGTCAGCAGCAGGCCGTAATCCACCTGCGTCAGCGCACACCGATCCAGCAGCAGCATCACAACCAGCACCACCGGCGCGAGGACCAGCGCCGGCACCGCCCCTGCGGCAGACGCCACACAGCCCGCAAACAGCAGCGCATAAATCGGCAACCGCCTGCCATCTGTTTTTCCCGCTTTCCATTCAACCGCCTGCACGGTCTCCCTGCGATAGAACACAACGATCGCCCCTGTCAGCAGCAGCGCCGCCAGCAGCACATAGGGCAGCGTGATCCGCAGAAACGCCGGGATAGAAAGGCCCGACGCCGTGAATAGATACAGGTTCTGCGGGTTTCCAATCGGCGTAAGCATGCTGCCCAGATTGGCCGCGACCGTCATGAGCGTCACCGTCAGGCAAACCCGTCTCTTCCAGCCTGCCACCTGCATCAGAAACAGGCCAAACGGGACAAACGTAATCAGCGCCACATCGTTGGTCACCAGCATGCTGCTGACAAAGCACAAAAGCACCAGGATCGCCGCGAGCGCCCTGCTGCTGCGCACGTTGCGCAGCAGAGCGTTCCCCACCGCCCGAAACAGCCCTGCCCGCTGCAAACCCGCCGTCACCGCCATCAGACAAAACAGCAGCAGGATGGTCTGCATATCAAAATAGCCGACATATTCCCCATCCGGCGGGATGGCAAAGCAGGAGGCCGCCGCCACGGCAACTGCGACAAGCAGCACAGTTTCCCGCTTAACAATCGCCAGCAGGCGTTCTTTCATGGCGTGTCTCTCCCCTTCCCTCTGATGAAGGACGAATTTTTTCGGTTTTCCTGCGGCACACAGGGCTGCGGCGACGCGCGCCGGCCTGCCTCTGGTATTTTACGGCAGACAAGCTTCCCACATGCAGCGCAAGCGCCGTCAACCCCATGCCTTATTTCCAGCCCCCAAAAGGAGAGGCCGCCGGAAATCCGGCAGCCTCTCCTTTTGGTGCGAGCAAGCCTGTAAGCCGAGTTCTGTCGAGAACGATCATCTATCTAGGGCCGCCATTGCTGACGGTCTCAAGCCACCTCGGGACGGCCGGGCAAGCCATATGTCCCATAACGGTGTTGCTCCGAATAGGGTTTACAGGACCCGCGCGTCTCCGCGCAGGCCGGTGAGCTCTTACCTCGCCTTTCCACCCTTACCGATTGCTCGGCGGTATCTCTCTGTTGCACTTTCCCTGGAGTCGCCTCCGGCGGACGTTATCCGCTATTCCTGCCCTGTGGAGCTCGGACTTTCCTCACGCGCCGGCCTTTCGGCATGGGCGCGCGCGACCGTTTGACTTCCTCGCGGATTCATTTTACCGGGGAACGCGGCAAAAGTCAAGACCACAGCGGTAAAACGTACGTCTCCCTCCATCCAAAAGCAACATTCCGCGGGTCCTGCTGTCCGGTCCGGCCGCGGGCATGCAAACGCGGCGGGATATCTTCCCCGCCGCGGCGATCGCGTTTTCCGCCCGCCGGCTCAGAACACCGTTTCGATCACTTTGCTGCACCGTTCCGGCGAATACGTCCAGCTGCCGATATTGCCGCTTTTGAGGAAATAATTGAGCGGCGGCGTGCGGAAATGTGCATCAAAGCTGTCGATGATGATGAGCTTGACTTTCATCTTCTCCGGGATCAGGCTCTTGATGTAAACGCTCGCATGCTGGCCGACGGCCACATCCTCCCGCAGCTCCGCGAGCCCCGCAAGATTGGGGGTGAGCTCGACGAAGATGCCGTAGCTCTCAATGGAACGGATGATGCCCGCCACCGTATCGCCGGCGCTGAAATTCTGCGCGTTCTCCTCCCAGGTACCGAGCAGCTCTTTGTGGCTCAGGGTGATCCGGCCGGAGAAACAGTCCACCTCGCGGATGATGGCCTTGATGTCCTGCCCAACGGTGAAGCGGTCGCTCGGATGAGAGATGCGCGAGATGGAGATCGCATCGATGGGAATCAGCGACGGAATCCCGCAGCCAACATCTACAAACGCGCCGAACGGCTCGAGATGCGTCACCTTCGCATCGATAATATCTCCCGGCATGAGCGTGTATAAGTACCGGTTGAAGCATTCCTCCTGCGCGATGCGCCGGGACAGGAGCGCCTCCCAGCGGCCGGCTTCGTTTTTATAGACGCGGCGTACCTTGAAGCAGACGCATTTGTTGACCCGGGAGATGACGGCAATGTCGCGCACGCTGCCGTCACTGATGCCGATGGCGCCCTCCTCGCGCGGGATGATGCCCCGCACCTCTCCCAGGTCGACGATCAAATTGTGCGCGCTGTCACAGATCACCGCGCGCGCCTCCACAATCGCCCCGGTTTCCGCAGCGCGCTGCAGTCCGGCGGCATCCTTACAATATTCCAGATTCTCACGGGTTTCCAGCAACCCGCCCTCGGGATAATACTTCTTCGTCATTCCAGCAGCCTCCTGTTTCAATCGTCCTACACAGGATTTATATGCGCCGGGGCGCGAAGAATGACCTCGCCGGGAAAAAATTGTTTCCGGCCTGTTGCCGTTTAGTCATCCGTGATCTCGATCTTCATGCCGCCCATATTGCGCAGCGTGGACTCGCATGCTTTGAGCTTATCGGACTCCACCCGCACACGCAGCGTCGTATCGGCGCGCTGCTGCGGCTCGAAATAGCCGATATCGTTGTTCCAGGGTGAACTGTACGGCTCGTAATCGTTCATGAAATAAGCCGGCGTGGGGAAAAACGACATAGAGCCGTCCGCCCTGTGCGGCGTGAAATACGTTGGGCCGGGATTCTGGTAATACGGAATATGGCGATTGTCGAGCAGCGCCACGCTTTTGATGTCGGGCACTTTCTGCTTGAGCCGCCGCGCGGCGAATTCCGCCATGTCCACCGTGTCGAAATCAGCGTAAATCGTCACCAAACTGCATCCCTCCTTTCCGACAGGCGCCTCGCGCCGGTTGACGCGAAACTTGTCAATGTTAGTTGTTTCCCGACCGTCGCGTGCTAAACCAGAAAAGAATTGCTTTCAATGGCAAAATTGTGCTATAATAATAAAATCGAAAATCTTTCTGCCACCGGACGTTTTTCCGGCAGCTTGGGACAATGAGGGATCCGTTTGTCTTACCGTATCAATCTTTCCCATGGTCTCGCGGACAACCCCGACGCCGCGGCCATCCGGGAAGAAGTTTTTATCCAGGAACAAGGATTCATCGGGGAATTTGACGATATTGACGCGCGCGCAACCCACGTGGTGCTTTATGATGGCGAGGACGCCGTCGCGACGGGGCGTCTGTTTTTTGACGAGACGCCGCGGCGGCAGACCATCGGGCGCGTAGCGGTGCGCCGCGCCTGGCGCGGGCGTTTTCTCGGCCGGGAAGTGCTGCGTGTGCTGGAAGCCGAGGCGCAGCGTACCGGCGCACAGGTCATTACGCTGTCCGCGCAGGTGCAGGCGCAGGGGTTCTACGAAAAGCTGGGATATACCGCCGTGTCGGGGCAATACCTGGACGAATCCTGCCCGCATGTGCGTATGGAGAAACGGCTTCTGCCAGATGAGGCGGCGCAATAATCCGCCCCCAAAGCGGAGCAAAAGGAAGAAGAAAGGCGGAAATGGGATGGACGTGCGCGTCGGCGATGTTCTGGAACTGAAAAAAGCGCATCCCTGCGGCAATCATCGGTTTTTGGTGCTGCGCTCCGGGATGGATTTCCGCATTCGCTGCCTGCAATGCGGACGTGAGGTTCTGGTCGCCCGGGCCAAAATTGAGAAAAACATCAAAAAAATTCATCGAGAGTCGGAACCGGGGCTGTAGCGGTTTTCTTCCCCATCCATCGGAAGAAAGGAACGAACGCCATGCTGGAAAAACTCGAATTGGTGGAGGCGCGGTTTGAAGAGATCGCCCGTAAACTCACCGACCCCGCTGTGGTCGGCGATCAGGCGCAGTATCGCGCGCTCATGAAGGAATATAAATCCCTCACCCCGCTGGTGCAGAAATATCGCGAGCACCGCGCGGCAAGGCAGGCCGAGGAAGAGGCCGCCGCGCTGCTGCGGGAACCGCAGGACCGGGAGTTCCGCGCGCTGGTGGAAGAAGAGCTGCGCACGGCGCGGGATACGCTCGCGCGCACGCAGCAGGAGATGCGCGTCCTGTTGCTCCCGCATGACCCCAACGATGAAAAAAACGTCATCATCGAGATCCGCGGCGGTGCGGGCGGCGAGGAAGCGGCGCTGTTTGTCGGCACGCTGTTTCGCATGTATTCGATGTATGCTTCTTCTCTCGGCTGGAAGAGCGAGGTGCTTTCCTCCAACCCCACGGAGCTCGGCGGGTTCAAGGAAATCTGTTTCATGATCGAGGGGGATGGCGTTTTCTCCAAGCTCAAGTTTGAAAGCGGCGTACACCGCGTGCAGCGCGTGCCGGAAACAGAAGCCGGCGGCCGCATCCACACTTCCACCGCCACGGTGGCCGTGCTGCCGGAAGCGGAGGAGGTCGAGCTGGAAATCCAGCCCGGCGACCTGCAGATCGATACCTACCGTTCCGGCGGGGCCGGCGGTCAGCACGTAAACAAAACCGAGTCCGCCATCCGCATCACGCACCTGCCGACCGGCCTGGTCGTGGAGTGCCAGGACGAGCGCAGCCAATACAAAAACAAGGAAAAAGCCATGCGCATCCTGCGCTCCCGGCTTTACGAAAAAATGCAGCAGGAGCAGGCTGACGCCATCGCGGCAGAGCGGCGCAGCCAGGTGGGCACCGGCGATCGAAGCGAGCGCATCCGCACGTACAACTATCCGCAGGGGCGCGTGACCGACCATCGCATTGGCTTGACGCTTTACCGCCTGGAGGCGATCCTCAACGGCGACCTGACCGAGCTGATTGACGCGCTCATCGCCGCCGATCAGGCGGAAAAGCTCCGACTTGGCGACGTATAAGACGTATAAAGGGATTAAATACTTTTCTTCAGGAAAAATCAAACAGATGAAATTTCTGCTGATGGCGCAGGAGCGCTTCGGTTCCAAATATTTACGCGAATCCGATTGATCTAGAAAGGAGGGGACGCCATGCATACGCGCGTTCTCGACACACGCACCCCCGCCGCGCTGGCCGCAGCCGCAGCGGAAGGAGCGGCGCTGCTGCGAGCGGGCGAAGTTGTCGGCATGCCGACGGAAACCGTCTATGGCCTTGCGGCCGACGCCTTCAACCCTGCGGCGGTGGAGAAGATTTTCCTCGCCAAGGGACGTCCGCAGGATAATCCCCTCATCGTGCATATCGCTGACCGCGCCCAGCTGACCGCTGTGGTGCGCGAGGTTTCTGCCACTGCGCGGCGGCTGATGGAGGCGTTTTGGCCCGGCCCGCTCACTCTGCTGTTTCCCAAAAGCGAAGCGCTGCCCGCCTGCGTCACCGCGGGGCTGCCCACCGTTGCCGTGCGCATGCCCTCCCATCCGGCGGCGCAGGCGCTCATCACCGCGGCCGGCACGCCTCTCGCCGCCCCTTCTGCCAACCGCTCGGGCCGGCCCAGCACAACGACGGCGGCGCATGTGCTGCATGATATGGACGGCCGCATCCCTCTGATTTTGGACGGCGGCCCCTGCGAAGTGGGGCTGGAATCCACGGTGCTCTCCCTGCAGGGCGAGAAGGCGACTATCCTGCGCCCCGGCGCCGTCACCGCGGAAATGCTGCGCGGCGCGGGCGTCGAAGTGCAGATCGCGGGCGCGGTGCTGCAGCCGCTCGCCGAGGGCGAGGCTGCGCTTTCGCCCGGCATGAAGCACAAGCACTATGCTCCCGACGCGCGGGTGGTGCTGCTCTCCGGCTCGCCGGAGGCGGCCGCCGCTTACGCGGCCGCGCATTTTCCACACGAGGGCAGCGTCTATCTCGCGTTTGACGATGAGCCTGCTCCGGCCGGTATGGCGCGCTACAGTCTCGGCGCCTCGGCACAGGGGAAAGAAAAGGCCCATGAGATCTTCACGCTGCTGCGGCAGGCGGACGAGGACGGGTTCCGTCTTGTGCTGGTGCGCACGGAAACCAACGAAGGCATTGGCCTTGCCGTCAATAATCGCCTATTGCGCGCCGCCAATTTCGAGGTGATCTCCGTATGAGCCGTGTATGGGGCCTGACCGGCATGACCGGCGCGGGCAAAAGCACCGCGGCAGCCTATTTCGCGCGACAGGGCGCCGCCGTAGTCGACGCCGACCGCATCGCGCACGAGGCACTGCACTTTCCGGCGGTAAAGTCGGCGCTGGTCGAAGCGTTCGGCGCGCAGATCCTCACGCCCGAGGGGGAGATCGATCGCCGGGCGCTCGCGGAGCGCGCTTTCATAAACGGCGCTGCCCTCGCCCGGCTCAACGCCATCACGCATCCGGCCATTTTGCGCGAATGCGCCCGGCAGATCGACGCGGCCAAAATGGCCGGTATCCCGCTGGTTCTGCTCGATGCGCCGCTGCTTTATCAGAGCGGCGCGGAACGTCTGTGCGATGGGGTGCTGTTTCTCACTGCCGCGCCGGAGACACAGCGGGCACGGATCATCGCGCGCGACGGCCTGGATGAAGCAGCGGCGCAGCGGCGGCTCGACGCGCAGGCGCAGATGGCAGAATTTGCTGCCCGCGCAGATCTCGTCATTGACAACGACAGCACGCTTGGTGCGTTTGAGGAAAAGCTGGAAAAAGCCTACGCCTGCATGGTCGGCGCGGATGAACGCCCCCCAAACTGCATACAGTAATCCCAAAGGCGCGCGGCCAGCAACAGGCGCGCATTGTATCGTTTCCATCCCGGCGGCCGGGCCGCCGTTTGCATATTTATTTTAATAGAGAGGTGTTGTTACGATGAAACAGGAAAAAACTGCCGGACAGACGCTGCGCGAGACGCTTTTCTGGGAGCCGAAACATGCGGCGGAGCGCATTTCGGAAGAAGAAGTGCAGCGGGCGGACGCTTTCTGCGAGGATTATAAGCAATTCCTCGACGCGGCAAAAACAGAGCGCGAAGCGGTATGCACCGCCGTCAAGCTCGCCGAGGCGCGCGGTTTCGTCCCCTATTGCGTCGGGCAGGTTTACAAGGCCGGGGATAAAGTGTATCTCAACAATCGCGGCAAGAGCCTGCTGCTGGCCGTCTTCGGCGAAGCGCCGCTGCAGGAGGGTGTCAACCTGCTCGCTGCGCATATTGATTCGCCGCGGATCGATCTCAAGCCGCGCCCCGTCTATGAGGACAACGAGATCTGTTACTTCAAAACCCACTATTACGGTGGTATCAAAAAATACCAGTGGACGGCCATTCCCCTCTCGCTGCACGGCGTTGTCGTCAAGCGCGACGGCACCGTCGTCGAGGTCAAGCTCGGCGAGGACGCGGGCGATCCCCTTTTCGTCATCACCGACCTGCTGCCCCATCTGGCCAAGGACCAGATGAGCAAAAAAATGACCGAAGGCGTGGCGGGCGAGGCGCTGAACATCCTGATCGGCAGCCGCCCCTTCAAGGATGACGCCGCGAGCGAAAAGGTGAAGCTCAACGTGCTGCATTTGCTGCAAGAAAAGTACGGCATCGACGAGGCGGATTTCCTCTCGGCAGAGCTGGAATTCACGCCCGCCTTTTCCGCGCGCGACGTCGGCTTCGACCGCAGCATGATCGGCGCTTACGGCCATGACGACCGTGTCTGCGCTTATACCGCGCTGCGCGCCACGCTCGACGCAGAGAAGCCCGCGCGCACGATGGTCACGATCCTCGCAGACAAAGAGGAGGTCGGCAGCAACGGCAACACCGGCATGCAGAGCAGCTTCCTGGCCTATTTCATCGACGACATCGCCGAAGCCGCCGGCACGAAGGGCCGCCACGTACTCTCCAAATCCTGCTGCCTGTCCGCCGACGTCAACGCCGCGTTCGACCCCTCCTATCCGGAAGTGACCGAGAAGCGCAACACTGCGCTGCTCAATTACGGCGTCGTTATCACGAAATATACCGGTGCCCGCGGCAAATCCGATACTTCCGACGCTTCCGCAGAATATATGGCGCAGATCCGCCGCACGCTCGATGACGCCAACGTCGTCTGGCAGACGGGCGAGCTCGGCAAGGTCGATCAGGGCGGCGGCGGCACCGTGGCGATGTATATCGCCAACCTCAACGTCGATACCGTCGATCTCGGCGTGCCGGTGCTGTCCATGCATTCGCCCTATGAAGTGGTGGCAAAGCTGGACGTCTATATGGCATACCGCGCATTTTTGGCTTTCATCGGCTAAAAGGCAAAAGGAGGATTCATGATGACAGAAAAGAAACCGATGCATAAATGCCCGTCCATCCTGTGCGCGGTCAGCCTGCTGCTGGCCTGCAGTGTTTTCCTCGCCTCCTGCTCATCAGGCGGCGAGGACGTCTCTTCGGCGGCGGGTACGCTTGCCAGCGTCGCCTCGACAGGAAGCGAAAGCGGCGCCGATACAAGTACTTCCCAGGAGGGCGCCTCCTCGCAGTCGCCCGTCTCATCCCAAAGCGACGCTTCCTCTGACGAACCTGTTTCTTCCAACGGCGGCGCCTCTTCGGACGCGGAGATTCCCGCAAATCCGGATGTCAAAGGCTATGTAGACGATCAATACATCGAAGGCGTCGGCTACGAGCTGACGACGGTCGTCAACAAGGAATACCGCATGACTGAATCCAGCGGAACGCCCAAGCTCGTCACGCTGCCGGACAGCACCACCGACCGTGCCGGCGCGACCTATAAGCTCGACGAGCGCGCCGCTGAACCTTTGGCGGAGTTTCTCGCCGCCGCGCGGGAGGAGGGCTTCCTTCCGATCGTCTATTCCACCTACCGCACCTACCAATACCAGGCGAATAATTACGAAAACGCCCTGAAAGACTATATGGAGGAGCATCCTGGCGCCTCCCGCGAAGACGCGGTGGAGAACACGGTGCGCGTCGCGCCGCCGGGCACCAGCGAGCACTGCATCGGTCTGGCGGTCGATATTTACACCTGGTCGGCCTACAGCAAATACGGCAAAAAGCTCGACGCCCAGTTTGAAAGCGACCCGTTGGCCGTGTGGATGAAAGAGAACGCCCACAAATATGGGTTCATTCTGCGCTATCCCAAAGATAAAGAAGACATCACCATGATCGCTTTTGAGCCGTGGCATTTCCGCTATGTCGGCGTGGAGGCCGCGACGGAAATCTACGAAAAGGGGCTCTGCCTGGAGGAATATACCGGCCAGGCCTAAACTTCCCCGCCGTCCCTTCCCTGTTCACGATCTCCTCCATTGCAAACGCGAGCAAAGGAGACAATCGCAGCCGGCCCGCTCGAAGGGCCGGCTGCTTTTTATACAACGGCCCATTGAGCGTCCCCCGTCTTGCTTGGAGGCAGCGATTTTCCTTTGGGTTGCGCTTCGCCCGACCGTATGATAAAATGGAAACACGATCTTCGGTGCGCAAGGGGAAATATGGTTCTCTCAACCCAAACCGTTTTTCGTTGCTGGATCCGTCCGTTCTGTGGCCCTTCTCCGAGCGGCTGTTTCCGGTAAACACAGACCATGTCTTTTACAAACAAAGCCGCAATATCGCAGGCGGCTGTTCGGCTGCTTCAAAAACGCCGTCCGCTGTCATGCCCGCAGCCGACCGGCGCATTGTTTTTCATGCACCAAGGATTGATATACATCGCAGGAGGACGGAAGTAAAATGACACAACGCAAAAAAGTGGAAATCTTCACAGACGGCGCCTGCTCCGGTAATCCCGGCGCAGGCGGCTGGGGTGTGATTCTCCGATACCGTGGGGCAGAACGCGAGCTTTCCGGCGGGGAACGGCAAACCACCAACAACCGCATGGAGCTGACCGCGGCCATTGAAGGGCTCCGTTGCCTCAAGGAACCGTGCGAAGTGGATTTGTACAGCGATTCCCAATATCTCGTCAACGGCATGAGCAAAGGCTGGGCCAAAAAGTGGCGCGCAAACGGCTGGAAGAAAAGCGACCGCTCCCCTGCGCTCAACGCCGACCTGTGGGAGCAGCTGCTGCAGCTGACCGAAACGCACGTGGTCCATTTTTTCTGGGTGCGCGGACACAACGAGCATCCGGAAAACGAGCGCTGCGACCGGCTGGCCGTGGAGGCAACGCGCCGTATCCAGTCACAGTCCTCCCCTGCCATTTAGAACTATGCTTTGCTCCAACACAAAATAGGCGCGCGCCAATTTGGCGCGCTGACCGCTGAGAGGAAGAAAAAAGATGGAGAGTATTTTGCAGACGCCACGGCTGTGGCTGCGGGAAATGATGGAAGCGGATTTCCCCGATCTGTGCGAAATCCTGCAGGACGAGGAAACGATGTACGCTTACGAGCATACATTTTCCGATGCGGAAGCCTGGGACTGGCTGCATCGCCAGCAGGCGCGTTATCGGCGGGACGGCTTCGGGCTGTGGGCGATGATCCGGCGTGAAGACGGCGCGTTCATCGGGCAGGCCGGACTGACCATGCAGGATTGGGAAGGACGTCGTGTGCCGGAAATCGGGTATCTGCTCAAGCGCCGGCACTGGCACTGCGGGTACGCTACGGAAGCAGCCTGCGGCTGCCGGGACCATGCATTCGGTACTTTGGGGCTGGATGCCGTTTATTCCATCATCCGGGACACCAACGCCGCCTCCCGCCGGGTCGCGCTGCGCGTGGGAATGCACCAGGTCGGTCGGTTCGTCAAGCACTATTATGGCATGGATATGCCGCACGACGTGTTTTGCGTGACAAACGGCACGGCGGATTTCCCCGCACAAGCCACCACACCGGCAAACAGCAAGGCCTGATCTGCCGGGTACGCGGCCGGTCCTCCGCAAGAAAAGCGGCGTGGACCGGCCGTGCCATGTTTTAAGCCGTCATGCTCCCATCCAGGTGTTTTTCAATCAAAAACGGGCACAGGCAAACACGGCTGACCGTCTGTTTGATCCCGGAAAACCGTCTTTCCCTCTGTTCGCCAGGGGGATGGTCTTTATTTTCCACAGTTCAGGAGGCAGAAGATGGAACAGATGTTTTTGTACCCCAATGGGGTGCGCATTTACCGCTTCCCCAATCCCAATCTGCATACCTTCCGTCTCTCCTTGTTTGTGCCGGCCGGAACTATGTATTCCCCAGAAGCGCCTGGGATTACGCATCTTTTTGAGCACCTAACATTCCGCAATATTAACAAGCTCTATCAAGGCCGTCTATATGCGCTGCTCAACCGCGCCTGTCTGGATTTCAACGCTTGCACCTACAAGGAATTTTTGCATTTTGAAATGTCCGGCCCTTCCTCACAGCTCGCGCTCGGCGTGGAAGTAATGTCGCGGATTTTCTGCCCGCTGGCGCTGACTCCGGCGGAAATCGAAACGGAAAAATCCGTAATCCGTGCGGAAATCAGCGAAAACGGTCGGAGAAATTCGACCGAAGCCTGCGCCAACCGCCTATTCTGGAGCGGCACAGCCAATAGTTTGCCGATTCTGGGTAATCGGACGACGCTGCGCCGCCTTTCGGGCAAAAAACTGCAGGAATACCAGCAAAGCGTGCTGACCTGCGATACGCTGTTCTTTTATCTGACCGGCAATGATCGCGGCGAGGGCGTCCAGCGTCTGCAGGCCGCAATCGGCGCCTTGCCGTTGCCAGCTTCCCCGAAAGTCTACGACAACTGCGCCGCCGTGCCGGCGGATTTCGGTCAGCGGGATTGCAAGGCGCGCGTCTATCCTAGTCAGCTTTACAACACTGCTTCTATACACTTCGACCTGGATTGCCGCCGCTATTCGTATGCGCTGCGCACTGTACTGTATCACTTGCTGTTCGGCGGGGATGGATGCGCATTCAACCAGCGTCTGAAAGAAGATTTGGGGTTGATTTACAGCTTTGACGCGCGGCTGGAAGAATATTGCAATATTGGAAATTTACATGTCAGTTTCGAAGCACCGGATCCGGCCACACTCAAACGGGCGATCGCGGAAGCACTGCAAATCTTTCAGCAATTAAAAAAGCCGCAGGCACTCGACGCCATTAAGGAAAGCTTGTTGCTGGAGCTGTCCATTCTGCCGGATTCGCCCGAGGATCTCGAATGGCAATTTGCCTATTCTGGCCATATTCTCGGGGAATCTTACCATACGCTGGAGGATGTGGCGCGCGCCATCCGGGCCGTAACGCCCGCGCAGCTCGCCGCCCTGGCACAGGATACCTTCCGTCCGGCGCGGCTGTGTTTGTTTGCCAAATCCACCAAGTCCCTGTCCCCAGATCACCTGCGACAACTCGCCTGCACGCTGGAGGACGACGCTCCATGCGATTGATGCTCCGCCCTCACAGACAAAGAATTCAATTTTACAATTTTCATTCGATTATACATTTCGTTTCTTCCAGACAGTGCAAGTCAGCTGATCATTTCCTTTTATTATTTTGCAACACAACATTATAAAACAAAATCTTTTTGGATGAAACTGTGAAATATTACGGGTAATAAGAATTATTTTTATGCATAACCCATTGACAACCCACCTTCTGTGAAGTACAATGAACTTAGTCAAAATGCTTTCCATTATTTCGTTCAATTTTCCAGTTTACGTACAAGGAAGGTGCTCTATGAAAATCTTCAAAAGGGGTCTTTGTTTTATGCTCGCATGCACAATGCTGCTTGCTACCGCTGGCTGCAACACCAAACAGGTGATCAAAACGACCGGCAACGCCCTCATCGGTGCGCTCAAGGTCAATTACGCCGTCAATCCGATGGGGGTTGACACGCCGGCGCCGCTGTTCAGCTGGACGATGGAGGAAGCCGGCGTGCGCGGCCAGCGTCAGACAAAATATCAGATCATGGTCGCCTCGACGCGCGACAATCTCCTGCGCGGGGATTATGACGTATGGGACAGCGGCGTGGTGGAATCCAGCCAATCCCTCGCGGTGACCTATGGCGGCCCGACGCTCACTCCCTCTACGCGCTACTATTGGCAAGTCCAGGTGTGGGATAAAGACGGCAACAACTGCCTGTCCAGTGAGGAAGCCTACTTTGAAACAGGGCTGATGGAAACCGGGTTCTCGGATGCACAGTGGATCATGCAGGACGCGGAATCAGGCCTGCGCTCCGGCGCGCCGATCGTGCGCAAGAGTTTTAAGCTGGATCAAAGCAAAGGAAAAATTGCCCAGGCACGGGCATATGCTTCCGCAGCGGGCCTGTATGAACTTTACCTCAATGGGCAGAAAGTGGGCGACGATTTCCTCAACCCCGGCTCCACGCAGTACGATCAGCACGTGATGTATCAGTCTTTTGACATCACCGAAATGCTGCAGTCGGGAGACAACACAGTAAGCGCTATGCTAGGCCGCGGCTGGTACTGCGGCTGGGCGGGTCTCGTTTTCAACAAGCCCCAGCCGGCCTTTATCGGCAAGATTGTGATCGAATATACCGACGGCTCCGTGCAGACAATCGTCTCGGACGGCTCCTGGGAATATACGCTCGACGGTCCTATTACAGAAAACGATATTTACAACGGTGAAACGTACAATGCCCGGAAAACGCCGGAAGAATACCGTTATTCGCCCGTCAAGGTCACCTCTGCCGAGGAACTGGATATCGGCACCATTACCTCGCAGGTCTCCGGCACCGTCAAGGCCATGCAGACGCTGGAGCCGATCAGCATGACGGAAACCTCGGAAGGAACATATCTTTACGACTTCGGGCAGAATTTCGCAGGCGTCGCGGAAATCACCGTCAATGCAGAGGCCGGCACGGTCGTTACCATGCGCTTCGGCGAGATGCTCAATGACGACTCCTCCACTGCTGACGGGCCGGAAGGAACGCTTTATACCGCCAACCTGCGCGGCGCGGAGGCGACCGACCGCTATAATTGCATGGGGACCGGAGAGGAAACCTGGCACCCGGTGTTTACCTATCACGGATTCCGTTACGTTGAGGTCACCGGCGTCGAGCTGGAGAACATCGTCAGCCTCAAGGCGCTCGTGCTGTATTCCGATATGGCGGACTCGTCCACTTTCGAATGCTCCAACGCAATGATCAACCAGCTTTCTTCCAACACTTATTGGGGCCAGCGGTCCAATTTCCTCGTCACGCCGACCGACTGCCCGCAGCGCGACGAGCGCTATGGCTATCTCGGCGACGCTCAGGTATTCTGCGGCACCGCCATGTACCAGATGGACACCAAGACCTTCTTTGATCAGTTCATGATGTCCATCGCCGACTGCCAGCAGCTCAACGGAACCTTCCCCAACTCCGCGCCCGGCGCTTATAAAACCGAAGATCAAGCGGCGCACGGCGGTTGGGCGGACGGCGGCATCATTATTCCTTACACCATGTACGTCCGGTATGGAGATCTGTCGCTGATCGAAAAATATTACGACAACATGGTCACCTACCTCGACTATATGCTTCGCGATGCAGGCGATGATTTCATTCGCGATTCTCAGCCCATTTACGGCGACTGGCTGGTGATCGGAGAATCGACGCCCGTCCCGGTCATCGACACGGCCTACTGCGCTTATACGTTCGGTCTGATGAGCGAGATGGCCGGCTGGCTTGGAAAAACAGACGACCAGGCAAAGTACGCCGACTATTCGCAGAAATTCAAGGACGCATGGTGCAATGCCTATCTCAACGAGGACGGCTCCACCACCTGCGACACACAGACTTCCTACGCCATGGGCCTCACCTTCGACATCATCCCGGACGAAATTAAGCCGGCCTCCACGCAAAAGCTGGTCGACCGGATCGAAGCCAATGGCTGGAAGATCGCGGCGGGTTACGCGGGCGTCAGCCGTATCCTCCCCGCGCTGACAGAAAACGGACGCTCCGACGTCGCTTTCCGCCTGCTGGAGCAGACCGAGTGCCCCTCCTGGCTTTATCCCGTGACGCTCGGCGCCACGACGATCTGGGAGCGCTGGGATGGTTATGTTCCGGGCGAGGGCTTCCAGGATCCTTCGATGAATTCCTTCAACCATTATGCCTTCGGTTCAGTGATGGACTGGGTGTATTCTTCGCTCATCGGCATTCAATGCGACACTACAAAAGACGGCGCGGCCTTCTCCCACTTCACGCTGCAGCCGCATACCGGCGGTTCTCTGACCTACGCCTCCGGCTCCTATGTTTCCATGTACGGCACGATCGAAAGCAGCTGGAAACTGGAAAACGGCAACTTGGTTTACACCTGCACGGTGCCGGCCAACACCACGGCGACGCTCCGGCTCCCCTGCGCTGAAGGCGCGAGCGTGCAGGAATCCGGCAACCCGGCGGACAGCGCCGAAGGCGTGACGGCGGCGGGGTATGAAGATGGCGCGGCTGTGTTTGAGCTGGCGTCCGGCACGTATACGTTCACCGTCGCCGCGAACTGAGTTTTTTCTCCTCTATAAAGCGGCCCCGGGAACCCGATCGGGTTCCCGGGGCCGCTTTTTGCTTGGCCGTGACACACCGGCTGTGTCTCTTTCCCTGTCCTGCAGTGCAAAGCCTTGCTTTCCAGCGCAATCCCGCGCCGGCTCATACCCGCAGGCGGATATGGCTGCGGGCCTCCTCGTCCCGCACGACCTCAATGCGCGCGGGAATCCGCGCTTTGAGCTCCGAGACATGCGAAATGATCCCCACCATCCGTCCTGCATTGCGCAGGCTGACAAGCGTATTCATCGCGGTCTCCATCAGCTCTTCGTCCAGCGAGCCGAAGCCCTCATCGATGAACATGGCATCTATGCGCACACCGCCCGCGTTCTCCTGCACCGTCTGCGCAAGGCCGAACGCCAGAGACAACGACGTGAGGAACAATTCGCCGCCCGAAAGCGTGGAAACGTCGCGTTCCCCGCCGCGGTAAGCGTCCAGCACAGAAATCTCCAAGCCCTTCTGCCCACCGCCGGCCGTTTCTTCCTTGCGGCGCATCGTGTACTGTCCGCGGCTCATGCGGGACAGGTGCTCGTTCGCCCGGCAGAGGACCTCATCGAACATCATGCTGAGCATGAAGTTCACCACCGGGATTTTCCGGCTATTCTTGCCCTGCGTCAGATCAGCCAGCCGCGCATATTCCGCGTACTGCGCTCGCAGCGCACCGCCCTGCCGCTCCAGTTCCTGCACCGTCTGCAGCGTACACGCGAGCTTGTCCCGCACGCCGATACGCTCTGCCGCTTCCCGCTGCCGCGCGAGCAGCTCCGTGGTGCGCCGCGTTTTTTCTTCTTCCAGCGCCGCCATGTCTGTCCGCTGCACGCCCTCCAGCTGCACTGTCAGCTCCGCGATCTCGCGCTCCGCTGCCTCCCGCTGCGCTGCATGGGCTGCCGTACGTTCGCGGTATTGCCGCTCCGTCGCCGCATCAAGCAGCGCGGCGGCCACATCAAACGAAGCCTCCAGCCCGGTTTCTTCTCGGCGCTGCGCGAGCCTCGTTGCGGCCTCCTCGCGCTCCTGCGCCGCTTTCGCCGCACGCTGCCGGGCATATTCGGCCGCAGCCGCATCTCCCGCCGCTTTCTCCCCCGCCGCGCGCTGCGCCGCCTCTGCCGCGGCGATCTGCTTTTCCCTCTCCGCGGCGCGGACCGCGAGTTTCTGCAACGCAGCCTCGATCTGTGCGCCATCGCGCAGGTTCTCCGGCAGCTGCACGTCCAGCTGCGCCAGACGCTCTGAAAGCTGCGCCTCCTGCATGGCCGCCTGCTGCGCCTGTGTGCGCAGCGCAGCTGCTTTTTCTTCCGCCATGCGCAGATTTTCCTGCAGGGCTTTTCCATGCGCTTCCGTCAGCGCTTCTCCGCCGTCCACGGCGGGCGCGGGATGATGCACCGCGCCGCAAACCGGGCAGGGTACCCCCTCCTGCAGCGTTGCCGCCAGAGAGGCCGCCGCGTTCTCCATCCGCTGTCGGTGATATTGCTCGACCTGCGCGCGCAGCGCCGGTAGCGTGTCTTCCTGGCGGCGCGCCGCCTGCTCCGCAGCCAGCTGCCGGGCCGCCGCCTCTGTTCTGCACTCCAGCGTTTCCTTTCGCTGCCGGGCCAGCGCGCGGTATTGCTCGCCTTTTCCCATGCGTTCCCGCAGCGCCGCCGCCTCCTGTTTCCACTGTGCCAGCGGCTGCGCCTCCTCCTGCGCTTTCGCCTGCGCCGCGCGGCTTTGCTCCGCCGTGAGCCGCAGCGTTTCCGCCTCGGCGCGGGCGCGGGTCTCGCGGCGCTCCGCCTCACAAAACGCTCCATATTCCTCCCGCACAAGCTTCGCCCGTTCAAAAAGCGCCAGCGCCGCCTGCATCCTGCGGATCTCTTCCTGCTGTGCCAGCAGCTGCGCGTGCCGTTTCTGCGCGGTCTCCCGCCGGACAAAAAGCGTCTCTGCCGCCGCCTGTTTTTCGTATGCCGTCTGAAACTTCTCATAGGCCTCGCGGCACGCGGCAAGCCCGGCTTCCGCCGCGGCCGCTTCTTTCCCCGCTTCGGCCGCCGTTTCCGCCAGCGCGTCCGCCGACTCCGCCTGCACGTTTTGCAGCAGGGTCTCGAGCTTTGTCTGCGTTTCCTTCGCTTGCGTCCACAGCTGCAGCGTCTCTTCCCGCAGCCGCTGGGTCAGCAGCCGCCAACGCTCCATGCCGAACAGCCGCTCAAGCGTCTGCGCCTTATCGCGGGAATTGGACAGCAGCAGCGTGCGGAACTCCCCCTGCGGCAGCATAATCAGCTGGGAAAACTGCTCCCGCGTCAGCCCGAGCAGCGTCTCCGCGCAGCGCGTCACCTCCGCGCCGTCCCCCAGCTGCACCGGCGTGTCGCCCGTCACATCGAAGCAGGCAAAGCTGGTTACTTCCCGTTTCTCCGTGCCGCCCGCGCGTTTTTTGACCATATGCATGCGGTAAGAGCGCACAAAGCGATACTGCTTCTCTCCCAGCGAAAACGTCAGGGACACCATTGTCGGCGTGTCGTCGGGCGCCATGGTTGTGCGCATGGCTTTCGTCTCCCGCACGCTCCCGCTCGGCGCACCGTAAAGCGCAGTCGTCATAGCGTCGAGGATCGTGGTTTTGCCGCTGCCGGTAGGCCCGGAAATGAGGAACAGCCCACTGTCCGCAAATCGGGTGAAATCGATTTCGGTGCGATCGAGATATGGTCCAAAAGCCTCCATCACCAGTTTCATCGGCCGCATTCCGTCGCCTCCCTGCTCGTCTGCCGCATCATCGCGTCGAAAATTTCCCCGTCGCGCGGCGTCGGTTGGCCGCCCGTCACATATTCCACGAACGCCGAAAATAGCTGCGCATCTGTACTGCGCCGCATCTCCCCCGCCGCCATACGCTCCCGCGCCTCCAGCTCCTGCCGGTCATACCAGGTCTGCCGCAGGCCAAGAAGGTACGGATACCGCTGCCGCAGCGTCGACATCGGCTCAAACACCGGCCCCTCTTCCTCCACCAACGCGTAAATATAATCTTCCCGATAGGCTTCACTCTGCGCGGCAAGCTCCTCCATCGAGCCCGCAAGGACACGCATGTCGCGCGGCGGGCGCACCGGCAGCTCTCGCACTTCCACCCGTCCTTTTTCTCCCAGCTCTACCAGCAGCAAACCCTTGCGGTGCTTCGCCTCGTCGAAGGAAAACTTGAGCGGCGAGCCGCTGTAATAGACGTTCTCCGCCGTGCGCTGCAGGCGATGCAGGTGCCCCAGCGCGACGTAGTCGAACCCTTCGAACGCTTCCGCCGCCACATCCGCCGCGCCTCCCACAGCATAACTGCTCTCGCTGTCAGACGGCTGCGCGCCGGAAACAAAGCAATGCGAAATCAGAACGTTGCGCTCCTGCGGGTTCCAGCGCGCCCGAATCCCGTCCAACAGCAGGCGGAAGGCGTCCTGCGTCGTGCGGATCGTCTCCTCGCCGCACATCTCCCGGATATAGGCCGCGTCAAAATAAGGCAGCGGATAAAAATGCACCGGGCCGAACGCATCTTCCAACGTAATCGGCGCGGGGGCAAGCTCCGCACGCGGCACAATATATAACCCCTTCTCCCGCAGCAGGCGCAGCCCGATAGAAATGCGATCCGGGCCGTCATGATTGCCCGCGATGAAAATCGCCGGGACGCGCAGATCACAGGAGAGCGTCCCCGTTACCTCATCCAGCAGACGCACGGCGGCGGCCGGCGGAATCTGCCGGTCAAACAAATCCCCCGCCACCAGCACCACATCGGGTTTCTCCTCCTGCACCGCCGGGAAAAAACAATCGTGGAAAAAAGCCCGCTGGTCATCCAGCAGGCTGTGCCCGTAAATGCTTTTCCCAAGATGCCAATCCGAGGTATGCAGAATCCTCATCGCTTGTCCCTTCCTCTTTTCACCTCTACGCCAAACCCAGCGCTTTTATCCCACGCCCGCACCGCGCGGAGCTGTTTTTCCCGTCTACCCCTCAGGCGTCCCCGTAGGTCACGGGCAAGCGGCGTTTATGTTCTGTCCGGGCGTGCGCACGCGTGATTTTCTCCACCGCCGCGGTCTCCCCCGTCCCTTCAAATAAGAACTGATCAATCGCAGCATAGGTCACGCCCATTTCCTTCTCATCCGTCTGCCCCTCAAACAAACCGGCCGACGGCGCTTTGGTGCGAATGTTCTCAGGCGCATGGAGATAGGCAAGGAACGCATATACTTCCGTCACGGTCAGGTCGGCAATGGGGTTGAAGTCACATGCGCCGTCGCCCCATTTGGTGAAATAGCCCATATACCGCTCGCTGCGATTGCCCGTCCCGGCAACCAGGCAGTTGCGGCTTTGCGCGATGGCATACAGCGCAGTCATGCGCAGACGGGGCGCAATATTCCCGGTGGACGCAGCCGTAATTTCCCCGGCGGGCGCCAGCGCCGTCAGCATGCTCGCTTTGACTGCCGTGAGATCGACCGTGAGCGTTTCAATGCCAAACTGGGCAGCGACGGCGCGGCCGTCCTGCATGTCCTCCCCGAAATTACGGCTGGACTGGCACGGCAGCAACACGCCCACCGTATTTTCACACGCCATCTTGCACAAAATGCCAACCAGCGCGCTGTCTTTGCCGCCGCTGTTGCCGAACACGATCCCCGCCGCGCCAGCCTGGGCCAGCTGTGACTGAATGAAGGCTACCCGCTCGCGCGTCTCTTTCGCATAATCCCGCTGCATTTGCCGTTTCCTCCTCATTTCCGAAACTGCCGCTGGCAGAAGTTTTGCCAATTTCAGTGTGATGGTTTTTAAGAAACTATGGAAGCGGCCATTCGTCCATAAGGGCGCGTACCCTGCGCCCTTATGGACGAATGGCCGCTTATCCTACCGGATCCACGAAAGTTTCTTATCCCACCGCATCCATCGCGGCTATCCTTTTCTGCCTTTATTATACCTCGGCCAGCGCCAGGACGCAATCCCTTTTCCGACTCGTGGCGCCCCTCTGCCGGTTTTGTGCAGAGACGAACCGGCAGAGGGGTAAACAGGGATATGCCCAACAGTATCAGGCCCATTGTTGGAAACGGCGACCGCACGACGGCTTCCTCGGCATATCGCTCTGACCATACACCGTCCGCAAACTCCATCCAACTGGTCTGGAACGACCTTCCGCAGGGATTGTAGTTCGGGATGAGACGATCAAGTTATAGGTAAGTCCTGTTCAAATAGGTTCCCAAAATGCAGAGACGCATGCAGTTCGGTATCCGCGCACAGGCCAAAATCCTCGTCGGCATGATACTCAATAAACTGGGATTGGGCAATTGCCGCAATGCAGCTCTTCGTCTGGCGATGGGAGAATATGTCAAACCGCTGATAATCCCAATGGGCAAAGAGGATTGCATCGCACCGCTTTTTTCGTCCCCTTAGGGCTCCCTCCTTTTTCCGCTCCCGCTTTATGCCTTCGGCGCCCCGCCACGCGCAATCAGCACATCGCAGTCCGCGCCATCCGGCAGCTGCAGCAGCCCCTGCCGCTGCCAAATTTCCGCGATCTGGCGGAACAGGGAAACGAACAGGAACTGTCCGCTGCGCGCGGCGGCTTTTTCCAGATGGGCCGGGAAGCAGCGTATATATCCTTGCATATACTGCTGCAGTTTCTGCCGGTACACGGGCAAAAATTCGGCGAAGTCCTTTGCAACGAACGCGTGGAACTGTGCATAGTGCTGCGCGGAAAGCGCCGGTATCATCACTTTCACGCCCGATTGCTCCCGCTGGCAATACCCCTCGGCAACCATTCGGGCTGCAATCTCCTTCTGCGTACGATCGAGCGCATCACCCCGCAGCAGTGCAGCGCAGACGGCCAGTTCCTGGCTGCGCATCATCCGTCGCGCTCGAAACGGTGGAAAGCAATAAACATAATGCATCCAGGAATCCGGTTCGCCGCAGTTCAAGTTTTTATTGACGCCGATGTCCATAGCGCCTTCTTCCCGCTCTCCCCGGTATTCCCACCGTCCGCCGTCATAACGCGCGCCGATCTTCTCACAGGCGACCGGTGAATACGCCGCTGCCGATTCGTCGAGCGCCAACAATGTGAACAGACACAGCAACACGTCAAACGGTCGGCCTGCAGTGTCTATCGGCAGCGCTATCATCTGTTCTGCCAGCTTTTTCGCGCTTGGATACAGTACCGGCGCAACTTCACGCGCCAGCGCAACACGCTGTTCGGTCTCATAGGTACGGACTCGATCGTCAAAAATCAGGAAATCTGTCTGCACGGTACGTTTGGCCGGCCGCATCAGCGCTTCCCGCCGCAGGAGGTTTTCGACCGTATCCTCAATGTAAAACGCTGGGACTCCGGTGAGCGCCGCCAGCTCCTCCACCGACCGGGGCGTGCGATACGCATACCAAAGGATATTCTGAGACAGGGCGTCGCACACAAACTGCCATGGAAACGGGCGATCTTCCCCGTTGTAATCCCCCTCGCCGGCAATTCGGATTTTCAAAGTCATGGGATGTAAAGCCGTTTCATTCATCGTTTCGCACCTCTTTTTCAATTTGTCTCGTGCAGCAGCCAGGCGGTACGTCACTGTACCCTCGGGAACACCGAGCCGCTGCGCAATTTGCTTACAGGTGAGATTGTCATAGTACTTGAAAACAAAAACTTCGCTGCAATGACCAATATGATCGCACACTATTTTGATGATACCCTTGCCGCCGGATATGCCGCACAGAATCAGATGTTTGCCACATTGAGTGCGCTGTTGATGGGAGAAGCGAAGCAGCATCCCGAAGATAGAGAAGCCATTACAGAAGCCGCAAAGACGGTCAGCGTTTCAAGGATGCCGATGTACCAAGCTGATCTGACCGCTATTCAAAACGCCTTTACGAACGTGCTGAAAGAAATCAAGAAAGAGATCGGCTCCAATGT
>CAJFTT010000041.1 GCA_904420005.1 Candidatus Tabaqchalia intestinavium | reverse complement strand
GCTGCCGCCCGCCGAGCCTGAGAACGCCGCATGCGGCCCTTTCCGCTCCCGCCGGGCGCGTTGCCCCTTGTCCACCGAGGGTATGCTGTTTCAATGCCCAAGCGCCGCCATTTTTGTGACGGCGCTTGGGCATTGATTTTGTCCGTAACACACCCGTCACCGGCGCGCAGGCGCGCGATTCTCTCGCCTGCCAATAGAAACCGTCGCCGGGCTTCCCTTCAAATAAATTCCGGTATCGTACCGCTCCCCAGGATCTCCTTGCGGCGCGCAATATACCGAAAAAGCAGCGTTTCCTCTGCGATCAGCCAATATTGCCTGTCATCCGGCGTCCAAGTGATGCCCCAGCTTCCGTCTTCCGCAAAAAGAAACCGTTCTTCCCCCCTATAAAAGAGCATATAGTACTGTTCTGGCGTCAGCTCCGCCAGCGTCATTCTCCACGCGATCCCCCCGTCTTCCGCATCCTCCATCCACAGCGCCCCCTGCACCGCGCCGCGCGGATAAGTCAGAATCGTCTGCTCCCCCGGCACCAGCGCATGCAAAATGGCAAGTTCCTCCGGCAACAGGCAAAAACAGCCGTTTTGAAACCTTCCATGCGCACGGCCAGCGACGGGTTGCGCCTCTTCCCCACACAGGACAAACAACCGCCGGCAGGCAGCGTCATACTCCATCTGTTCCCGGCGCGACAGCGCTTGGGAAGGCAGGCAGAGGGCGGTCAGACGAAACGGACAGCGCACAAACAGCGGCCGGCTCCCTCGGATCCAGGCATCTCTGCGCAATTCACAGAACGCATAACGAAAATCCGCCGGCACGTCCGCACAAATTTTGTCCAAACGCCCCTCCAAAATAGGCGAATGCGCGGCGTGGAAATACCGGCAATCCAGACATTCCGTGCAAAGGCATTCCCCTTTCCATTCTTTCCATGGGACTGCCCACAACCGCCCCGTCTCCGGATAGCGCTCCCAATTGGGCGATTCATGCGGCAAATAATAACTTTCTGCAAAAGTGCTGCGGCCGGCCTTTATACAAGCCGGATTGATTTCGCAGGGCGAAAGCAGCGCATACCACGTCTCTCCTCGCTTTTCTATATCAAAAAAATAAACGATTTGCCCCTCCCACATATAAAACATATGCGCAGCGCGCAGCTGCTTTTCCTCACGCCGCATTCTGACGCCTCCTTTCACAGAAATTGCCCCGTATAAGGCCCTAACGCCATATGTAAAGTTGTTTTGCTTTCCATCATTTTTCCGGTATGTAATAATACACCAGATCCACCGCATGCTGGATTGTAAACTGTTCCGGGCACGTCGAAAGCATTTGCCGATGCATTTCGTCAAACTTCGCAAGCGTCGGCGCATCCATAGAAGCCGCCACACCCCGGCAGGTCCGCATTCTTCCATGCCACGTTTCCCGCGTGAAGGAAAGCGCCAGAGAAACATGCTCCTCATGCGGATGCGGGAAATAGTGCACCTGCAGATCCTGCTCCGCGGCGGCGCCGCTGGTCCAGCTGGGATTGAGCTGCTTGACCAGCGCGCTCGATCGGCGCGCGATCGGGTCATCTTCTGAATATCCCATGTAAATCTTGACAAACAATCCGCCCGGGCGAAGCAAGGCGCGGATTTTCGGCACGATGATCGCCGGGTCAAAATACCAAAAGCATTGACAAGCCGTGATCACATCAAACCGGCCGGGCGGGAACGCCACTTCTTCGGCCGGGCAAACCTGATAGGTGATGTTGGGGTATGCGCGCGACCGTTTTTTTGCTTCTTCAATCTGCTCGGGAGAGATGTCCACCGCTACGATCTGCGCTCCATATCGGGCAAGCGCACGCGGGAGCACGCCGCTGCCCGTCCCCAGGTCGAGCCACGCCGAACCAGGCGCGCCCACCCCCAGCGCATAAAGCCGGTCGTACAGCGCCTGCGGATAAATATCGCGATAAGCCCCGTAATCCTGGGCGGTCTTTCCGAAATCAAAAGCCCGGCCTCCGTCCACCTGAAATTTCTGCATAGCTCTTCTCCTCTCTGCCGCTTGGCACAGCGCGATTGCCCGCCCGCTTCCACGGCGTCCGGCTCGATACACGCCTCGCTCTCCCGCTGCACATACCTATGCCGGGTATGAATGCGGCGGCGAACGGAACGCTCCGCTCGCCGCCGCACTCATACCCGGCATCCCTGCCGCGCCGTTCAGACGTTGAAGCGGAACAGCACGATGTCTCCATCCTTCATGACATAGTCCTTTCCCTCGCTGCGCACCATGCCTTTTTCCTTCGCCACAGTCATGGAGCCATCGACACGCATCAGATCGTCATAGGCGATCACCTCAGCGCGGATGAAGCCGCGCTCGATATCCGAATGGATTTTTCCGGCCGCCTGGGGCGCCTTCGTCCCTTTGACGATGGTCCAGGCGCGCACCTCCGGCTCTCCCGCCGTCAAGAACGAAATCAGCCCCAGCAGCGAATAACTCGCCTGAATCAGGCGATCCAGACCGGAGCTTTCCAGCCCAAGGTCAGACAAAAACAGCGCCTTTTCCTCCGGGGGCAGGGACGCGAGCTCCTCCTCCAGGCGCGCGCAGATCGGCATGACAGCGGCGCCCTCCTTGGCGGCCTGCTCCTTGACTTTATGGTAATTGGAATTATTTTCATAGCCGCCGGCAAAATCCGCTTCATTCATATTGGCGGCATAAATAACCGGTTTCGCCGACAGCAGCGGCGTCTGCTGCTGCAGCATGGCCGCTTCCTCCTCCGTCAGCTGCATAGTGCGCACGGTTTTACCATCCTCGAGCACCGCTTTGACGCGTTCGAGCAGCTCCAGTTCCCCTTCCAGCTCCCGGTTTCCCTTCATCGCTTTGCGCGTGCGGTCAATGCGCCGGTCGAGAATTTCCATATCGGAAAGGATCAGCTCCAAATTGATGATCTCCATATCGCGCAGCGGGTCGACGCTATCCTCCACGTGCAGCACATCGGAATCTTCAAAGCAGCGCACCACATGGATAATCGCGTCCACCTCGCGGATATGCGACAGGAACTTATTGCCCAAGCCCTCTCCCTGGGAAGCACCGCGCACCAGGCCCGCGATATCGACAAATTCGATGGAGGCCGGCGTAATTTTCTTCGGATGATAAATCTCCGCCAAGCGGTCCAGCCGCGTATCCGGCACCTGCACCATGCCGACATTAGGCTCGATGGTGCAAAAGGCATAATTCGCAGCCTGCGCACCTGCATTGGTGATGGCATTAAACAGAGTAGATTTCCCCACATTGGGCAGTCCTACGATTCCTAATTTCATTTGTTTTCCGGCTCCTTTGATCAAAATTCTTCCGCTGGCGCAGCTCCGGCGCCACCTTCGCGGCCAGGACACAGCAAAATTATGCCTGGCGGACAGCCCGTCTGAGAAAAATCCCTTTCGCGCCGCCAGGATCTTTTTCGTTTATTATACAACATAACTGTCCGTCCCGCAAGAAGATTTCCCACCCTATGCAAACCGATTGCGGCGCGTTGCATTTCTCTACCGATGGCATGGCACTTTCGCAATCCCCGCTTCTACCGCATCGAATCCGCCGCTCTGTTCAAAATGCCGGTTTTTTCAGGTTCTTTGGCGCATAATATTGAAGAATACGCCAACGAGACGAGGTTTTTTCCAAAAAAATACACATTATATTAAAAAAGCAAAATGACCCCTTGCGAAACTTGTAGGAAGTGTGCTATAATATTGTGAAATTAATCGAATATGATGGAATGAATCAAAAACCGCAGAAAATTCCAACAATTTAATAGGAGGTAAGACAATGGAAAACATCAAAATCCTGATTGCCGACGACAACAAAAACATCTGCGAACTGCTGAAGCTCTATCTGGAAAAAGAGAATTTCATTACGGCAGTCGCTTATAACGGCGTACAAGCGCTCAAGCTCTTTGATGAGTTTGACCCGGATCTCGTGCTGCTGGACGTCATGATGCCGGAAATGGACGGTTGGCAGGTCTGCCGCACCATCCGCAAGAATTCCAATGTGCCGGTCATCATGGTCACCGCCAAGGGCGAAACTTTCGACAAGGTCCTGGGCCTGGATCTCGGCGCGGACGACTATATCGTCAAGCCCTTCGACACCAAGGAAGTCGTCGCGCGCATCAACGCGGTGCTGCGCCGCTTCAACAACGCGACCGGCAGCATCAAGGAAGTGAAATACGACAACCTCGTGGTCAATCTGACCAATTACGAGCTGCGCGTTTGCGGCAAGCTGGTGGATGCGCCGCCCAAGGAGATGGAGCTGCTGTATCATCTGGCCTCCAATCCCAACCGCGTTTTCACGCGCGACCAGCTGCTTGACGAGGTTTGGGGCTTTGAATATTATGGCGACAGCCGCACCGTCGACGTGCACATCAAGCGTCTTCGCGAAAAGCTCGATGCGGCCTCCGAAATCTCCAACTGGTCTCTCAAAACAGTCTGGGGCGTTGGCTATAAATTTGAAGTGCAGTAATGCAGTGCCGACATGGCGGACGGGTGAAATAGGACCCGTCCGCTTTTGCGTCTCCGGCAAATTCAAGGGGAGGGGTTCCTTTTGCGCAGAAATATATTCATCCGCTTTTTCATCGTCATTGCCCTTCTGCTGACGCTGAGCTTGAGCGTGCTGTTTTTGCTGCTGCTTTCCCAGATCCAGCCCAATGCCGTCCACGAGAAACAGCGGCAGCTGGAAAATGTCTGCTCTTCTCTGGTGACGGCCTATCTCAATATGCCGCTGGAGCAGCAGCGGACTCACGACATCACAGAGCTGACACAGATGGTGTATTCCCTGTCCGCTACGGCGAACGCCCGCGTTTTCATCACCGATGCAGATGGCCAGACGCTTGTGTGCTCCGACGCGAATCCCTGCATCCACACCACTTCTTCTGTGCAGCCGGGTATCATGGGAGTGCTGGAAAACGGGATCGATTATCATGAAGAAGGGACGTTGGGCAATCTTTACGTCGAGCCGTATTACACTTGCAGCGCCCCTATTGTCATTGACGGCGTGTTTCATGGCGGCGTATTCGCTTCTATTTCCAGAAACACCGCCGCGCTTGACGGCATCATCGGCGACGTGGCGGGAACCTACTTTCTCACCACGCTCGTGGTGCTGGCCATTTCCTGCGTCGTGCTGTACTTTTTGACCCGCAAGCTGGTGCAGCCCCTGCAGGCGATGAACCACGCGGTGCGGGAATTCTCCAAGGGAAATTTCGATATCCGCGTTGCAGTGCGCGGCCGGGATGAGGTGGCGGAGCTCGCTATCGCCTTCAACCGCATGGCCGATTCGCTCGGCCAGCTTGAATCGATGCGCAGCAGCTTCGTGGCTAATGTTTCCCATGAGCTCAAAACCCCCATGACCAACATCGGCGGCTTCATTGACGGCATTCTCGACGGTACCATTCCGCAAGAAAAGCATTCTTACTATTTGGGAATCATTTCCTCCGAGATCAAACGGCTCTCGCGCCTGGTCAAGTCGCTGCTATATTTGAGCAAAATTGAAGCCGGCGAGGAGCTTCCCCGCGCGTCACAGTTTGACGTTTATGACGTTATCCGCGACGTTATCATCGTTCTCGAACCGGAACTGTCCGCAAAAAAGCTGGAACTGGAAGGGCTGGACTGGGATACCAAGATGGAGGCGGAAGCGGACCAAGACATGATTTTCCAGGTGATTTACAACCTACTGGAGAATGCGATCAAATATTCCGAACCGGGTTCCACCATTCTTTTCTCCTTCAAAACGCACGGCAAGCAGCACAGCATCTCCATCCGCAACACCGGCGCAGGCATTCCCGCCGAAGATCTGCCACATATCTTCGATCGGTTCTATAAGGTCGACAAATCCCGCGGCCTCAACAGCAAGAGCACCGGTCTCGGGCTCTATCTCGTCAAAACGCTGCTGGCTGTGCACGGGCAGACCATCACTGCCGATTCCGACGGCTCGCACTACTGCGAATTCACCTTCACGCTGCCGCGCGCCTGACCTTCGGGGTGTTGACTGGATATTTTCACAAGTTCACACAAATAATACATTGTAGTGACCTTGTTTTGAAAGTCGCGGCCTATACTAGAGTCAGAACAAAGATCACAAAGGAGGAATTCCAAATGTTTGACGAGCGTGATGGATATAACACTCCGCAGTCTGAAAATCCGGAAACGGAAACAAAAGTCGAATCTACTTCCTCCTCTCCGGTTGAACCGGCATCCAGCGAGCAGCCCGCTCCTTCTTCGGAGTCGCACTCCTATGGAATGCAGGAGGAACAAACAAACACCCAAGCGGCGCGTCCCATTTCTTTCGGCAGCGCGTCATCCGACGCACAGCCGCAGCAGGCGGCGCAGACCCCGCCGCAGCAGACGCAGATTCCCCCGCAAAATCCCACGGGGACCATTCCGCCTTACCGGGCTTCTTCGCAGCCGCCGCACCCGGGCTACAATTACAGCGCCTATGAACAACAGCAAAACGGCGCTTCGGGCTCTAAGCCTCCCAAACGCTCCAATG
The DNA here is from genome assembly GCA_904420005.1 of Candidatus Tabaqchalia intestinavium. Lineage (GTDB taxonomy): Bacteria > Bacillota > Clostridia > Oscillospirales > CAJFTT01 > Tabaqchalia > Tabaqchalia intestinavium. Next base: position 19,285 of record CAJFTT010000041.1, on the reverse strand, counting down.
CTCTGGTCATTACGTTGTGTGCTTGCCTGGCGGTTTGCATATGTGCGCTGGCGGTCATCGGTGTCCTCGGCATCAGTGGGAACGGCATTTTCAGCGGCTTAACAGGCGATACGCAATCTGACGGTACAGCCGGCAACAACAGCCTGGATATCACGCTCAACAGCGTGCCAGAGCGGAACGACACCGCGACGGAAGGCCAGGAACTCACCGGTATTCAGATTTCGCAGAAGGTTTCCCCTTCGATCGTGGGCGTCCTCAACTATGCCAGCACCGGAAGAAGCTATGAAATCAGCGGCCAAGGCAGCGGTATCATCATTTCGGAAGATGGGTATATCGTAACCAACCAGCACGTGATTGACGGCGCCGCTAAGGTGGAAATCATCTTCTACGATGAAGAAGGCATGTCGATGGACAATTCCGTCGAAGCGGAGATTGTCGGCCAGGATACCACGACGGATCTGGCGCTGCTGAAAGTCAACCTCACAGGCCTGACGCCTGCGGAGCTGGCGGATTCTGACGACGTGAAAGTCGGCGAAACGGTTTACGCCATCGGCAACCCCGGCGGCATTGAGCTCTCCTGCTCTATCACCGGCGGCATGGTCAGCGGCGTCAACCGCAGAGTTGGTTCAATGAATTTCATTCAGACAGACGCAGCTGTCAACCCCGGCAACTCGGGCGGCGCACTGGTGAATGTTTATGGCCAGGTCATCGGCATCATCTCCGAGAAGATCACAACGCTTTCCAATGACGTCGATGCGGAAGGCCTCAGCTTTGCCATCCCGACCGCAACCGCCAAACCGATTCTCGACAGCCTGCAGCAGTATGGCTATGTCAGAGGACGTACAGCGCTTCGCATCACGGTACAGACCGTGTCCGATACTTTCGCTTCCCTCAATCAGGTGCCGCTGAGTGTGCGAGTGCTCGAAGTGGAGCAGGGTTCCAACGCAGAGGCGGCGGGTTTGCGAACCAACGATTTCATTACGCATTTTAACGGTACCCGCGTCACCACCACGGACGAGCTCGCCGCAGCCAAAGAAAGCTGTGAGGTCGGCGATACCGTGACACTGACTGTATACCGTTATTCCACAGGGCAAACGGTGGACATTACCTTCACTCTGGAGGAAGACCAGGGTCAATGACGCCCTTGCTGCGCACAGCTCGCTCCATTCAATCCGGCGGGTAATCACTTTGAAGGGAAACTCGTCAAAAGGCGCAGGTGTGTAAAGCAAAATTTCTTTTGCATCCTCTCATTTTTTAATACCCCCTTCCCTCTTTTCTGGCCCTTCCGCTCCGGCGGGAGGGCACTTTTTTGCCTGTTTTCTCGAACCACCCTCAAACCAAAACGCAGCGCACAGCCCGCCTTTCCGTGTAATTTTCGCAGTTCGCGAGAATAGCTCCACTCGCATCTATTCCCCTCGCCTGCGAAAAACAGCCTTCACTGCGCGGCCAGAAAAAGACCGTGAAACTCAGACGAATCCATTCCGCGGGATGTCTATATTTTCGAGGAAAGAAATCGTGTTATCGCCATTCCAGGAAAGGGAATCCTTTTACAAAATCCGAAGAGGGACGCAATACTGCGCCCCTCTTCGGTCTGATGCTAAGTTCCTGCTGCACAGATAGATTCCCTCTGCGCAAAGCGACAACCGCCGTTTCGTGTTTTGCCGTAAGCCACTCTACCATTACAAATACGACTTGAGTGCCTGAATATGCCCCTCCTGCAGCTGGATCAAGCGGTCGGCCAGATCCTTAACAGGCTGCTCTGCATTGGCATAACGATGCAGCGCGCGCGTCACCTGGATCGCGCCTGTCATATCATCCTCCATCCGCATCTGCGAAAGATGGGACGGCGTTTTGTTGATCAGCGTCGCCAAATGAATCTCTGCACAGTTTTCCGCCTGCACCACCGTCGCCTTGCGCGATGGCGCCTGGCCGCGCTGCGCAAGATTCGTCATCGCGTCGTCGCTGATCTGCTTATATTCCGCGGCTTGCTGCTGCAGCGCCTGGGCAAATGCCTGGTCGCCGACCTTGGAAAGCATGGTATTGAGCGCATCGGCTCCCAATTTGGCGTTGAGATAAACCTCTGTCAGCAGCGCATTGTTTGCATCCATAGGTGTACTCTGTATATTCATGATTCTTCTTTCCTTTCTCCTCTATGAAGAAAAACAGGGAGGGCTTTCTCCCCTGTTTGTTGGGCTGCACCGTCTTTCGCGCTTGTGCCGATGCCGTTGGCAAGCGGGAAAACAGTACAGGCCATGGTCAGGGCGTAAAAGCGGCGCGATTCCGCGGGCAGCGGAACAGCGTGTACAGCATCACGCCGCTCGCCTGCCGTTAGTATTCCCTCTGTTCGGCAAAGTATGACATGCTAGGAAAATTCGTTGCAGCTCGATTTTTTATTGACAATTTTGTCACAATGCTTTACACTTTATTATAGATTTATAGAAGTGCATTACCAATATTCTCCATATACGCAGTAAAAAGCATTACAATAGGGGCCGCAAGATTGTCATGCCGGTAATATCGGCAGATTGCAGAAAACAGGCAGTCTGGCGTCGGCGTTCTATGGAAAACCTTTGGAGAATCCAATCGAGCTTTTCAGGGAAAGGGGTATATCTGCCATGAAATGTTTCTACTGCAACGCGGAGCTGCCGCCAGACGCCAAAGTCTGCCCGCAGTGCAACAGCGATAACACATTGTTCCTGCAAAGCGCGGAAAAGCAGCCCAATACGACGCAACCTGCCGCATCAGAGGGCGCTTTCTCGGCCTCCCAGCCTTCGGCTTCACCGGATGCAGGGGAACAGCCGGAAGGCGAGGCGGCGCCTGCCGGCGTTTCGTCGCCGCAAGGCGAACCGGTTTCGTCCAGCGCACAGCCTACCGGTTCCGAAGAGGCGTATACGTCTGCCCAGCAAACCGGCGCCCAACCGCAGGCGCAGCCACCCTATGGTTTTCCGCTGCAGCCGGTCGACACGCAGTCCCTGCTGCATCGCTGCTTCAACTCCCCTGCGTTGACAGCCGTTATGGTGCTTTCCATCATCGCGAGCGCGCTTTCCTTTCTCTCCAGCATCTCCATCACGGCGTTTGGCTCCCAGTTTAATTTTTCTCTCACGTTGCCGATGGGGTTTGTGTTTCTAGCCGTGAGCGCGGGCGTTGTCCGCTCCCATATTCAAACGCGCACGCCCATTTCCCCCGCCCCGTTCACGCTGATTCAGGTGCTCGCGATTCTGGTGCTTGTGCTATGCGGATTTTTGATGCTGGTGATAGCGTTTGGGTTTGCAGCGCAGTTCTTCGTTGACACTTATTATGAAGGCCATGCTTCTACCGCTGTCCCTATGGCCGCCGCGTGGAGTATCGAGCTCTTTGTCCTTCTTTTCCTCTTTGGTCTCCTGCTGCTTTTTTTCATTCCGCTCTTGCTTTTTTGCTCTTCTGTACGGAAATCCATTTATTCCAACGTTCCCAACATCAAATGCGCAGCGTTTCTTTCTGTTGCCTGCATCATTATCAGCGTTGTGGAATATCTTTATATTTTCGCTTTTATTACTAACACATTCAGTATCCCTCAACCGCTCGCGGTGCTGGCATCTTTGTGCGGCGCCACTACATTTTTGTTGCTGGGCATCCTGCTGCGGCGGCTGGCCAACGGCATCAACGAAGCGCGCAGGATCAACGCAAGCGCACAGGGCGCTTCGAATTACTATGATCCCACCCACGGACCACGCAACTGAACCGGCAGGGGGATGCTTTCCTTCACCGCCGCAGGTCTTGTTTGGGAATCTCCTATCAGAAGCCGTCGTCCGCGCCCTGTCGCTGCTGTTTCGGCAGGTTCTCCATAGAAAGGAGCCGTGACTTCGTATGAAATGCCGCTTCTGCAACGCCGAGCTTCCGCAGGGCGCTTCCCGTTGTCCGATATGCGGCCGGGACAGCGCCGCTGCACAGGGAAACGCGCAAACCTCAGGCAACGGTCCAGCATCCCACGCCGCACAGCCTTCTGCCAACCAATCGGAAATGCGCGGACCGGCTTTCGAGATGCGGCAAGCGCAAGGCGAAATCGATACGCAAACATTCCTGCAACAGGCGCTCCCGTTTCCGCTTGTTCTGGTGCTTGTGGTCATGACGATTGTCGCCGCTGTCCTTTGGCTGCCTTCAGCTGTGATCCTGATCCAAAGTCCCGTGTTCCTGCTGTTTCCCTTCTGGTTTTTGGTACTGGCAATCAGCCTAATCCCGCTCTGCCGCGCCCTTCACCACAAGCGGCCCATTTCCTGCGTCTCGTTTACGCTTGTGCAGATTTTTTCGATCGTCGGATTTCTGGCGCTTTGCTGCGCTTTATTCCTTCCTCTCCTTCTCTCCCGCTTTTCCATTCTGCAGGAAGGGGATCTCTTCTATAAGCCGGAATTCATAAGCTTAATTGGCTATATCTTAATCGCAGGCGTCGGATTGGCAGTTTGTCTGTTGCTCCTGGTATTCTGCACTTCGGTAAAACGGTCTATCCGCTCAAATGTTCCGCAGATTCGCGGCACACTACCATTGTTTATCGTGTGTATCGCCAGCTGTGTTTTGTTGCTGATCGGCGCGGCGATGGGGGTGCTGTTGTTTCTCTCCGTCAATCTGTTCTCCCTGCTGCTCCCTTTCTTTCTGCCGACCGCGCTGATCATGGACATCTTTTTTGTTCCGATTCTGACCTTGGCTGTCATCTTTACGATTCTGGTGCATATCGTGCTCTGTGTTTGTCTTTACCGTGTTGGGAGACGCGTCAATATAGCCCCGGGCAACACATAAGCATTTCGAATTGGCGCTTTTGCGCCGGGAAACGTGCAGCAAGTCTCGAAACGCCCCGTCATATGGAGACCGCACGCATTTTGCAAAAGGGGATTTTACTTTTCCCTTTCTCGCCGCCCCTGCAGAAGGCAGCGACCACAAAGGCCGTTTTGCAAGTCAACCAAGCAGGCCGAACTTCTAAGATAAGATACAAAAGCGAAAAGCCGTCAATCCCATGGCTGGATAGACGGCTTTTCGCTTTATTTTGGTTAGGGGCGGTGGACGCAAAACCAACACGCCAGGCCGCGGCCCGGAACGCCGTGTGCATGTTTTGCGGGCAGCGACTCGTCGCCGCGCTTTTTGATCGGGCCGCGCTATATCAGGCCGCGGCCTTTTCCCGCACTGTCCCGTCCGGGGCAATCTCCGCGTTGACCGAAATCTTCTCCATCAGCGCGATGACAGCATCACGCGTTTCCCCTTCCGTGAGCAGCGTCGTTTCGCCATTTTCCTGCATGCAGGGCAAAAATTCCGTCGTCACGGTCTCGCCGTCCAGCGTCAGGCGAATCATGCCGGTTTCGATTTTTTTCATATTGAACCAGAAATTGCCCAAGCTGTAGACAATCGGCTTGCCCTGGTAAAATTCGATCCCCTGCAAACAATGCGGATGGCTGCCGATGATAGCGTCGACGCCGGCGTCGATATACTGCCGCGCCAGTTCTTTCTGTTCCTGTTCAATCTCATGCGTATTTTCCGTGCCCCAATGGGGATAGGCAATAACATAATCGCTGTTTTTCGCAGCCTCTTCAATGCATTGCAAAAACAGCGTGGAGTCATAATTATGCAGCACGCCGGGCTGCGTCTCCGTCGCAGCCTGGGTGAAAATCTGCTGCACCGGTGTCGGACCGGAAAAATTATGCTCCCGCGCGCGCGAGGCGGCAACATAGGCGATTTTCTGCCCGCCGACGATGAAATACTGCGGCTGCATGGCTTCCTCCAGGTCCTTTCCGCCGCCGACATAGGGAATCCCCGCCTCTGTGAGCGTCGCCAGCGTATCGTACAGGCCTTCCTCGCAATAATCAAACACATGATTATTGGCCACCGAAACGATGTCCGCGCCCATCGTCTTGAGCATCTCCACATTCTCCGGGGCAGCTTTGAAACGATAACGCTTATCCTTGAGCGGCTCGCCCCCGTCGGAGAGCACAAATTCGTTATTAATGAGCATCACGTCGGCAGCGTTCATTTCCGCAAGCAGGTCTGCTGAAAGGCAATCAAGCAGTCCATTGGCCTGCTTTTTGCAATTGCGCATCAGCGACCAGTTATCCGCAAGATTGACGTCGCCGGTGAACGTCAGCGTCACCGGCCCTTCATAGCGGTCGCCTTTGATATGGAGATTGTCCACTGTTTCGGCCGCGTTGGTATACAAATCCTGCAGCACATGCAGCGTGCGGCCGGAATGGGTGAACCACAGCGTGTCCGCGTAGCCATCCTGCGAAATAGAGGCGATCATCTTCGATAAAAATCCCGCATCCTGCGTTTCGCCGCACCAGACGAGGAAGTCCTCCGTCACTTCCCGCTCCAGGCTGACCCCCTCCAGCAAGCCCAGCAGCGTCTCGGCCTCGCTCTCCTGCTCCTCCTGGGACGAAACGGGACTCGACGACGCCTGAGAGGAAACGGTCATGGTTTGCTCGCCAGGCTCCTCCCCGCAGGAAGCCGCCCCTAGCAGCAGCGCAATAGACAGCATACCCGCAGCAATCCGAATGAATCTATGGTTCATACTGGCTCTTCCTTTCCAGAAATTGCAATCCCCTATATAACGTAGACACTTGAATACAGCAAAAGGTTTCAAAAATCGATTTCATTCTCCCATATGGATGCATCTTCTCTCTTCGGCAGAAAAAACAACGCCGCCGCTGGCCGCTTTCTGGTGTTTCTTCCCCGCCGAAGCACGCATATTACAATTTTGCACTGCATATGGCAATACTAATATAGAAATTTACGTGCAATTCGCCTGCGCCGGCTCTGCCGGCTGTGAATATCTTCCCGGGAGGAAACCGTTATGCTTCCCACTGACAACACCAAGAAGCGCTTCCTGCTCTCGTTCGCGTTTCTGGCCGCGGTCGCCGCCGTTTTATGGTTTGCGCTCAAGCTGCTGCCGTTGATTCTTCCCTTTCTGATTGGCTATCTCATCGCGCTGATTAACAATCCCGCTGTCGATCGCCTGGTGCACAAGGCGCACTGGAACCGAAAGCTGTCGGCGTTTTTATGTGTGACGCTGTTTCTGGCGCTGGTATTTCTGGTCGGATTTCTGCTCTGTTCGCTGCTGATCCGCGAGCTCAGCGGGCTGCTGGCGCTCATTCCGCCAGCGGTCGAGCGTCTTCCCGAGGCCATGGACGGCATCTATCAGCGGCTGCTGCATATGCTGGAAAATCTTTCGCCGGAGCTGTCCGAGCAGGTTGGCAAATCGATCTCCGGCATGCTGGACGGATTGATCACGCTTCCGGAAGGCGCTATCATGCAAATCCTCGTGTTTCTCTATACCCTGGTCTCCGGCCTGCCCGGTATCGCGCTGGCTGCCGGCACTGCGGTCGTGTCGGCTTATTTTTTCTGCATGGACTACCCGCGCATTCGTTCGTTCTGCCTGCAGCAGGTATCCCCAAAGGTGCAGGCGTTCGCCATGGATGTCAAAAATTTTGCCGTGCATTCGGTATTTCGCATGCTGCGCGCTTACCTGCTGCTGATGCTGGTGACGTTTCTGGAGCTGCTGGTCGGGCTGTGGGCGCTGCGGATCCCTTACACCGTGACGGTGGCGCTGCTGATCTCTCTCGTGGATGCGCTGCCGATTCTGGGCACGGGAACCATCCTCATCCCCTGGGCCGCCGTACTTTTTCTCACAGGGAACCCCATGCTGGGGATCGGAATTCTCGTCCTGTTCGTGATCATCTCCATCGTCCGTTCGATTCTGGAACCCAAAATCGTGGGAGATCATGTGGGGTTGCATCCCATCGTGACGCTGCTGTGTATTTTCATCGGCCTCAAGCTCTATGGCCTGATCGGTATGTTTCTGGTTCCAATCGCCGTCATTGTGCTCAACAACCTGCACAAAAACGGGCGGCTGCGTTTGTGGAAACAGCCGCCCGCCTGAAAGTGCGCTCATACCGCACAAGTTGCCGGTCAAGGTCCGGCAGCTTACGGCGCGAGATGGCGGGGCTGTCGTTTCATTGCTCCGCCGGCTCCTGCGCGGCCTCACGATCCGGCTGCGCGGGCGACGCGCCGTTCGCGCCCAGCGACGGCGAGATTTCGGCCACTTGATTCCTGCTGATTCGCGCAACCAGCCCGGAAAGCGCCAGCAACGCGATGAGATTGGGAATCACCATCAGGCCGTTGAACAGATCGGACAACGCCCAGACCAGATCGACGCGCTGCGCCGCGCCCACCACAATGAATAATACAACAATCGCGGCATAAATTTTCACAGCTTTCTTGCCGAACAGGGCGCGCACGTTGACCTGGCCGAAGAAATACCAGCCCACGATGGTGGAAAAAGCGAAGAAAAACATGCAGATGGCGATAAAGATTCCGCCGAAGGAACCGAACGCCTGGTCGAACGCGAGCTGTGCCAACGCTGTTCCGGTCTCCCCCGAAGAGAGCACGCCCGAAGAAAGGATCACCAGCGCCGTCAGCGTCAGGATCACAAACGTATCAAAAAACACGCCCATCATGGCGATCACGCCCTGATCCTGCGGCTTTTCTACCTTCGCCATCGCGTGGGCATGCGGCGTGGAGCCCATTCCCGCCTCATTGGAAAACAGCCCGCGCGCCACGCCGAACCGCATCGCTTCCCGCACTGTAACTCCCGCCACGCCGCCGGCGATGGCCTGCGGGCGAAAGGCCAGAACGAAAATCTGCTCCAAAGACTGCAGGATCGTCGCGTGGTTGATACATAGGATGACCACACATCCCACGATATAAAACAGCGCCATGATCGGAACGATCTTTTCCGTGACGGATGCGATCCGCTTGACCCCGCCGAGGAAAATGAACGCCGCCACCGCCGCGACCACGATTCCCACCGCAAGCGGCGGCAGGCCGAAGGCGTTATGGAAGGCGTCTCCGATGGAGTTGGACTGCACCATATTCCCCATGAAGCCCAGCGCGAGGATGAGCGCGATCGAGAAAAATCCGGCCAGGAATTTGCCGAATTTCCCGCGGAAGGCCGCGCGAATATAGTAAATGGGACCGCCGGTCACTTCCCCATTCTCCACATGCCGGAACTTCTGCGCCAGCACAGCTTCGCCATAGATGGTGGCCATGCCGAAGAACGCGCTCACCCACATCCAGAAAATCGCCCCCGGCCCACCGGACGCGAGCGCAGTGGCGCAGCCGGTGATGTTGCCGGTGCCGACCTGCGCGGCGATGGCCGTGGTGAGCGCCTGAAATGAGCTCATTCCCTCTTTGCCTGCCTTTTTGCCGCGCAGGCTGAAGCCGCCGAACAGCCGCCGCATCCCTTCGCCGAATTTCCGTACCTGCACAAATCGCAGCCGGATCGTGAAATAAATCCCCGTCCCGCATAGCAAAAACAGCAGAATATTATTCCAGAAAAAGTCGCTGATCGCGTTGATCACCGAAACAAACTGTTCCATTCCTCCACTCCTCATTCGAATTCACGCCAGACAAACAAAACGAGCCAAATCGCCGAAGCAATCTGGCTCTGAACGCACACAACGCCGCCCACCGGGCGAATCCCTGGCTTTCCCCGTTCACTCTGTCCTTTTGCCTGAGAGACTGTAAACACCTTCGGCCCCCGCTCAACGCGGGCTTCTCCAGAGCCATCCGTTTCTTTCCCGGCTGGGAAAGCATCTTTATAAAGATAGCATCCGGTAGAAAAAAGTCAAGTTTCGTCACGAAAGTTCACACTTTTCTCTCCTTTCCTCCGCGCGGCCAGGGCGATCCATGCCCAAAGCGTCATACTGGAACGTGGCAAACGCACATCCCAGTATGGCGCTTTGGTTTTTTATAAAACTATTTCAGCGTGTCGATTATTCCGTCCGCAGGGCTTCCACCGCATCCTTGCGCGAGGCCATACGCGCCGGGATATGCCCGCCCAGCATCGTCAGCACGGTGCTGATCAGAACCAGCACCAGCGCATGCACCAGCTGCAGCTGCGCCACGCCCGACAGCTCTGTCAGGTGGTACAGGATCGCATTGATGGGGAAGGTCAGCAGCCAGGCCAGCACGATCCCCAGCACGCCGGAGAACACGCCCAAAATGCAGGTCTCCGCGTCAAATACCCGGGTGATGTCCTTTTTGCGTGCGCCTAACGCCCGCAGAATCCCGATCTCTTTCGTGCGCTCCAGCACGGAGGTGTACGTGATGATGCAGATCATGATCAGGCTGACGACCAGGGAGATCGCCGCGAAGGCCACTAGCACGATTGTGATGCCGTCCATGATACCGCTGGTCATGTCGGACATCGTCTCCGCCATGTCGGTATAAATGATCTGATCCTCGTCGGCTTTGCCTTCATTGTAGGCATCCAGATACGCCGTCACCGCATCCTTGTCTTCAAATGTTTTGGGATAAACCGTCACCATATACGGCGTGGCGTCGCCGCCAAGATAGGACAGGACCGTCTTTTTCGTCTCCTCGTTGAGTTCTTCCATCGTCAGAACGTTGTGGTCGCTCTCGCGCTGCGCCTGCACAATCTGGGAATTTTCCGCGTTATCAATAATCCGTTGGGACAGCTCGTCGCTGTACGCTACGCCCGTGGACAGCACCCCAATGCCGGCGTCTTCCTTCTGCCGGACAATGCCCGCAATGCGCACGGTAATGCTGTTGGGGGAAGCATACATCGCCTCGTAATCCGTACCAGGCAGATAGGTGCCAAACTCAGTCTGCACATAGTAGTCGTCATTCATAACAACCTTGAATTCCGTGCCGATCAGGTCGGAAAACTTGATGCTGTCCACATTCTCCACGTCAAAGCCCATGGCCTTGAGAATATTGAGGTCGAGACGGTTGCGCGTGTCGAGCACCAGAACCATATCCGTTTCGCTCTGGGGATAGGCGCCGGCCAACAGCTCGTAATTTTTCTCAAGGTAAGATTCCTCTCCTTCTGCAAGCTGCTCGGGGTAGGACGACAAGCCCATGCTGCTCATGCCGGAAGAGCTGCTGCCGCTGTCCGGCGCAGTCAGGGAAACGGGGATGACGGCGCCATTTTTCTCCCGTACAAGGTTCATCGCTACGATACGCGTAAAACCGATGCTGTTGCAAATCTCCGGGTCGATATTATTGAGATAATTGACGTAGTCCTCGGTGAAAACATTGGTGTGCAGGAAGGTCTGCTCCGACGCGTCATACAGATACACTTCCTCAGAATCCGCATATTCCGCAGTTCCGAGCAGCGCGTCCTGCATCTGCTGAGAATGCTCCGCGAGCGAATCGCGGTCCATCTCCATGGCTGACTGGGAAATGATGATGGGAAACTCCGCCAGCGCGTCCGCCTGGAACTGGTCAATCTGAATCTGGAACCCGGACGACAGGCTGAGAATGACCGCGATGCCGATGATACCGATGCTCGAGGCGAACGCAGTGAGGAACGTGCGCCCTTTTTTGGTGCGGATATTATTAAAGGAAAGGCGCAGCGCGGTGAAAAAGCTCATACTGGTTTTTTTCAGCTGGAAGCTTTCAGGCTTGGGCCGCTCCTGATGTGGATGAGAGTCGGAGATAATTTTGCCGTCCTGGAAACGGATAATCCGGTCGGCATATTGCTCGGCAAGTTCCGGGTTATGCGTGACCATAATGACCAGACGGTCGCGGGACAGCTCCTTGATGAGATCCATGATCTGCACGCTCGTCGCGCTGTCGAGCGCGCCGGTCGGCTCGTCGCACAGCAGGATTTCCGGATCGTTGGCGAGCGCGCGCGCGATCGCCACACGCTGCATCTGACCGCCGGACAGCTGGTTGGGTTTCTTATGCAGATGATCCTTGAGCCCGACCCGCTCGAGCACTTCCAGCGCGCGGCGGTGCTTTTCTTCCGCAGAAACGCCGCTGAGCGTCATGCCCAGCTCCACATTGGCGACGATGCTCAGATGCATGATAAGATTATAGCTCTGAAACACGAAGCCAACCGAATTGTTGCGGTATGCGTCCCAGTCACGTTCCTGGAAATCCGTGGTGTGCTTGCCTTTGATAATCAGCTCGCCCGAATCATAGCGATCCAGGCCGCCGATGATATTCAGGCAGGTAGTCTTTCCGGAACCACTGGTTCCCAGAATCGCGACGAACTCCTTTTGCCGGAAGGCGACGCTGACATCATCGAGCGCTTTGGTCTCGATGTCGCCAACATGATAGGTTTTTTTGATGTGTTTCAGCTCAAGCATGGGTTCCTTGCTCCTTTCCCTGATGACAAGTTTCATTCATTGCCTGCAAAGTCTGCAAAAAAATCTCCGTTTCTTCGAAGCCGGTCAGGATACACTGCAGTTTCTCCGGCGGATACGCCGCGATAAAACGGTCCAATCCCTCCAGGCAAGCGAGAATATGCGTAACCACGCGTTCCCCGTTCTCCGTGAGCGTCAGACGCACCACCCGCTCGTCCTTTTCATCCCGGATCCGCCGAAGCAGGCCGTCCTTTTCCAGCTTCTTGCACAATGTGGAAGCGTTGGCCTGCCCCATCTGCATCAAGCGTCCCAAGCTTCCCACATTCTTGACCGACCCGCGGTGAATCCACAGCAGCGCCATGGCCTGCGCGACTGTAAGCGACTCCTGCATGACGATCCGGCCAAAAACCTTATCCATATGCGCTTTAATGGAAAGAATGTGCCGCCACATCCCCATACGAAATGCTTCCGCCTGCATTTGCTTTTGCCTCCAAATATATTTTCATTAAATATAATATAACCAAAATATACTTATGTCAATCCACTCCGGGCGAAATTTGCAGACGCTTGACATAGCCGGCGCATTGGCCGGCTGTTTTCGCAAACAGCAGTCACATTTCGTTCTTAATCAGCCGACGGGGCAAACCGATCCTGCCGACGCCAATGCATGCGCTTGCATTTTACATGGATTTTACAAAACTTGTCTCGGGGATTTTACGAAGGGTTTTTACAATGGAGCACGAACAAGAAAAAGGAGTGACAAGACAATGAAAAAGAACAAACTGGCAATCGCCCTGGCGGCGGCAATGACAGTCGCGCTGATGGGTTCCTGCGCCGGCACCGGAGACCCCACGACGAGCGGCGGCGCAAGCGGCGGTTCCACCTTTGACACCACGCAGGCGGTCCACGTTTATACCCGCGAGGCCGGCTCGGGCACGCGTTCGGCTTTCACAGAGCTGGTCGGCCTGGAGGAAGAGGATGCGGATGGCAACACGACTGACCTGACCACTGAAGAGGCTGCTACCGCGAACAACACGCAGGTCATGATGACCTCCATCGCGAGCGACCCGTATGCGATCGGTTACATCTCCCTCGGTTCTCTCAGCGATGAAGTCAAAGCGGTCAGCATCGACGGTGTGGCGCCGACAGCAGATAACGTCAAGAGCGGTAACTATGCGATCTCCCGTCCCTTCAACATCGCCACCAACGGCGAAGCGCAGGGTCTGGCGAAAGACTTCATCGACTTCATCCTGAGCCAGGAAGGCCAGAACATCATCACCGAAGAGGGTTACATCTCGGTGGTCGACAATGCGACGGCGTTCCAGAGCACCCTGCCGGAGGGCAGCATCGTGGTGGGCGGTTCTTCTTCCGTCAGCCCGGTGATGGAGAAGCTGGCTGAAGCTTACGAAGCGCTCAATGCCAACGCCAACATCGACGTCATGACCACGGACTCCACCGCTGGCATGAACAACACGATGGAAGGCACCTATGACATCGGTATGGCCAGCCGTGAGCTCAAGGAGAGCGAGACGGCGAGCCTGACCGGCATCCAGATCGCGCAGGACGGCATCGCGGTCATCGTCAACAACCAGAACACCGTCGAGAACCTGACCATGGCGCAGGTCAAGGATATCTACACCGGTACCGCGACGGCCTGGAACAACGTTGCCTGAACCACACAACTGAATCAAGCTCATCACAAGGGAACGGGGTAATTCTGCCCCGTTCCCTTGTGGAGGATTCCAACAAAATTTTATAAAGAAAGGAATCGGCGCATGAAACAGCGATTTCGGGAAACTTTGTTCCAGATCATCTTCCTCATTGCGGCCACTGCCTCTATCGCAGCCGTGCTGCTGATCTGTCTGTTTTTGTTTGTCAACGGTGTGCCGGCCATGGCGGAGATCGGCCTGGGTGATTTCCTGCTCGGCACCAAATGGGCGCCGCAGAATTCTCCCCCTTCTTACGGCATTCTCCCCATGATTGTGGGCAGCCTTTATGTCACAGCGGGCGCCATTATCATCGGTGTGCCCATCGGCATCTTCAGCGCCGTGTTCATGGCGCGTTTCTGTCCCAAAAAGCTCTATAAGATCCTCAAACCGGCGGTCGACCTGCTGGCCGGCATCCCCTCGATCATTTACGGCTTTTTTGGCCTGGTGGTCATCGTCCCCTTCATCCGCAACACGTTCGGCGGCATGGGGACAAGCATTCTGGCCGCGTCCATCCTGCTGGGCATCATGATCCTGCCGACCATCATCGGCATCAGCGAAGCCGCTATCCGCGCCGTACCGGACAGCTATTACGAAGGCGCGCTGGCCCTCGGCGCGACGCATGAACGTGCGGTCTTTTTCTCCGTGCTGCCCGCCGCCAAATCGGGCATTCTTGCTTCCGTCGTGCTGGGCATCGGCCGCGCGATCGGCGAGACGATGGCGGTGGTCATGGTCGTGGGCAATCAGACGCGCATTCCCGACAGCATTCTCAAGGGCGTGCGTACGCTGACAACCAACATCGTCACGGAAATGTCCTACGCCACGGACCTGCACCGCGAAGCGCTCATCGCTACGGGCGTCGTCCTGTTCGTCTTTATTCTCATTATCAACCTCTGCTTCTCCCTCATCAAGCGGAAGGAGGGCTCGAAATGAGAATGCACAACAGCATCGATTCCGTCCGCCCGCGTCAAAGAGGAGGTGTACAGCATGCCTGAAAAGACCGAAAAAGCCAAATGGTCGCCCAAAAGGTTGGTGGAAGCCTTCTGCAACCGCTTCCGGCAATATAAGCGGCGCCCTCTCTCGTTGATTCTTTTCCTGCTGGTGACGCTGTGCGCGCTCATCACCTTCGCGGTGCTTCTGTTCTTGCTGATTTACATCCTTGTGCTGGGCGTGCCCAACCTCACCCCTTCCCTGTTTGCGTGGGAATACAATTCCGAAAACGTTTCCCTCCTGCCATCGCTGATCAACACGCTGCTGTTGACCGGACTTTCGCTGATCATCTGCGTACCGCTGGGGATTTTCACCGCCATCTATCTGGCTGAATACGCCAAGCGCGGCAGCAAATTCGTCTCTGTCGTGCGGATCACGGCCGAGACGCTCTCCGGTATCCCCTCCATCGTATACGGCCTGTTTGGTATGCTGTTCTTCGTGCTCTATCTGCACTGGGACTATTCCCTGCTCGCCGGCGCCGCGACTGCAGCGATCATGATCCTGCCGCTCATCATCCGTACCACGGAAGAGGCGCTGCAGAGTGTGCCGGACGGATACCGCGAAGCCAGCTTCGGCCTTGGCGCCGGCAAGCTCCGCACCGTATTCCGCGCGGTCCTGCCCTCGGCCATTCCCGGCATCCTGTCGGGCATCATTCTGGCCATCGGCCGTGTGGTGGGCGAAACGGCGGCGCTGCTTTACACCGCCGGCACCATCGCCGAACTGCCTGAGAGCATATTTTCCTCCACGCGTACCCTTTCGCTGCATATGTATCTGCTGTCCAGCGAAGGATTCCACACCAAGGAAGCCTACGCTACCGCGGTGGTGCTGCTGATACTGGTGCTGGGCATCAATTTCCTCTCCAGCTTTGTCGCCAAGCGCCTGATGAAAAAGCAGGGCTGAGCTGAAAGAATTCGAACGTAAGGATCACACGAAAGGAAGGATAGCTACCGTGAGCAAAATTGAAATATCCAATATGGATTTGTTTTACGGCGATTTCCAGGCGCTCAAAAATATCAACCTCAATCTGCCGGAAAAGCAGATTACGGCTTTCATCGGTCCCTCCGGCTGCGGAAAATCCACGCTGCTCAAGTCGCTCAACCGTATGAACGACCTGATCGAGGGATGCCGGATCACCGGAAAAATCCTGCTGGACGGCGAGGACATCTATGACAAGAAAATGGACGTCAACCTTCTTCGCAAGCGGGTCGGCATGGTGTTCCAGAAACCCAACCCCTTCCCGATGAGCGTTTATGACAACATCGCCTACGGTCCCCGCACCCACGGCGTCCGCGGACGCGCGGCGCTTGACGAAATCGTGGAGCGTTCGCTGCGCTCGGCCGCGATCTGGGACGAGGTGAAAGATCGCCTGAAAAAGAGCGCGCTGGGTCTTTCGGGCGGCCAGCAGCAGCGGCTGTGCATTGCGCGCGCACTGGCCGTTTCGCCGGAAGTGCTGCTGATGGACGAGCCGACCAGCGCTCTGGACCCCATTTCCACCTCGCGCATCGAGGATCTGGTGCAGGAGCTGAAGGAAGACTACACCATCATCATCGTGACGCATAATATGCAGCAGGCCACCCGCGTCTCTGACAAGACGGCGTTTTTCCTGCTGGGCGAAGTGGTGGAATTCAACGACACCGAGGTGCTCTTCTCCGTTCCCTCCGACAAGCGGACGGAAGACTATATCACAGGGAGGTTTGGTTAAATCATGCGCACAAAATTTGACGATCAGCTGGATATGCTCAATACCGAACTGATTCACATGGGCGCGCTCATTGAATCGGCTATCGCCTGCGCGGTCAAGACGCTCATCGACCGGGATGAAGAACAGGTGCAGGAAGCGATCTGGTTCGACAGCCAGATCGACCAGAAAGAAAAGGAAATCGAGGCGCTGTGCCTCAAGCTGCTGCTGCAACAACAGCCCGTCGCCAGCGACCTGCGGCTCATCTCCGCCGCGCTGAAGATGATCACCGACATGGAGCGGATCGGCGACCAGGCCAACGACATCGCCGAGCTGTCCACCCATCTGGTGGGTATGCCGACCTCGGAGCGTATGGGAAAAATCTCCGAAATGGCGCAGGCAACCATTCATATGGTCAATCGCAGCGTGGAAGCCTATGTGCAAAAGGATCTGGATCTGGCCAAAAAAGTCATTGATTATGACGATGTGGTCGACAACCTGTTCCTGCAGATCAAGGAAGAGCTGACACAGCAGATCCGGGAAAATTCGGAACACAGCGAATACGCCATCGATTTGATTATGGTCGCGAAATATTTCGAGCGGATCGGTGACCACACGACTAATATCGCGGAATGGGTCATTTTCTCCATCACCGGTCAGCACAAGACGCTCAACTAAATCCCGTATCGTACCAGGCAAGCGGCAATATGACAGCTTTCCTCCATGTCCAAAGTGCGATGCGGGTTGCGATCGCATCTTCTCATTCTCCTTTTTCTAAGAGAGGGCGACACCCCAGCTCGGGGCGCCGCCCTCTCTCGTATTTTGAGGGTTTAATACCCTCGGTGAACAAGGGGCAACGCGCCCAGCGGTGGCTGGAACGGACACGGACATGCATTCGGCGGGCGTCTCGTTTTGTGAAAAAACGGAATGGTGCATTCTGGCGCGCCCGCGCACTCGGCGGGCGTCAGCCCGCCGTCCTGCTGCGGCCTTGTCCGTGCCCCTTTCACCGCTGGGTCCATAGAGTTTTTCGGGTGGAAAACGGACGCGGGCCTCGCTGACGAGGCAGCCGGGCGCTCGCCCGCAGGCGAGGAAAACACAGCCGACCGGCTGTTTGGCATCACAAAAACCGTGTTTCCCTTTGTCCACCGAGGGTAATCGTGGAAAAAAGCTTTGCGTTTGACAAACACGTCTCTTGCGCGCTCGGCGCCAGGCACGCCTTCACCGACTTTGTCGGCGCGGGCTTTGCGTTTGCCCAGCGCAGTTCTTCTGCCCTGTCGGTTGAAACAAGCGCAAAGAAAAGGCAAGCGGGCCGCGAGCGCCCGTTGGCCTTCAAAAATGCCTGCGAAATGCCCGCAGCCCGCCGGACGGCGATGCGTCGCCCGCGGCCCGGCAAGGAGACCAGCTCCTTCTTCTCACAGAATCACGCACGCGGCCGTACCCTTTGTGGGCGCGACCGCGTGCGTTTTTTTGCGCAAAACATCTGCGCTTTAACCATATTGGCATTTTTGATCCCCACGACGAAAGGATTCTCCGCGCATAGGGATCGTTCTTTCACTTTCCATCCTCCTGCTGCGGCAGCGCCACAAAACAGGTTCCTCGCTCCTGCGGTATGATCCGGCCGGCCGACAGCTCCGTCACCCCACGCAGAAACGCGTCTGCACGCTCCAGCGGCAGCAATGCATCCACCTCTACCCGCTCGGCGAACCGGCTCTCTTTTTCCTGGCCGCCGCAACGCAGCAGCAGCCGTTTGAGGGAAGCGTATTCCGCATAAGGGGTGGGGACCGTGAACAGCCGGTGCTCCTGCATAACGACGCTCTGCGCAGCGCCGAGCGCGAGCGCCGCCGTGTTGGAATACGCCCGCACCAGCCCGCCGGCCCCGAGGAGGATGCCGCCGAAATACCGCGTCACCACCACCAGAATATCCGTGTATCCAGACTTCTCCAGCACCTCCAAAATTGGCTGCCCTGCCGTTCCCTGCGGCTCTCCGTCGTCGCTGTACCGTTTCTCCCCTGCGCGCAGGCGATAGGCATAAACATTGTGGCGGGCGTCATGATGCTGCGCGCGTACCTGCGCCACCATTTCCGCCGCTGCTTCTGCCGTGCTGACCGGCGCCGCCAGCCCCAAAAAACGCGAGCGTTTCTCCACAAATTCAGCCTGCGCACGGGCGGCTATGGTACGATATTCCACGCGGCTCTCTCCTTTCTAATTCGCACTGTGAAGCGGCATCCACAACCCTGGTAAACATCTTTCAGTTGTGCGGCCGCAGACAAATGTATTTTTTCCATACGGCGGTGCGTTAGCGCGGCGCCGCTGGTTTTCCCTTCACCTGGAAAAACGCATGGAAAAGGAAAAAGGCGGCGCACAACGGCACCGCCTCCCAAATCCTTCTGAAATGACTTATTTGTCCTTCCCAAGGCCAAATCTCTTGTTGAATCTGTCAACACGGCCGCCCGTGTCCACAAGCTTCTGCTTGCCAGTAAAGAACGGATGGCACTTGGAGCAAACATCAACACGAAGCTCTTTTTTCGTCGAAGAGGTTTCGATCACGTTGCCGCAAGCGCAACGAATCGTGGCCTTATCATAGTTCGGATGAATCCCCTGCTTCATGCTCTCACCTCTTTCAAACATCATAGCTTGTATATTCTAGCATACCGATAGCAAAAAAGCAAGAGGTTCCGGCAAATTTTTTGGTAATACTTGTAGAGCTACAATACATATTGGACAGCAGGGCAAGAAAAAGCGAATAAAAAAGTAGAAGGACGGAGCCTTATAGGGTATAGTTT
>CAJFTT010000040.1 GCA_904420005.1 Candidatus Tabaqchalia intestinavium | reverse complement strand
GGCGCGGCGCCGTCTGGCGCCGCGCCCGCTCCCTTTGCTTACCGGATTATTTTATTTCTCTCCCTTGGCCGACCGGCTGAGGCTGAACGGCAGCTTCTCCTCTGGCAGCAGGCCGCCCTCGCGCGGCGCCGGCGCCAGCGTGAACGTCAGCGTCCCGCCCTCGAGCAGGCGTTCGTGCGTGAGATAGGCCGCATCCACTGGTGCGCCGTCGAGCGTGATGGAGGAGACATAGAGATTCTCCATCGCGTTATTCTCCGCCACGACGGTCAGCGTCCTGCCGTTGCCGAGCTTGACCTCCGCGCGGTCAAAGCGCGGCGCGCCCAGCACATATTCCCCCGTGCCGACGCAGAACGGATAGAAGCCCAGCGCGGAGAACAGGTACCAGCAGCTCATGGAACCGTTGTCCTCGTCGCCGGGGAAGCCGTCGTCCTTCGCGGAGAACAGCTCCGCCGTCATGCGGCGGATAACCTGCTGCGTGGTGGCCGGTTTGCCGATCGCGGCCGAGAGGTAGGGGATGTGGAAGCTCGGCTGGTTGCAGATGGCGCATTGACCGAAATCGACCGCCGCCATCTCGCTCATTTCGTGGATCTCGTGCCAATAGCCGCCCGTCTTGAAAATCGGCTTCATGCTGTGCAGCTGGTCGACGCGGCGCGCCATGATCTCCCGGCCGCCCATCAGGTCCGCCAGGCCGAGAATATCGTGGAACACCGCCCAGGTGCCCTGCCACGCGCCGGCTTCGCAATAGTCGCGGCCCCAGGCGAATTCGTCGAAATCCTCCCGCCAGTTGCCGTCCCGGTCGCGCCCGATCATGAATCCCTTCTCCTGATTATACAGGTTGCGGTAATAAAACGCGCGCTGATAATATTTCTTCGCCACGTCGTCTTTTCCCAGCACCGTCGCCACCTGCCCGATGCAGAAGTCGCCGAACGCATAGTCGAGCGTATGGTTGACGCTCTCGCCGAAGCCCTCATAGGGCACATAGCCCTTCTCCTTGAAGTCCTCGATGCCCGCGCGGCCATACATCGGGATACCCGGCTTGACCTCGGCATGATGGATCATGGCCTCCAGCGCGTCCTCGAGCGTCTTGCCCTTGAGGATGCCCTTGACGGCGCAGTCGGCGAGGATGCAGTCGATAAAGGTGCCGGGCATCGCGCCGATCTCGCCCGGGCCGAGCCATTTGGGCAGCCAGCCGGAGTCGCGGTAAATATTGACGAAGCCTTCCACCATTTCCTCGAGATCCTCGGGGCACAGCAGCGAATAGAAACTGTAGCAGGTGCGTCCCGTATCCCAGAAGCCGTTGTCGACATAGCTCACGCCGTCGCGCACCTCGCAGAGCGCGGGGCTGTAATGCACCGTGCGGCCGTCCGCCGTGATCTCATAAAACTTATGCGGGAAGGTATGCGCGCGGTACAGGCAGGTATAGAAGGTCTTTTTCATCTCCTCGTCGCCCGTCAGCTCGACCTTCCCCAGGCAGTCCTCCCAGGCGCGGATGGCCTCGGCGCGCACTTCATCGAAGGATTTCTCCCCGATCTCGCGCTCGAGATTGACGCGCGCCTGCTCCACGCTGACATAAGAGGTGGCGAAGGTCGCGTACACCTCGTTTTTCGTGAAAGCGGCGGAGATATTTACGCCCTTGCCCTCGACGTCGGTGCCGGTCTCGGTTTTGTCGAAATACTGGATCTGCGTCTCTTTCTCGTCGAGCGGGCAGTCAAAGCGCATGACGAAATACTCCGCGAATTTCTCCGGGTTGCCGCCGTGGCGCAGCGCGCGGGTGAAACCGGTCAGCTCGCGCTTCTCCAGGTCGATGTGGAACTCCGCCGGGAAATCCATCGAGAACACCGACAGCCGGGGCGTGCCGCGGCCGTCGAAATTCAGACGGATCGCCGCGCCGCGCTCTGTCGGCGTCAGTTCGAACTGCGCGCCGTAACGCAGGAACTCGACCTTGATATAATCCGGGCGCAGCACCGCCTCCCGCGGGCGGTAGGACGCGGCGCGGGCGGTGGGGTTTGAATTGAAGCCGCCGGTCTGCGGCATGAAGAGCATCTGGCCGTAATCCCCGATCCACGGAGAAGGCTGGTGCGTCAGGCGGATGCCGAACAGCCGGCGGGACCGCGGCTGAAAATAGCAGCTGATTTCATCGGTCATGGGCGCGAACGCGTTCATGCCGAAGGGCAGCATGGTATACGGCAGCGTGTTGCCGGTGGAAAATTCCGTCGAGGTATCGGTGCCTTGCTTAATATTTACGTAATCCAGCTTTCCCATAATCGAAACCTCTCTTTTTTGTTGATCGAAAACGCTTTTTTGATGAAATGTTCTGAACGTTTTTGTAGCCCCATTATAACAAAGCAGAAGGAAGCAATGCAATCAAAACCGGTTTGATTTGACAGTTTTGTCGTTTTGCATAAAGGACAGCCCGCCTTTTCGTGCAAAGCGCCTATCTGCCTTGCGGGCGGCCGCGTTTCTTCTCGCCGACGCGTGCCGGCGGCGCCGCTCTCCATCCCGGCTCTGTGCGCCCCCTGTCCCCTTATGCAACGGCAGCCGTGATCCTGCGCCGGCGCAGCGGACAACGCAAAGCGGCCCCGGCGGAAAATCGCCGGGGCCGCTGCAAAGTTGTTTTCTCCGCTCAGGCGGGATAATTCGACAGATACGCCTGGCTGAAGGTGAACCGGTCGCCCTCGATCAGGTAAATCTTGACCGTATGCGTGCCGGGTTCCTGCTCCATGCAGAGCTTGTCGACCACATTGTAATACGCGCCGTGGTTGTTGATGGTATAGGCCTCGTCCTCTTTGTCGTCCACGACGATCCGAACCGTGCCGTTCATCTGGTCGTTGCGCTCGTATTTGCCCAGCAGGTAGGAGCAGGGGAGGTTGATGACGATGGGATCACCGCCCGCTTCCTCGCAGACAATGTTCGTGCCCTCGACCTTCCAGGCGCCCCAGTCGGCGATGTCGAGATTCTTCATGTCCGTCCCGGTGCAGTCCTCCAGGCCGGAATTGGTCAGCGGCGCGGGAATGGTATAATCCGGGTCGGGGATATTGTCCAGATTGGCCGCGACGTCGGCCAGCTTCATGGTGACGAGATTGGACAGCGCGACGAAGCCCACATCGTTGGGGTGCACGCTGTCGACATACATGCCGGCCGGATAGCCGCCATGCTCAAAAACCGCCTGCATGGACACCAGCGGGATATTGTAATGCTCGCAGATCTCCTTGTGAATATCCACGGCGGATTCGTTATTCCTGTTGGTGTGCGCGAGATGCAGGATCGCCGGATGGGACGCATCCTGCAGGAAGACGCGCATCAGGCTCTCATACGCCTCTTTGTCCAGGTCGTTGTTGCCGTCGTTGACGGAAAACTCCACAATGATGAAGTCCGGATTTTTGCTGAGCACATCGCGCTCGGCCCGCTCGACGCCGATGACGGATCCCGTACCGTTGCAGCCGGCGTTGACCATGTTGACCGTAAGGCCGGGATAGGTCTTCTCCAGCCACGCCTTGATGAGGCTGGGATAATTTTTGCTCGGCTCCGTGGCGGATTCGCCCTGCGTGACGCTGCCGCCGATGGCCGCGACGGTCACTTCCCCGCCCGCCTGGCACTTTTTGACAAAGTCGCGAAGCCGGCCGTAATCCCCGTCAACCAAAGTGGAATACGGATAATACTTGATCGATTGCTGCTGCTGTTCATCATAGGTCGCCTGATTTTTCAATGGACTCTCCTCCTGCCCGCTTGTTGTGCCGCCATTCCCCGGCTGGCAGGCTGTCGCGCCCGCGGCCAGCAGAGACAGCGACAGAATCGCCGCCACAAATTTGGTCAATCGTTTCATTATATCACTCCGATACTCCCCAATTTTTGTGATATTTCACGATGCTTGTTAAAATTATACTCAATCAAATTATAGAATGCAAGAAAATTCTTCTTGTCGGTTTGGCCAAATTTGCCGCGTACAAATTAGCCAGAAGCACCAAAAAGCAGAAAAGCATCGCCCCCGGCTTGACAGGCCGGCAGGGAGACCTATACAATAACAGAAGGAAAAATCCCCGGCGGAGCCGACCTCCGCCGGATGAACGCAACGCCAAAAGGAGGAACCTGCATGCAATTTGTGGACATTCGCGAGCTGCCGGCGCGGGCGCTGGTCCTGACCGACGGGTGGCACCGGCTGGAGAAGGCGGGCGACGGCTTTTCCGGCGCCGGCGTGGACGTGCTGCTCCAGCGGGAGGGCGAGGGCACGAAGGTGCTGCTCAACGCACAGACGCCGGTGCGCGCCGTCGCGCTGCGCTGGGACTGCGATCTGACCGAGCCGGTGCGGCTGATGGGCGACCATTGGGAGCGCGCTTACGGCGACATGGCGTGGCACGGGATCGTGCCCGACCGGTATTATCCCTGGTACGTGCTGATGAACGACGGCCGCGTCACGCACGGATACGGCGTGATGACAGGCTGCAACGCGTTCTGCCATTTCCTGGTGACGGGTGACAGCATCGACCTGGTGCTGGACGTGCGCTGCGGCGGAGAGGGCGTGCGGCTGGGCAGCCGGACGCTGCACGCGGCGACCATCGTCGCGCGGCGCGGCAGCGAGGGAGAAAGCGCTTTCTCCGCCGGGCGCGCGCTGTGCCGCATGATGTGCCCCGCGCCGCGGCTGCCGGCGGCGCCGGTCTATGGCAGCAACAACTGGTACTACGCTTACGGCAACAGCTCGCACGCGGAGATCCTGGGCGACACGGCGCTGCTTTCCGAGCTGACCGAAGGGCTGGAGAACCGTCCGTTCATGGTGATCGACGACGGGTGGCAGGTCGAGCACAACGACCTCTATAACGGCGGGCCGTGGGACCGCGGCAACGCGGACTTCCCCGACATGGCGCAGCTCGCCGGCGAGATTCGCGCCCGCGGCGCGCGCCCCGGCATCTGGATGCGGCCGCTGTTTTATCATCAGGAGCAATACCGCCCCCTGATCCTTCTAAACGGCGTCGGGCGCGGCGACACGCCCTGCCTCGACCCCACGATCCCGGAAGCGATGCAGATCGTCCGGGAGGACGTGGCGCGGATCGCGGCATGGGGATATACGCTGATCAAGCACGATTTCTCCACCTTCGACCTGCTGGGCCGCTGGGGCCGGGAGCAGGCGATGTTCGGCGTGACGGGCGGCGGCTGGACGTTTCATGACCAGAGCGTCACCACGGCCGAAGTCGTGCTGCAGCTTTACCGCACCATCCGCGAAGCGGCCGGCAGCGCTTATATCATCGGCTGCAACACCTTCTCGCACCTGTCGGCGGGGCTGTTCGAGCTCGAGCGGACCGGCGACGACACCAGCGGCCGCGACTGGCGGCGCACCAAGAAATACGGCGTCAACACCGTGGCGTTCCGCGCCATCCAGCACGACACCTTCTACGCCGCGGACGGCGATTGCGTCGGCCTGACAAACGACGTTCCCTGGGAGCTCAACCGCCAGTGGCTCACGCTGCTGGCCCGCAGCGGTACGCCGCTGTTCGTCTCGGCCGACCCCAAGGCCATGGGGGCCGAGCAGAAAAAGGCAGTGCGGGAAGCTTACGCCATCGCGAGCCAGCCGCAGCCGCTCGGCGAGCCGCTCGACTGGATGGATAACACCTGCCCCAAGCTCTGGAAATTCGGGGCGGACACCGTGCAATTCCGCTGGACGGACGAGTCCGCGGTGGAAAGCGATTTCTGATCCTGCAACCGCCGGAGGCAGCACCTGTCTCCGGCGGTTTCCCGTTGCTG
This sequence comes from Candidatus Tabaqchalia intestinavium, assembly GCA_904420005.1. GTDB lineage: Bacteria > Bacillota > Clostridia > Oscillospirales > CAJFTT01 > Tabaqchalia > Tabaqchalia intestinavium. The sequence continues at coordinate 8,874 of CAJFTT010000040.1, read as the reverse complement.
CATGCCGTCCGCTTCGCCGACGGCGTCGCCGGGTTTGACAGGCGGGCAGCGATTGGCTACAATAAAACCATCCGGGAAATTCCACGGCTGCATGCCGCCCCCGGAGAGAGGAGCGGTCAAGATGATTTACTGCATGGGCGAGGCGCTGATCGATTTCGTGCCCGTGGCGGGCGAGGGAGCGCCGCAGTTTGCCATGCATGCGGGCGGCGCGCCGGCCAACGTGGCGGCAGCCGTCGCGAAGCTCGGCGGGCAGGCGGCGTTCATCGGCAAGATTGGGGCAGACCCGTTCGGGGATTTCATCGCGCAGACACTGGCGGCGCTGGGCGTCGACGTATCCCTGCTGCTGCGCGCGCAGCAGGCGCAGACGACGCTCGCGTTCGTGACGCTTGACGCGCGCGGCGACCGGCGATTCTCCTTCTACCGCAATCCCGGTGCAGAGACGCTGCTCTCTCCGCAGGAAGTGCCGGAAACACTGCCGGCGGCCGGCGACGTGCTGCATTTCGGCTCCGTCTGCCTCACGCCCTCCCCCGCACGGGAAGCGCACCGCAAGGCGCTGCGCACCGCGCGCCGCACCGGGGCGCTGATCACCTTCGACGCCAATCTCCGCCCCTCCCTCTGGCCGTCGGAGGCGGCCATGCGCGAAGCGGTGGCCGATTTCATCGATTACGCCGACGTCGTCAAGCTCAGCGAAGAGGAATTCCCCTTCGTGACCGGCCGCGAAAAGGAAGAAGACGCCGCGCAGGAGCTGCTGATGCGCAGCGCGGAGGCTGTCGTCATCTCGCGCGGAGGGCGGGGCGCCGCCGTTTATTTCCGGGACGGGCGCATGTGCAGCCATCCGGCCTACCAGGTGCGCGTGGCGGACACCGTGGGCGCGGGCGACGCCTTCTGGGGCGCGCTGCTCTCTTCGCTCGACGGCGTCGCGGCGCGGGATGTCGCGGCGCAGGACTGGGGCATGATGCTGGAATTTGCCTGCGCGGCGGCCGCCTGCTCGGTGTCCCGGCCCGGCGGGATCTCCTCGCTTCCGACGTTCGATGAAGCGATGGCCATGTGCGCCCGGCGTTGACGTGCCGCGCCGGCGGCCGGGCAGCGCGGCCCATGCCCTTAGGGCGCAGCACAGCGTGCGGCAGAAATTTTTACGCAAACGAAAAATTACAGCTTGACTTTTTTCCTCGTTTCCAGTATAATAGGCAATACAGTTTTCTGGAGGTGTAGCTCAGCTGGTTAGAGCGCTTGCTTCACACGCAAGAGGTCCACGGTTCGAGTCCGTGCACGTCCACCATATCGGAGCAAAGTTCGCTTTGCTCCGATTTTTTATGTCCATCACAAAAAGGCGCCCTTGGGGCGCCCTCCGCGCGGGTCTTTCTGTCGGCGGGCGTGAGGACGGCCCCGGCTGCGGCGTTTCTGCCTTCGAACGGCAATTTCTACCTTTGGCCAGCAAAGGGAAGCACGGTTTTTTCGGTGGCAAACAGACGGCCGGTCGCGTTTTCCGCATTGCCAGGCGCCACGCCGAGCGCGCGAACGCCGGCCCGCGTTCGTTCCAGCCGCCAGCCGCTGCACCCTTGTCCGCCAAGGGTACAATAACCGCAGAATCAAGGCAAAGCTAAAGGGCTTGCCGCCTGCATTTCACAGACGACAAGCCCTTTAGCTTTGCCTGAATAGCTTTTCTTGAAAATACTTGTCTAACTTTTGGGGAGCACTTCAGCTCCGTTCCTGTTTTTGGCTTCGTAGAATATGAATGCTCTCGCTCTATTACGCGCTTCTGACATTGACGTTGACCGTATATTTCCCCACGACCCAGAAGTCGCTGCGCGACGGCGACGCGACCACCACCGGCACGGCAAACTGCCCCTGCACGCCGGCCGAATCGAGATTCTGCTTGGTCACAATGGCGACCAGATCCTCCGCCGTCAGCGTCTCCAGCACGCTCTCCGGCGCGGCGATGCGCACTTCGCGCACGCGCTGGGACTGCACCTCCACCGTGTCCTGCAGCACAGACTCCAGCTGAATATTGCGCACGTCGAAGGTCGCGAACGCGATACCGGTGAGCGTCACCTCGACCTGTACGGTGGGTTCCTCCCCCGACACCAGAATCACGCCGGACGGCAGGGCCAGATCCCATTCAAACTGGACTTGCGACTGATCCACTTCGCTGAGGCTGAGAGAATAAACCAGCTCATCCGGCAGGCTCTCGACCACTTCCCGCGGACCGGCCACCTGAACCTGCTGCACCTCCCGCCCGCCTTGGGAAATCGTAGCGGAGGCATACCGATCGATATCCAGACCCGAGGGCACATCTGTAAACTGCACCCGCACGCCGATCTGTTTGACAAGGAGGATGGGGATCGTGACGCTGGTCTGCGAAATGCTCATCTGCAGACCCGTCGTAGGCAGCTCCTCGCCGTTGCTGTCATACAGCCGCAGCGGCAGCGTGCGCTGCGTGGTGTCCGTAAGGCTCTCCAAATCCTCCACGATCACCTTGACCTCGCTGACCTGGTCGACCGCGCTGGCAAGGCCGCGGATAACAACTTCCTGATCGCCGAGCAGCACGTCTCCAACATAATACCCAGCGCCGGGAGCGGATTCCACCTGATAGGAAATGGGGAACGTTTTCTCGCTCATCTGCGCGAACGTGAGAGAAATGCTCTGCGGGATAACGCGGATATTATTCAAATCGAGCTGCGAAGCCAGCTGCGCATCGTTAATGGTGACGTTGAGCTCCGTCGTTATCTGCCGGGCCGATACCACGGTGCCGATATTGCTCGGGGTGACAGTGAAGTCAGCGGCGGTGAGCTGGCTGACGACGAGACGCGGCCCCTGCACCTCCACGGACACGCGCTGGTCAGCGCCCTCCACGACGCTCAGCCCGAATTGCTCTGCCGGCAGGCCTTCGAGATTGACCGTGACCGGCACATTGTCCACGATCACGGTGGTCTCCGGATTGATGACCGCGACCACGACGAACCAGAGGATCACCGCAAACACGATGGACAGGATCAGCGTGGTGTGGCTCCTTTTTTTCTTTTCGTTTTTCTCTTTTTTCCCCTTCACCGCTTCACTCATGCTTCTTCCCTCCCCGCTTCGCAAGGAAGCCCTTGAGCTTGACGGGCATCTCGCCCAGCAGGAGCTTCTCGAGCACGGAAGTCAGCGCCGCGCCATCCACGCCGCGCGCCAGACGGCCGTTGTGCGCGATGGATATGGTCCCGGTCTCCTCCGAAACCACCAGCGCGACCGCGTCGGAATTCTCCGAAATGCCGAGCGCCGCGCGATGCCGCGTCCCCAGCTCCCGACTGATCTCATAATTCTGCGACAGCGGCAGGAAGCAGCCCGCCGAATGCACGCGGAAATCCCGGATAATCATCGCGCCGTCATGCAGCGGCGCCTTGGGGTAAAAAATATTCTCAATCAAATCCGTCTTGGGATCGGCATTGACCACGGTGCCGGTATTGATGATTTCACCGAGCTTGGTCTCCCGCTCGAACACGATCAGAGCGCCGGTGCGGCTCTTGGACATGTTCTGCGCAGCGCGGGCGATCTCCCCGAGCGCGGCCCGGCGCTGCTCGAGCTCCTCCTCGCCCACGTCCCGGTTGGCGACAAGCTTGCTGATCCTGCTGCGGCCCATCTTCTCCAGCGCGCGGCGCAGCTCCGGCTGGAACACCACGATCAGCGCGATCACGCCGTAATTGACCAGCATATTCATCAAAAAGCTGAGCGTCGAGAGACGGAACACCGTCGCGGCGAAATAAACCACGGCGATGAGGAACAGCCCCTTGATCAGCTGCTCGGCCCGCGTCTCGCGCACCAGATGAATGACCTTATAAATGATGAACGCGACAATCAGCACATCCACGAGATCATTGATCCGCAGTGTGCTGAGAAACCCGGTTACGGTGTTGATCAGGTCAGTGAAAAACTGCTGCATACGCACTCATCTCAATCCGCTTGACGCATGAATTCATTCATCATTTATTTTATCACAGTTTTCCCATATTGCAAATGATTTTTTGTGGATTTCGGGCGAGGAAAATCAGGCCAGCCTGCGAACCGCCTCGACAAACGACGAAATTTCCGCCGCTGTGGTATAATAACCCACGCTCGCGCGCACCATGCCGCGCGTCTGCGTGCCGAAATAGCGATGCGTCGCCGGCGCGCAGTGCAGTCCGCCGCGCACGCAGATCCCCTCCGCCGCGAGCAAATTCGCGACTTCTGTGCTGCCGCGTCCGCGGATATTAAACGGCACAATGCCCACATACCGCCCAGGATCAAACGCGCAGTAAAGCTCGACTTTTTCGATGCCTCGCAAGCCCTGATACAGCTGCTGCGCCAGCCGCCGCTCTTCCTGATACCGCGGCGCGGCGCGCAGCACGCCGATGCCCGCGTCCATGCTGATGATGCCGTGAGTGTTGATGGTGCCGCTCTCCAGCCGCTCCGGATAATCTTCCGGCTGCTGGACGCTGTTGGAATTGGTACCCGTGCCGCCGAACAGGATGGGCGCGACCTGCACGTCGGGAGACAGCAGCAGCAAACCCGTACCGCCCGCGCCCATCAGGCCCTTATGCCCCGCCATGCACAGCAGATCGATCCCCAGCGCGCGCATATCGATCGGCAGGCTGCCGGCGGATTGCGACGCGTCCACAATGCACAGCAGACCCCGCCGGCGGCAAAGCGCCGCGATCTCCCCTACGGGCAGAATGCGGCCGCAAACATTGGACGCATGCGTGCAGACGACGCAATAGGTATTCGGCCGGATGGCCTCTTCGACGCGCCGCACGGTTTCCGCGTCGTCCTCCAGCGAAGGGGGAACGAGCGTATACGCCACGCCGTCCGCGCGCTCGAGCGCCGCCAGCGGGCGCAGCACGGAATTATGCTCAAACTGCGTGCTGACAACATGTCCCCCCGGTTTTTTCGTGCCCAGGATGGCCATATTGAGCGCCATGGTCGCGTTGGCGGTGAACACGGTATATTCCGGCCCCCAGCCGCCGAAAAATTCGCTCGCATTCTCCCGGCAGGTGAAAATTTTCTCCCCCACGCGCTGGGAGAGGACATGACCGCCGCGGCCGGGATTTCCCCCGTAATATTCCAGCGCCCGGGCCATTGCACGCCGCACCGCGAGCGGTTTTGGAAAAGAGGTCGCAGCGTTGTCCAGATAGATCATTGCCTCCACTCTCCCTGTTGCGGCAGGATCCTGTGCACGCCGCCGGCGTCCAGCAGCCAGGCTGCCCGCGGCGCCGCGGCTTCGTCCACCGCGATTTCATAAGAACAGCCCGTGACGCCCAGACCGCAGTCTGATTTCGCCATCTGGCACCAGATTCCGTTTTGTTGCAGGATTCTTTTCGCTTTGTTCGCGTGCGTTACAGAACTCACGCAAAAATATTCCAGATTCATTCCGTTGCTCCTTCCTTTTGCAAAAAAGCCGGGAACCCCTTCTGCCCGGTTTGCTACATCCTATGCGCGGGCGCGGCAGAATGTCCCGTCCTGCGTCCCCTTCGTCGGCAAAACGGCCCGGGCTCTGCGCGGGCCACCACAGGCAGCGGCCCCGTCTCCCGGGACAGCCTGCGGCACGCCGCGCATACCCCACGCAGGCTTGCCCCCACCACCATTTTATGCTACACTTACCCTTGGTGGACAAAGGGAAAGACGTTTCTCGAGGGCAACCAGACGGCAGCGTTTTCTTCACCCGCGGGCGAGCGCCCTGCTGCCTCGTCAGCGTGGTCTGCGCTCCTGCCAACTGCCGCTGGGCGCGTTGCCCCTTGTTCACCGAGGGTATTCCTAGTGGAGGTTCGCATCCGCCAGCCGCCTGATAACGCGCACTGCCGGCGGGCATATCCGTTTTCCGTTCCTCCAATCTACTTTCTTGCCAAAGGAGCAAAATCATGACAAAAATCCTGTTCGTCTGCCACGGCAACATCTGCCGCTCGCCGATGGCGGAATTCGTCTTCCGTGCGCTCGTCGAGGCGCGCGGGCTGCAGGCGGAATTCTTCGTCGCTTCCGCCGCGACGAGCACGGAGGAGCTGGGCCATCCGGTGCATCCCGGAACCCGCCGTCTGCTGCGCCAGCACGGCATTTCCTGCGAGGGGAAAACCGCCGTGCAGATGCAGCGTGGGGACTACGCCGCCTATGACCTTCTCGTCGGCATGGACACGCACAATCTGCGCAATATGCTGCGCATCGCCGGCGGTGACCCGCAGGGCAAGATTGTCCGGCTGCTGGACTTCACCGAAACGCCGGGCGACGTGGCCGACCCTTGGTATACCGGCGATTTTGACGCGACCTGGCGGGATGTGACACGTGGCTGCGAAGCGCTGCTGCGCCGCTTCGCTCCGTCGCAGCCAGGTTCAGGACGGTAAACCGCATACCAGGACGTCATCTACCTGCACAGCGGGCGCGGCGGTCAGGGAAACGCTTCCGACAGAAGCCTTCCCCCGGCGCGCGCTTTTCCCCGCTACGCCGCTGCCGGGGTCCCTGCTTTCCGTACGCCGCGATCTTCCGCGGCAGGCGGACGTTTCTGCTCTTCAGGAGGTCTCATGATGGAAACGATCGTGCACACCATCGCGCCGGTGTTCGATGCGCATTCCCGCATCCTGATCCTCGGCACCATGCCCTCGCCCAAATCCCGGGAACAGGGCTTCTTCTACGGCCATCCGCACAACCGGTTCTGGCGCGTGCTGGCAGCCGTGCTGGAGGAACCGCTGCCGCAGAGCGTCGAGGAAAAGCGCGCCATGCTGCTGCGCCGCGGCATTGCGCTGTGGGACGTGCTGCAGCGCTGCGACATTGACGGCGCTTCCGACGCCAGCATCCGCCACGGCGTGCCTAACGATTTTTCCTGCATTTTCCGGGCCGCCGATATCCGCGCCGTTTTCACCACCGGCCAGACCGCCGCGCGGCTGTATCGCCGCTTCACGGGAGCGGACTGCATCTGTCTGCCTTCTCCCAGCCCCGCCAACTGCCGGGTGCCGTTTGACGAGCTGACGGCCGCTTACCGCGCGATATTGCCCTATCTGCCGCCCGCAAAGGCGCTCTGACCTGCCGCCGGCCGGCAGCTGCCTTCCCCTACGACAAAAAGGCGCCCCCGGGAACCGCAGTTTCTACGGTTCCCGGGGGCGTCTGCATCGCCGTCTCAGCCCAGCAAATGCGTCGCAATCTGGAAATAGATCAGCAGCGACAGCGCGTCGACGATAGTAGTGATGAAAGGACTGGCCATCACGGCCGGGTCGAAGCCGATACGCTTGGCGAGGATCGGCAGCAGGCAGCCGATGATCTTCGCGAAGAAAACCGTCGCCACGAGCGTCAGGCAGACAACGGCCGCCACCAGATACGTCACTCGGTCGATCAGCATCAGCTTGACGAAATTCGCCGCCGCCAGCGTGACGCCGCACAGCACCGCCACCCGTACCTCTTTCCACAGCACGCGCAGCACATCGCGCATCTCGATATCGCCGAGGGACAGGCCGCGGATGATCGTGACCGACGACTGGCTGCCCGCGTTTCCGCCGGTGTCCATAAGCATGGGGATGAAAGCCGTGAGCACCACCATGGAGGACAGCGCGTCTTCAAAGGAGCGGATGATATTGCCCGTGAAGGTTGCCGAGATCATGAGCAGCAGCAGCCAGGGAATGCGCTTTTTCCACGTTTCAAGCACGCCCGTGCGGAAATAGGATTTGTCGCTTGGCACGATGGCTGCCATTTTCTCGATATCCTCGGTGTTCTCCTCCTGCAGGACGTCCATGGCGTCGTCGACCGTGATAATGCCTACCAGCCGCGATTCCTGATCGACGACCGGCAGCGCCAGAAGGTCGTATTTCTCAAACTGGTGCGCCACATCCTCCCGGTCCTCCAGGGTGTTGACGGAGATGACGTTGCGCTCCATAATGTCGCCGATCACGCTTTCCTTCGGGGAAAGCAGCAGCGTCTTGACCGACACCAGCCCTTCCAGATGCCGGTCATGGTCGGTGACATAGCAGGTGTAGATCGTCTCCTTATCGACGCCGGTGGTACGGATGCGCGTGAACGCTTCTTCCACCGTCATGTCCTGCTTGAGATCGACATATTCGATGGTCATGATGCTGCCGGCGCTGTCTTTGGGGTAATTGAGGATTTCATTGATCTGCTTGCGGGTATCCGGATCGGTCTGGCGCAGGATACGCTTGACGACGTTGGCGGGCATCTCTTCGATGAGGTCGACGGTATCGTCGAGGAACAGCTCGTCCATCATGTCCTTGATCTCGCGATCGCTGAACGCCCGCAGAAGGACCTCCTGCATGTCGCCGTCGATGTCCACAAACGTCTCCGCCGCCAGCTCTTTCGGCAGCAGGCGGAACACGATAGGCAGCTGCTCTTCCTCAATCTCCTCGAGCAACGCCGCGATATCGGCGGCGTTGAGCTCCACAAGCAGCGCGCGCAGCTCGGCATATTTCCGTTCATGGAGAAGCGTGCCGACGCGCTCCTCCAGCTCTTGCATTTCCATTCTGCACTCCTCCTGTCAGTTTTTTCGCAGAAGGGCGCAAAGAGAACCGTTCATCGGCAGGAGAAAGCAGGCGCGCAGAAGTCAACGCACCCGACCCGTCCGCCGCATCTTCGGCCGACCTTCGCACCGCAACTACTTCCCGCGTCCATGCTCCTCACCTCGTCTTTTGATAGGAAATTTCACTTTCATGCTATGCGCGTACGCCGCATTTTGCGCGCGCCGCGCCCCAACGCGGCCACGGGGAAATCCGCTGCCGCAGAAAGCACTTTAGTATAACACGTTTTTTGTCAAAACGCAACGGACAAGGTGTAAAATCTGCGTGGTTTGGTGTAGGTTTGTCAAACATCTTGTACAGTCAGGGAAAGGAAAAAAGCAGCGAGTTTTTCTTTCGGAGAGAGCCAGCCAAGGGGACG
>CAJFTT010000039.1 GCA_904420005.1 Candidatus Tabaqchalia intestinavium | reverse complement strand
GTTTATTCAGGATACCGACGAATACTCTTATTATCTCGATGTACCGGGTTCTGTAGATGAGGAGTTTGTGCCAGTCCTGGACATTCCCATCTATGCCGACGGTTCCGCCGAGGTCACGACCGGAAGTATGCAAATAACTACTAATCCTATATAGCGCTATCTTTTTGTGCTGGGTTCCCACTCCCACAATCCGCAAAAAGCCACCAAATGGTTGCATTGTTCAAAAAGAGCGACATTTGCACAAGATATTGCGCACTTGCTCACCGTTAAAGATGGAATTATCCTCCAAAATTGGATATAATTTCTCCATCATTTGATTTTGGAGGCCAATATGTACCGGGAAGTTGCATTTGAGAATCGAGACACATTCATCCAGCTCGGGCTGACAATTTCCGCGATACGCCGCCTCAAAGGGTTGTCGCAGGAGGAGCTTGCAGAAAAATCCAACATCAGCCGTTCCTTGCTCAGTTCCATTGAAGCGCCGAATATTATTCGGTCTTTTTCTCTAGAGGTTTTGTTTAATATTTCCCGTGCGCTGGAGATGACGCCCGGAGATTTGCTCAATTATTCGCAATTTCTCGACCATTGACGCGAAAAGAGCGTGTGAAAGGAAGGCGGGCCAATGCAGTCGAGGGAACAGGATCTGTTTTTTCTCCGGCGGGATTACCGCCAAAACCGCGGAAAAGAGCGGCCAATCCGACTGCCCGCGCGCGTGGAAACCGATGGCCTGCTTTTCCTTTGCCGTGATAAAATTTGCCCCATGCCGCCGCAGACGATCCTGCCGCACGGTCGGGAAGGATTTCGCTCGCTGCTGGCGCGAATGGAGGCGTTGGCCTGGCGGCGGCGTGGGGTGCTCGAGGCGGGCGTGGACTTCTATGGCTTTGACGCCTGGATCAAAGCACGGCTGCTCTTTCTGGAGCTCAATCCGCAGGAGGAACCGGCTTTGTGGCGGCCCGACTGGCCCGTTCGGACAATCAATATCGACGCCGCCGGAGAAGCACAAATCGAAATCACGCTGTTTATTGACCTATTTGAAGTAGCGACACTGCCAGATGAAATCGCTGGGCCGTCGTCCAGCCTCGGCGCTGCGCGGATGCCGGACGACACCGATGCAGCCGGGTGGGTTTTGCTATCTGCGCGCGACTATTACGACGGGAAATATGAGATGTGATAGAGCGCAAAAGCAACCAAACGGCAGCATAATGCGATGTATAACAATGCAACCGTTTGGCAGCATTTTGCCGTTTGGCTGCATTCGGCTTGTTGTGCGGCAACCGTATACCGGCAGCCGTTTTTTGCTTTGCAACCATATGGTTGCAAATTCCGCGCTGTGCCGGTTTTGTCCTTGGACATGCGGTCGGCAGATTGGCAGACAGACGCGGCTTGCATGACGCCAAGACAATTACAGCATCTTTTCTTTTATGATCGCCTCGAAGCAACCAAACGGTAGCACGTTTCTGCTTCCGGAAGCGCCCACAAAAAAGATACCCAGAGTGGTAACAAGAAAACCAACTGCGAGCCCAGTGTATGCGGGTCGCAGTTGGAAAGGGGGAGCGACGGGGTGGGGGAGCGGCGGCTTTGAAAAAGAAAACGCCGTCGCGAACGATGTGACGTCTGCGACGACGTGTCTAAGCCACATGAAAAAGATATTTTTGCGTTTTCGGAGGTGGGAGTTGAACTTTCGAACTTGCAAAAAGTTGGTAGCGACAGCGAGCCGTGGTGAGGGCGTTTACAACCGAACAGGCGCGCGCGAGCGTGACTTTTTGCGAAAGAGGAGGAACCGTGGAGCGGGTGACTGATTTTTGATGCAAAAAATCGGAACGAGCGTAACTCGTTCCGACGTGCTACCAATTGGTTGCTTACATAATATTGTTGCAGCAGGGCTGCTTGGCTTTTGCAGGCGATCAAATACAAGTTGGAAATATCTGCATTAAAAATGCGATTTGCCACCATACAGTTGCATTGCCCACTGCGTGGATGCAACTATATGGTGGCAGCTTGCGTCCCTATTCATCTCACTACTGTACCCTCTGTGGACACCGGAGTAACGTGCCCAGCAGCGGCCGGAACGGATGCGCCCGCGCACTCGGCGGGCGTCAGCCCGCCGTCCTGCTACAGCCTTGTCCGTGCTGCTTCCCTCTCACCGCCGGACCGCGGCGCTTTTCGGGAGGAAAACGGGCGCAGGCCCCGCTGACAAGGCTGCCGGGCGCTCGCCCGTGGGAGAGGAAAAACACAGCCGGCCGTCTGTTGGGCGTCACAAAAAACGTCTTTCCCTTTATCCACCGCGGGTATGAACCGCTTGTTCTCCATTGCCCGGGAAAAATAGGCGGGAGTTTTTGACGCCCGCCCGGTAGGGGATACACGACTGAACCTCAATTCTTGACGGATAATCATAAAGAAAAAACGCCTGTGTGCAGGCGTTCCGGCCCGGCCGCTTCGCCGTTAAGCAGCAAAACGGCTGGCCCGGACGCTGCCCTGCGTGCCACCAAACGGCAGTAATCACGGCGCGATACCTGCCGCCCGATTCGCCGGACAGCCTTGCCGGCGGACGCGCTTTCTCCGGCTTTGCGCGCCGGCGTTCCTGGCGGTCAGGCGGCGGTTTTTGCGATCCCGCTGCCGACGGACGGCTTCCCGCAGCATCCCGCGCGGGAAGGCGGCGCAAAGACAGCAAAAGCGGCGGGGACCGGATCGATCCAGTCCCCGCCGCTTTACTTCGTTCCTGCAGGTCGCCAGTGCAGCGATGGTCTTGCCGCCGGCGGCCTGCGCGGGATGCGCTTTATTTGGATTCCTCGCGGATCTGCGCGCGGCGGATCTTGCCGCTGATGGTCTTGGGCAGCTCGGCGACGAATTCCACGACGCGCGGGTATTTATAGGGCGCGGTCTGCTTCTTGACGTAATTTTGCAGCTCTTTTTTCAGCTCTTCGGAGGGCTGGTAGTCGCGCGTGAGCACGATGGTCGCCTTGACGACCTGGCCGCGCACCGGGTCGGGCGCGCCGGTGATGGCGCATTCGAGCACGGCCGGGTGCTCCATGAGCACGCTCTCGATCTCGAACGGGCCGATGCGGTAACCCGAGGACTTGATGACGTCGTCCACGCGTCCCACGTACCAGAAATAGCCGTCCTCATCGCGCCAGGCGGTGTCGCCCGTGTGGTACAGCCCGTCGTGCCAGACCTGCCGGGTGCGCTCCTCGTCGCGGTAATAGCCCATGAACAGGCCGATCGGCACGCCGCCGCCCGCCTCGTCGGTGCGCACGCAGATCTCGCCGACTTCGCCGACGTCCGCTTCCGTGCCGTCCTCGCGCACCACCGCCACGCGGTAAGCCGGGGAGGGCCGGCCCATGGAGCCGGGCTTGATCAGGTCGCCCTTCTGGTTGAAGATGATGCAGGTCGTCTCGGTCTGGCCGAACCCTTCGGCCAGCTTGATGCCGGTGTATTCCAGGAAGCGGTTATACACCTCGGGGTTGAGCGCCTCGCCCGCGATGGCGGTGTATTGCAGGGAGGACAGGTCGTAGCCCTCCATGCCCTCCTTGATGAAGAAGCGGAACATCGTCGGCGGCGCGCAGAACGTCGTGATGCGGTATTTCTCCATGATGGCGAGCAGGTCGGAGGGCGTGAATTTGTCGAAGTCATAGACAAACACGCAGGTCTCCATGATCCACTGGCCGTAGAGCTTGCCCCAGACGGCCTTGCCCCAGCCGGTGTCCGAAAGGGTCAGGTGCAGCCCTTCGGGCGAAACGTTCTGCCAGTGCTTGGCGGTCATCAGGTGCGCCATCGAGTAGCACTGGTTGTGGATGACCATCTTGGGCATGCCGGTGGTGCCGCTGGTGAAATACATCAGCATGGGATCGGTCTTGACGGTGGCGTCCGCGCCCGTCGGGCGGGGGAAATCCTCACTCGCCGCCTCCATCTCGCGGTCGAAATTCATCCAGCCCGGCCGGTCGCCGTGCACGGAAAAGCGCATCTTGAGCGTCGGGCTCTCGGGCACGGCGTCGTCGACGTGGTCGGCCGTTTCGCCGTCGGTGGTGCAGACGATGGCCTTGATGTCGGCCGCGTTGAAGCGGTAGACGAAATCCTTCTTGGTCAGCAGGTTCGTGCCGGGGACGGCCACCGCACCGAGCTTGTTCAGCGCGAGCATGCACAGCCAGAACTGGTAATGCCGCTTGAGCACGAGCATGACCATGTCGCCTTTGCCGATGCCGTGCGCGCGGAACATGTTGGCCGTCTTGTCGGACAGGCGCTTGAGCTCGGCGAAGGAGAAGCGGCGTTCCTCGCCTTTGTCGCTGGTCCACAGCAGCGCGATTTTGTCCGGATCGAGCCGCGCCATTTCGTCGACGATATCGAACGCGAAATTGTAGCTGTCGGGGATATGCCACTCGACATGGGCCAGGCGGCCGTTCTCGTCGTAGGTTTCGGTGATATACTTCTTATGCAGGTTCTGCATCACGCGTTCTCTCCCTTCTCGGATTTCATCACGACGGCGAGGAACACGCATTCCTTGCCGCCCGCCGCCACCATGCCGTGCTTGTGGCCGGAGTCATAATAGATGCTGTCGCCTTCGTGCAGCACTTCGGTGTGGTTCTCCATCTGCACCAGCAGATCGCCGGACAGAATCAGGTCAAATTCCTGCCCCTCGTGCGAGGACAGCGCGATGGGCGCGGTCTCGTTCTCCGCGTGCCAGGGCGCCGTGACGATGAAGGGCTCGGCGATGCGGTCGCGGATCAGATGCGCCAGATGCAGGTATTTGAACCCCTGGCGGCGCTCGATGGGCAGCCCGTGCCCCTTGCGGGTGATGGTGTAAAACGACAGCGTCGGCGCGCGGCCGGTCAGCAGCTCGCTGAGGTCGACGCCCAGCTTCTCCGCGCACAGATAGAGGAAGGTGAAGCTGAAATCGACGTCCCCTGCCTCCGCTGCGTGGTATTCCTCCTCCGTCACGCCCGCGGCCGCGGCCATGTCCGCCTCCGTCAGGTCGAGAATCTCCCGCAGCGCGCGAATACGCTCCGCGATTTCCAGAATCAGCTTTTTTTCCACTTTTGACCACTCCTTTTCCCGATACAAGACTGTGTTGAGGCCGCGGTGCGGACAAACAAAAACATCCGTCCCAACCATGGGACGGATGTCATCCGCGTTACCACCCAAATTGACACGCTTCCGCGCGCCCGCTCGTCAGGCTCCAGCAAGCCTCAGGCCGTTAACGCTGCCAAGCGTGGACGCCTACCGGCGCGGCTGACCGCGCGTTCGGGCCCCGACTCAGGAGGGATCACGCATCCAGCCTCTTTACCGCCTCGCACCGCCCGGCGGCTCTCTGAAAAGAGGGAATGGAGGTGTTCTCCATCGACGTCTTTGCGAATTTGTTTTTCTCATTATAGTCAGATTGCGCCGCGTTGTCAACCCCTCAAAAAATTTTTTTCGTCCGCCGCCGCGCTGGCCACGCGGATACCGATGAAAAATCCGGCGCCCATCCGGCGAAACTATGCTATAATGAAATCCCTTTTCCCGGCGGCCCCCGCTCGCGTTCCGGCCACGGGCCGCCGGGGAAAATTTTTTTGCAGATTCCTGTAACGAAAGTTCCGTCCCGCCGTCTAAGGGATGAAATCGATGCGGAAGGGAGGCGATGACGTGGAGACGGATTTTGCGCAGCTGTATGAGGCGCACTTCATGCAGGTGTATTCCTACGTGCTGGCAATGTCCAAAAGCCAGGACCTCGCAGAGGAAATCACGCAGCGGACCTTTTTCCAGGCGATGACCGCGCGGCGGCCGTTTTACGGCGGCTCGTCGGAGCGCACCTGGCTGTGCGCCATCGCGAAGCGCCTGTTCGTCGACGAATGCAGGCGGCGGAAAAAGCACTGCGAGCTTCCCGAAGAGGAAGCGCTCGCGCCGCCCGACCCGGCCGCCGGCATCGAGGACGCGCTGGACGAGGAGGACACCGCTTTCCGGCTGCATCAGGCGCTGCACGCGCTGGAGGAGCCTTATAAGGAAGTGTTCCAGCTGCGTGTGTTCGGGGAGCTGTCGTTCCGAAAGATCGGCGCGCTCTTCGGCAAAACCGAAAACTGGGCCCGCGTGACCTATCACCGCGCCCGGCTGAAACTGCAAGAAAGGATGGAACGAGAATGAAATATCCCTGTGACATGATCCAGGATCTGCTGCCGTTATATCACGACGGCGTCTGCAGCGGCGAAAGCAAAACCGCGGTGGAGGCGCATCTTGCCGAATGCGGCGACTGCCGGCGCACCTGGGAGAAGATGCAGGACGACACGTATGCCGATCAGCTGCGCGAGGAGAAGCAGGAGATCCTGCGAAATTACAAGCGGGGGCTGAAAAACAAGGTCCTGCTGGTGCTGCTGCTCGTGCTGGCGGTCCCGGTTGTGACCTGCTTCATTGTCAATCTCGCGCTCGACCGGCGGCTCGACTGGTTTTTTATCGTGCTGACCGCGATGCTCATGCTCGCCTCTCTCACCGCCATACCGCTGGCCGTTGCGCGGCGGCGCTTTTCCTGGACGCTCGGCGGCTTCACGGCAAGCCTGCTGCTTTTGCTGCTCAGCTGCGATCTTTATTCCGGCGGAGGCTGGTTTTTGCTGGCGGCGGTGCCGTCGCTGTTCGGGCTGGCGGTGGCGTTTTTGCCCTTCGTGCTGCATCAGTTGCCGCTGCGGGGATTCGCCGCGCGGCACAAGGGGCTGATCACGATGGCGACGGATACGGCGCTGCTGTATGCGCTGCTGGCCGTGTGCGGCCTGGGCGCCGACGCGTCGTATTGGGCGGTAGCCTTTCCGGTGGCGACGGTGCTTGTCGCTTTCGTCTGGCTGCTGTTTGCGATCCTGCGCTATCTGCCGGTCAACGGCCTCCTGCGGGCCGGGCTGTGCACGCTGGCGAGCGGCGCGTTCATTTCGGTGGTCGGCGACGTGCTGTACGCCATACTGGAGGGGGAATGGCGCCTGAACCTCACGCAGGCTGACTTCTCGGTCTGGAACAGCGTCCCGGTCATCAACGCGAATATTTACCTGCTGGCGCTGCTCGCCGGCTGCCTTGCCGGCGGCGCGCTGCTGCTGGCCGGGGCGCTGCGGGCAAGGAAAAAACGCAGAGAGGCTTCTCCCGCGCCGCGCGCGTGAGGGAGCGCATCAAACGCCAGATCATGGCTAGGAGGGAGCAAGGCCCCGCGCTGCGCGCATGAGAAAGAGCGCCTTGCAAAGCGCCGGGTTCACGAACGGCAAGACCCCGCGCTGCACGTGGAATCGCAGGCGCGGGCAGTTGGCGGCCGCCTTGCTCGCCGTGTTCCTTCCACGGCATCCAATAATCCTTGCGCTCTCCCGCGCGGCAGGGGCGGGAGCCCCCTGCCCGAAAAGGCACGCCGCACCTCTGCGGCTCGCTTGTGAATCGGTGCGGCGCTTTTCATTCGCTCACCATACGGTTGAATTTTTCTCGAAAAATGCGTTGTTGAATCGATCACGCGAGCCGGATATACTGATAACAGAAAGAGGCGCCGCTTTCCATAACAAGGAAAAGGAAGGAGCGAACCCGATGAAACTGCATGTTGGTGATACGATCAAATATTTGAGAAAAGAAAAGGATATTACACAGGAGGAACTAGCGGAGATTCTCGGCGTTTCGTATCAGTCGGTATCGCGCTGGGAAACCGGCGCGTGTTATCCGGATCTGGAATTGCTCCCCGTGATTTCGGACTTTTTTGGCGTGACGGTAGATAAACTTCTTGGTATGGATGAAAATGTCGAGCGGGAAAGGGTCGCGCAATATTTGCTCCGCTTTCAGGAAGCGATCAGCCAAGGAAAAGTTTATGACTGCATCGCGATTGCGCGGGAAGGCGTCGCAGAATACCCCAATAACTTTGCGCTACTCAATAAATTGATGTACGCGTTATTTGTTTCGGGGGATGACGATGGCAACATTCCCGAATGGAAGGAAAATGCGGAAAAATACGATGCGGAAATCATGGCCTTGGGGGAAAGGATCATGAAATACTGTCCGGATCAGGATATTCGCCTTGAGGCGACGGCCAGGCTTGCGTTCAATCACTGTGAAAGGGGACGAAAGGAAATCGGCAGAACCATTTATGAATCCCTGCCGTCGGCTGAATTCTGCAAAGAAAATCAGATGTGGTGGAGTTTGGATGAAAATGAAAAGCTTCCTTTTTTGAGAAATAAAATCAAGCAAGACTATGAAGCGTTGAAAAGCTCCGTCTGGCTGTTGGCAAATTCCGGTTGTGTTTCGGATGAGCAATCCATTATTGCAATAGAAAAGGTATTTGAGCTTGAAAAAATTGCGTATGACAACACTATCACGCCGGATGGCTGGGGTGCGGCCAAGCTGCAATTGGATCTTGCAAAGCGGTACGCAAGGCTCGAAAATGACGAAAAGGCGATCGCACACCTGAAAATCGCGGCAACAGCGGCCAAAGCGTTTGACGGACGACCGGAAGAGCAGCTTTTTTCCAGCATATTACTCGGCGATGTTTCTGCAAGAAAGTTGGATTTCGAAACGTCGGACACGAGAACGCTTTGCGAGATCATGCGCGATAAATGGCTGTCAGCTCCGGAGTTTGATCAGCTTCGCAATATGGAGACGTTCCAAGAAATCGTGAAAATTTTACGCTGATTCGATAGACGTCCATTTCCTCCTCTGCGGCGGAAAATCCGGCTTTATCGCTGTCAGGAACAGTTAAAAGCTTTGCCGGGGCCTTTTGTCAACCGACACGGCTTCGGACGCAAAAAGCAACCAAACTTTGGCGTGCCATCGTTGGGTTGCTTTTTATTTGCGCCGCAGGCAACGAAAGATTTTCGGATGCTGCTGCCTTGGGCAGATAAAGGGGAAACACAGTTTTTGGGGGGACAGACGGCCGTGCTTTCCTCGCCCGCGGGCGGTAACCCGGTTGCCTGGTTGGCCGGGCTGCGCCCGCTTTTCAAGGGAAAACTTCGCGGATCCAGCGGCGGGAGAGGAAGGGGCACGGGCAAGACCGCCGCGGAACGGCGGGATGACGCCCGGCGCGAAAGATGCGCGCCCGCGCCCGTTCCTTCTCACCGCTGGCCGAGCTTCCCTTTGCCCGCCGAGGCGCGGATTTTTCGACACCGACAAAGGGGACCTATCGAAACTGAATCGGATGAACATGATTGCTCAATCGATCAAATTGAAAGCCCTTTTCCTGCAGCGTTTCAATAATACGGGGCAATGCCTCAACAGTTGTTCCGCGTGCGTTAGAATCATGCATGAGTACCACGCCGCTTTTCCGTTTTCCCAATGAGGACATTACGTTTTGGTATACCTCCTCGGCGGTGATTCCCTTTTGTGCATCTTGCGCGCTGATATTCCAGTCAAAGTATACAAAGCCCCGGCGTTCCATTTCTTGTATGATTTCCATGTACGTATCACGATTATAGGAATTTATGCTGCCGCCGGGAAAACGGAATAGCGTTGGATACGCACCCGTGGCTTGATATACAATTTCATAAGCCGCAGAAAAGTCGTTCAGATAACTCTCAACATCTTTGTAAATCGCTCGATAGTCGTGCGTTTTCGAATGTACACCAATGGTATGCCCTCTATCATGGATCTCGCGCAAACGCTCTGCACAGCTTTGAGAATCATTCGGCACAACAAAAAAAGTGGCTTTGATTCCATATTGGTCTAAAATATCCAGTACTGCATTTGTATTTTTAGACGGCCCATCATCAAAAGTCAGATATAAAGTCATGTCACGTGCAGCTTCGCTGCCTGGTTGAGGCCCCGGGGCATACATTTCAGGATAAAGCCGCATATAATTCGGCGCATCCGGCGGCAACTGTGGACGGCTTGCCTGTGAAGAAGGCGGGGTTTCGGTTGACGAAATAGAGGATTCACCGCTTGTTGAAGGAGTCGCGGATGGCTTCGATGGCAAACCGGTGTTGACTGATAACGGCAGGTGCGGCGGCAATACCGGATAACCTTGAAATGATACGAAATTCTGATAAATGCCAATAGATAAAAGTGAAAAGGAACAGACCACAACAACATAGGCAATGCTGAGGAACGGGACTATAAAAGGCTTTTTTCTTACAGTCATCACGAATCATCCCTTTCCGTTACGTTAACTCCCGACAGCCAGTTTATCGTAGCGGGAATGCACTACGCCAAGCGAATACTTTTTGCAATTATCTCCCGTTCCTCGTCCGTAACCGTATCTGATGAAAATTGAATGGCGACATAAACTTGCAGCTGTTTATTGTAAGACAAAATGCCTGGCAATACAGTTGTAGGACTTGCCGCCGCCGATGGCATACCGTCTGTTTGTTGAATATAAACATTTGCCAGCGCGGTTTCCATGCCTTCCGCAGTGACGATCGGTTGGTAATCATCCCATCGATACAAACTCCCCAGCCGAATGCCGCTGTAAACAGCCTTATAATACTCTCCCTGCGGGATTTCATTTTCATCAATGGACTCAAATTGATTATACCCGCAAACTGCCATCAAGACGTCATCTTTATAAAGATAAACGGGTGTGAAAAACAAAGAGTTGTGCGCTTCTTCAGGCGGCATATGTGCTTCCCAGCCCTTTGGCAGGTCAATGTACATATGAAAAGGGGATACATTAGCAGGGGCGTTTACCATGGTGTTTTCTGTTTGATAAGCCGGGAACGGAATATATTTATTGGCGCTGCTCGGCCGTTTAGAGAGCAAGCCAAAGCAAATGACGATTAACAGGATGGTGACTAAAATAATCGCCCAGATAGCGGTCTTGCGATAGGACAAGATGTTTTTGATACGGGTTTTCGTGTTCCCTTCTCCAAAAGCAACGGGAAGCACTGTCAACATCCGTTTGTTAGTCGCAAGGTGTAAAATTGCTTCAGAATATTGCCTGCGGACGTCTCCCTCCATGTTTCGCAGAACGCATTCGTCACACATCATCTCCATATCTTTGCAGAAAAGAACGAATGCCACCCATACCAACGGGTTGAACCAATGCAGAACCAACGCAGAAAACGCAATCAGCTTAATAATAGGGTGCGCATACCTGACGTGCATCCTTTCGTGCATCTCGACGAAACGCTGATCCTCTGCTTCGATGTCCGAAGGAAGATAAATTTTGGGACGAATTATCCCCATCACGAAAGGCGTGGCGATTTCATCCGCGAAATAAACATTAGTATGAACCCGAACAGCACCGACCAATCTTTTTTGTAGCCGAATCAAGGTAATAAGATTATAAATCAGAAACAGGATAATACCCGCAATCCATAACCACGCAACCAGGGAAATCCAGACGGCCGAATGCGATGACCCGGCAGCGGAATCGGAAGGTGGTGATATGAGCGGATAGACATTCTGGTCGATCAGCGGGATACCCGTGTGAATCTGCGTAAAATCAGGCGAAAGCGGTTGATTCTGTGCCGGAAAAAGGCTGAATGGCCGTTCAAATGAGAGAGGGCATAATAGGCGGAAAAGCACGACACCCCACAGCGCGCAGGAGAATACCTTTGGCAGTCTTTTCAATAACAGCCGAATGACGATGACAAATAGAATAACAACGCTGGCAGTAAAACTCATGTCGAAGATGCGTAGGAATAGTTGCGTTGTCATGACTTTTATGCCTCCATGTTATCGATCAGCTCTTGCAATTCGCGTATCTCTTTTTCAGACAGCTTTTTCTTGGATACAAAGGCTGTCAAGAATTCTGGAAGAGATCCGCCGAAAGTTTCCTCGACGAATTGTTTGCTTTGCAGTGCGCGAAATTCGTTCTGTGAAATTCGTGCGTATACAATCGCGTCCCGATTTTCAAATAGTCCTTTTTCGCAAAGCCGTCTTAACATGGTATACGTAGTAGACTTTTTCCATTCTAACGTTTCCTGACATAGCTTGACCAACTCTCCGGAAGAAATAGGCGCATGCTCCCATATGAGTTGAGCAAACTTCAATTCCATTTTTCCAAATTGATAGGACTGCATCGTATCGCTCCCCTTTTGGTTTAATATCAGTAAACCCGTCGACTTGAGTTTAACACCATTAAACCAAAAAGTCAATCGCTTTTTTATTTTCTTCACTCTTAAAAATTCAGATTATATTGGACGAGCGTGTGCTCGGCGGGCGAAGGGAAGCACGGCTTCTGTCATGCCGAACAGACGCCGACCCGTGTGCCCCAACGCCTTGTCAGCTTTGTAAGTTGCCCGTTTTTTTCCCGAGAAACGTCGCAGACCTGGCGGCGGGAGGGGAAGGGGCGCGGGCAAGACCGCCGCGGAACGGCGGGATGACGCCCGGCGCGAAAGATGCGCGCCCGCGTCCGTTTCGGCTGCCGGGTGCGTTACCCTTTGTCCACCCGTAGAGGGAAGACGTAAAAATTCGCCCAAAGCCAGAATTTTCGATGGGCAGTTGTAGCGGAAAATTTCAGTCCAAGCGCATTTCGTTTCGAGCGAAGGAGAGGAGGACAAGCCACCATTGATTTTCTTGCCGCCTTCGCTCGTTGCCCGGATCTTGTTTCATAGGCGCATTTGCCACGGCAGAACGATGAGAGTTGCCACGGGGCGCGAACTTTTATCAAAAATGTACAAAGCCGGCGCGATCGCGCCGGCTTTGTACATTTTCGGGAAGAAAACGGGGAATGCAAATGCAGCAATCTGCCAAACCGCCAGGCAGAAACACTGCAATGGCAAGCGATGCACACTCGGAGAGGGAACCAACATCTCCGCGTTGCCGAGAACTCCATCCGGGGCGTTCCGCCACCCCTTTATTGGTTTCTCTATTATACAGACACACGAAGGGGGCAAAAGGTTTTCGCTTTTTGTCGATTTTTCAAAAAAATTTTTTCAAACCCGACACGTACCCCAATTCCATGGCTTCCAGACTGGCGGCACGCCTCTTCTCCCGGCGGCATGCGGCAGTTGTGCTGCCCGCCGCTGGAGAGGCACGCCGCCAGTTTGTGATCGGGGCAATGGGGGCTGCGAACACCGCCCGACCTCGCACAAAGGACCGGCGGCGTTCGCCTCGATGGACAAAGGGGAAACACGGCTTTTCGGGAAAAAACAGACGGCTGGCCGCGTTTTCCTCGCCTGCGGGCCGCATCCGGCCAGCTTTGTCAGCCTCGCTGGTCGCCTATTTTTGCGGCAAAAAACTGCGTGGCTCCAGTGGCGGAAGGGAATGGGCGCCGGCAAGGCCGCAACAGGGCGGTGGACTAATGCTTGTCGCTGGAGAAGCGCGCCCGTGGCTGTTCCAGCCGCCGCTGGGCGTGTTGTCTCTTGCCTGCCGAGGTTGCCGCGTGTTCTGCCCAAAAGCAGCATAACGCACCGGTAAGCGCAAGATCTGGCTTTGCCGGTTGCTTTTTGAATGGAGCCGGACACGGGCGCGGGGTAAAAAGGCGATCGCCGCGCCGCCAGGCGTCTTTGTGCAGAAGATGGCGGTAGGTTGCCGCGCCCTGCCCTTTGGGGGGGGGGGGGGAGGCGGTGTGCTGAACAACGGCACTGCCGGGATATGCAAAGCGATTGGGCAGGGAAGGGGGCTTGCCGCCCGGCAGGAGAAAGCCTGGTTTGCCTGCGCGATAAACACGCTTGCCACAAGGGCGTTTTTTTCGTCGGCGGGGCCGCGAACGATGCTGGGCCCGTGCGACGCGCGGCGGGCCCAGCGCTTTTGGACACCGGCGTGACACAGCTGTCAAAAATCCGCTCTTTTTCTTTATGTCCTCCTGTGGTATAATAAAACCAAATTCTTCAGGCGGGCGCCGGCCGTTGAGAACGGCGGAAAGGTGGAGGTTTCATGTTTTGTGTCAAGTGCGGGAAGTCCCTTCCCGGGCAGTATAACCTGTGTCATGACTGCACGCTTGAACCGCGCGACGGGACGCGCCACTGCCCGTCCTGCGGTGCGGAGAACCCCAAAGCCGTGCAGCGCTGCGCCGCCTGCGGCACGCGCATGCCCAAGCAGAAGCAGCTGCGCCGCGCCCCCACCGTCCAGGCCCGGCGGCGCAAAAAGGCGGCGATGCTGGCGTTTTTCCTCGGCGTGTTCGGCGTGCAGGATCGCTACCTCGGGTTTCATAAGCGCGGCAACCGCCGCATGATCCAGTTCATCCTTTCCGTCGCCGCGATGATCGTGCTGCTCATTGCGCTGCGCGTCGATTTCAGCAATGCGATCGTCAACGGCGGGCAGTGGAACACTGCTTATGCGGACAGCCATGCAGTGCTGTGGTTCCTCCTCGCGGGCCTGTTCGCGGCCGGGCTGATCTCGGCGCTGTGGGTGTGGATCACCAGCCTGATCCACGGGGTGCAGCTGCTGGTCAGAAAAGGCCAGGTCGACGCGGAGGGCAATCTGCTGGAATGAAGGCCGCGGCCCTCGCCGGGCGCGCGGGAACGCGCATCGACGGAAGGCAGGCCCTTTTCAGAAAGCCGCTTTCCCGTGCAGGAGAGCGGAAATCAAACGGCGCGTCTCTGCCGGAGCAGAGGCGCGCCGTTTCCTTTTGGCAGGCAGACGAGCTCAATTGAGCACCGCCACGCCCAGATTGAGATAGGTCGCGAAAAGCACCCACAGAAAATAGGGCGCCATCCACCAGGCCGCCGCGGGGCGCACGCGCCGCATTTTCCCGATCGTCGCCGCGAGCAGCACGAGCAGCAGCGCGATGACAAGCGCCGCCACCCAGAACAGCCCAAAGCGGAAAAACACGATCGGCCACAGGAAATTGACCGCCAGCTGCAGGCCATAAAACACCAGCGCGCTGTTCTTCAGCCGGTCGGGCGCGACGGCCCGCGTCACCAGGAACGACGCCGCGCCCATGCAGGCAAACAGCGCGATCCACACCACAGGGAACACCCATCCCGGCGGCGAAAGGGGCGGCTGCGAAAGCGAACGGTAAACGCCGCCAATGTCGCCGGACAGCAGGCCGGACAGCGCGCCGACAAGCTCCGCCGCGACGATATGCAGCAATAAGGAAAGCGCCGCATCTTTGGTTCTCCGGTTCAACGCATCACCCCCGTTGTCGCTATTAGCATATGACGCGCGGGGCGCTGTTATGCCACGCGCAGAACGCCGCGCGCAAATTGACCGCGCGCGCCTTTTGTGTTAGAATATTTCCCAGGCAATTTCTGCGGTCCGGCGCCGGCGGCGCGCGGGCCGGAAGCAATATTTTTGGATTGGGAGACACGGCCATGCATACAAGAGAGGATTTTCTTTCCCTGCGCCGGGAGATCATCGACCGGCAGTTTTCCCGCCTCAACGCCATGCAGCGCGAGGCGGTCTATCATACGGAGGGCGCGGTGCTCATCCTGGCCGGCGCGGGCAGCGGCAAGACGACGGTTATCGTCAACCGCATCGCGTACCTGCTGCGCTTCGGCAACGCCTATCTCAGCCCGGAGGTGCCCTTTGGCGGGGATTCGGACGAGGATTACCGCCTGCTTGCGGCCTTTGACGCGGGCGCGCCGCTCGAGCCGGCGGAGGCTGAGCGCGCCGAACGCCTGCTGGCCGTGGGCGCGCCGCCCGCGTGGTCGGTGCTGGCCATCACTTTCACCAACAAAGCCGCCGCCGAGCTCAAGGAGCGCCTCGCCAAGATGCTGGGCGAGCAGGCGGAGGAGGTCTGGGCCTCGACGTTCCATTCCGCCTGCGTGCGCATCCTGCGCCGCGAGATCACCGCGCTGGGAGGCCATTATACATCCAGCTTCACCATCTATGACAGCGACGACAGCCGCCGCGTCATCAAGGAATGCATGAAGGAGCTGAACATCGACGACAAGCAGCTGCCGCCCCGCTCGGTGCAGAACATGATCAGCGCCGCGAAGGACAAGCTGCTCACCCCGGAGGCGTTCGCCGCGGGCGCGGGCAGCGAGGTGCGGCTGACGCAGGTGGCCAAGATTTTCCGGGCCTACCAGACGCGGCTGGAGAACGCCAACGCCCTGGACTTCGACGACATCATCGCCCTCACCGTGCGCCTGCTTGAGACCTGCCCCGACGTGCTGGAGAAATACCAGCGCCGCTTCCGCTATATCCTCGTCGACGAGTACCAGGACACCAACCTCGCGCAGTTCAGGCTCGTCAGCCTCCTGGCCGGCGCGCACGGCAACCTGTGCGTCGTGGGCGACGACGACCAGAGCATCTATAAATTCCGCGGCGCGACGATCGAGAATATCCTGCAGTTTGACAAGACCTTCCCCGGCGCGCGCGTCATCCGCCTTGAGCAGAATTATCGCTCCACCGAGCGCATTCTCAACGCCGCCAACGACGTCATCGCCAACAATCGCGGCCGGCGCGGCAAGACGCTGTGGACGGACAATCGCGGCGGCGCGGCCATCACGGAGTATTGCGGGGAGAACGAGCGGGACGAGGCCTATTTCATCGCCGCCTCCATCCTGCAGGGCGTGACGAAGGAGAACCGGAAGCTGCGCGATTTCGCCGTGCTTTACCGCGCCAACGCCCAGTCGAACATCATCGAGACGACGCTCGCCAAGATGGGCATCGCCTACCGCATCATCGGCGGGCACCGGTTCTATGACCGCAAGGAGATCAAGGACGCGCTGGCGTATCTGTCCGTTATCCACAATCCTGCCGACGACGTGCGCCTGACGCGCATCATCAACGAACCCAAGCGCCAGATCGGCGCGGCGACGCTGGAGACGGCGCGCGCGCTCGCCGTCCAGCGTGGATGCAGCCTGTTTGAGATCATCTCCCATGCGGGCGAGTTCGATTCGCTCTCCCGCGCTGCGACGAAGCTCACGGCTTTCACCGGCATGATCGAGTCGCTGCGCGCCGAACGGGAGCACGTGCCGCTGCATGAACTGTATACGCACATGCTCGAGCGCACGGGGTATATGGACATGTACCGCGCGGAGAACACCCCGGAGGCCGCCGACCGCATCGACAACCTCAGCGAGCTGCTGTCTTCCATCGAGAGCTTCGAGGAGGAGAATGACGAGGC
Organism: Candidatus Tabaqchalia intestinavium; assembly: GCA_904420005.1. Lineage (GTDB taxonomy): Bacteria > Bacillota > Clostridia > Oscillospirales > CAJFTT01 > Tabaqchalia > Tabaqchalia intestinavium. Next base: position 9,798 of record CAJFTT010000039.1, on the reverse strand, counting down.
GACGCTCGGCGCATTCCTGGAAGAGGTGTCCCTGATGACGGACATCGACAATTACGACGCCGCGGCCGATACCGTCACGCTCATGACCATCCATGCCGCGAAGGGGCTGGAATTCCCCGTCGTGTTCCTCGCGGGCATGGAGGAGGGCGTATTTCCCGGCCGTCAGGTTATGTTCGAGCCGGAGGAGATCGAGGAGGAGCGCCGGCTGGCCTATGTCGGTATCACGCGCGCCAAGGAGAAGCTCTATCTCACGCGCGCCGCCGTGCGTACGCTTTATGGCCAGACGCTGCCCAACCGCGCTTCGCGCTTCGTGGCGGAGATCAACCCCGCGCTGCTGGAATACCAGGGGGTTGCGCAGCGCAGCGACCGCACGGCTTACGGCGGCGCCGGCTACGGCAGCGGCGGGGGATACGGCGCGCGCGGCACGGCGCGCGCCGGCACGGTGCAGACGACGCGCGCCGCCTCCACCCCGGCGGCCGAGGGTGCGAAGAAGCTCTTCTCCCAGCAGAAGAAGCCGCCGGTGCAGGTCGCGCCGGGCGACCGCGTGCGGCATAAAGCCTTCGGCGGCGGCACGGTGCGCGCCGTGCGCCCGATGGGGGGCGACATGCTGGTCGAGGTGCAGTTTGACAGCGTGGGGACCAAGAAGCTCATGGCGAACTTCGCGGGGCTGGAGAAGGAATGAGCCGCGCTGGCGGAGACGGAAATTTATGCCCTTGACGCGGCGAGGGAAAGCGGGACGCGGTCCCGCGCCGCAGCAAGGGGAACAGGTGCGCTGCCGTGCAGCGGCAAGGAGGGCGTATGGCGTTTCATCCGATCGATTTTGCGACCTGGCCCCGGCGGGAGCATTTTACGGCTTACCAGCAGACGGGTCCCTGCACGTTCTGCATGACCGTGCAGCTCGACGTGCAGGCTGTGCGGGCGCGCGCCGAGGCGACCGGCACGCGGTTCTTTCCGCTGCTGCTGCACGGCCTTGCGCAGACGGTGAATGCTTTCCGCGAATTTCGCATGGGCCGGGATGCCGCCGGCACGCTGGGGTTTTATGATGTGGCGCACCCGTCCTATACGGTCTTTCATCCGCAGACGGAGACGTTTTCTGCGCTCTGGACGGAATATGATCCCGATTGGGCCGTGTTCTGCCGCCGCTATGAGCAGGACCGGGCGGACTATGGCGGGCGATTGGAGATGAATCCCAAGCCCGCGCCGGAGAATATCTTCCACGTTTCCTGCATTCCGTGGGCTTCGTTCACGAGCTTTTCGCTGGATTTGCAAAACGGCTTTGCCTGCTATCAGCCCATTTTTACCATCGGGCGGTTTGTGCAGCAGGGCGAGCAGCTGCTTCTGCCGCTTGCGCTGCAGGTGCATCACGCGGTGTGCGACGGATACCATGCGGCGCAGTTTGTAAACGCCCTGCAGGCTTGGGCGGCGCAGTGCTGAAAGCGTTTGGAAGCGATTGAGCGCGGTGCGGGCGGGCGCCGCCATGAGCGGCGGAGGCGCCTTTTTCGCGCCGGGCTTGCGCCCCGCACGCGCGGATGGTAGAATAAGAAAAATCCGCGCGGCGGCGCGGCGAATTTACAGAAAGGCGGGACCCCCATGAAAACGGTGAAATTCTTCGACACAACCCTGCGCGACGGCGAGCAGACGCCCGGCGTGAGCCTCAACGTCAAGGAAAAGCTGGAGATCGCGCGCCTGCTGCAGAAAATGGGCGTCGACGTCATCGAGGCGGGGTTCCCCGCCAGCTCGCACGGCGACTTCGAGGCGGTGCAGGCCATCGCACGGGAAGCGGGGGAGAACGTCACCATCGCGGCGCTGGCCCGGCTCGTGCTGCCGGACATCGACCGCGCGGCCGAAGCCATCGCTCCGGCGCGGCATGGACGCATCCATGTGTTCATCGCGACGAGCGAAGTGCATATGCAGTACAAGCTGCGCATGACGCGCGAACAGGTGCTCGAGAGCGTGAAGAAATGCGTTGCCTACGCCAAGCAGAAGTGTCCCGACGTGCAGTTCTCCGCCGAGGACGCCTCCCGCAGCGACCGGGCGTTCCTGGTGGAAGTGTTCGAGGCCGCGATCGAGGCGGGCGCGAACGTCATCAACATCCCCGACACCGTCGGCTACGCGACGCCGGAGGAGTTCGGGACGCTGGTCGCTTATGTGCGCGACCATGTGCGCGGCATCGAGCGCGCGGAGATCGCCGTGCATTGCCACAATGATCTCGGCCTCGCCGTCGCGAATACCCTCGTCGCGGCGCAAAACGGCGCGACGCAGCTGGAATGCACAATCAACGGCCTGGGCGAGCGGGCCGGTAACGCCGCGCTCGAGGAGATCGTCATGGGCCTGCAGACCCGCGCGGATTATTACGCCGGCCGCTACGGCCTGACGCACCGGCTGGATATTTCGCGTATTTCCCGCACTTCGCGCGTGGTCAGCGCCCTGACCGGCGTCGAGGTGCAGCAGAACAAGGCCATCGTCGGGCGCAACGCTTTCCTGCACGAGAGCGGCATCCATCAGCACGGCGTGCTGGCGGAGCGCACGACCTACGAGATCATGACGCCGGAGAGCATCGGGCTGGTGGAGGACAATATGGTGCTCGGCAAGCATTCCGGCCGCCATGCCTTCGACGACAAGCTGCGGCAGATGGGCTATGACCTGACGCCGCAGGAGCGCGATCAGGCGTTCGAGCAGTTCAAGGACCTCGCGGACAAAAAGCGCGTTGTGCTCGACCGCGACATCGAGGCGATCCTGCAATCCAATATCCAGGTCCCGCCCACCTTTACCCTGTCGCATTATCAGGTTTCCAGCGGCAACAAGCTCTTCGCCACGGCTTCGATGAGCCTTGACCGCGACGGGGAAACGGTGCGCGCCGCAGCCTCGGCGGACGGCCCCATCCAGGCGGCGTTCAACGCCATCGACAAAGCCGTCGGCTGCCGGTTTGAGCTGGAGACCTTCAGCATCCGCGCCGTCACCGAGGGCGCCGACGCGCTGGGCGAGGTGGTCGTCAAGCTGACGCTGGGCGACGTTTCCATGATCGGGCGCGGCCTGTCGGTTGACATCATCGAGGCGGCGATCCGGGCGTATATCGGCGCGGTCAACCGGTATTTTTACGAGCAGAAGCAGCGGCAATCCGGCGCGCAGACGTGACGCGCGCCGCCGCGCAGCTCCCGGCGGCGCATGGGCAGCTTCGTCCGGTTGCGCTCCGCGGCAGGAAGACGCGCAGAATCAGCAAAAGAAGGGACGGCGAGAAGCTGTCCCTTCTTTTGCGAAAAGTGGGGAAAGGGGATGCATAAAACGGAAACGGGCGGTATGCCGCAGCAAAGCAGGTCCGCTTTGCGCGCCTTTGCCCGGCGCCCACGCACGTCCGCGCTGGGCCGCCGCGCTGCCCGTTCGTCAAACGCCCGCGCGGGACTGCCGGAGAGAAGGATCCCAGGCTCGTGCCGCCAGCCGAAATCTGTAAGGGGGAATCGTCCGCCCGGGGGACGGCCCGTCCGGCCGGCGCCTTTGGCGCCGATGGCAGGCGCTTTCCCGTCAGCCGGAGAGAAAAGCCGGGGCCGTGCGGCGATTATATGCGTCCCCGGCCGCGGATCACGGCGCACGGCCGCTCGGGCCGCGCGCCTATTTGCGTGTGTGGCCCGCCCGCCGCGGCGATGTCACGACGGCTTCCGGCGGAATTCCAGCAGGTCGCCCGGCTGGCAGTCGAGCGCGGCGCACAGCTTGGCCAGTGTGGAGATTTTCAGCGCTTTGGCCTTGCCGTTTTTGAGAATGGAGATGTTGGCCAGCGTGATCCCGACGCGCTCGGACAGCTCCGTCACGCTCATTTTGCGTTTGGCGAGCATCACGTCGATGTTGAAAATGATTTCGTCTTCCATGCTGCGCCTCCTCAAATGGTCAGATCGCTCTGCTCCTGCAGCGCCGCCGCCTTGCCCACCAGGTGGGACAGAGCCGCCGCCGCGACGGAAATGGCCATGCCGATGAGGAAAATCAGCAGCGCCGCCAGCAGGATGGAAGGATGGTTCATGTTCAGCAGGAGGAACACCACGTTCCCCAGCAGGAACAGCGCGACGTCGCCCGCCGCGAGGTAGGAGATCCAGCGCAGCAGCCGGCCGTTTTGCGCGCAGAAGGAGCGGTCCGCGCCGATGTTGCGCGCGATCTTCCAGCAGAAAAGGAGCGCGGCATAGCAGGGGATGGCCGTGGCCCACACGAGGCACAGCCAGGGCCACAGGCAGCCGGAGAATTCCGGGTACTGCGCCGTCACGGAGCGCGCCAATGTGGGAACGATCCAGAAATAAACGCCCAGCCCGCACAGGCCGACCGCAAGGATGACCGCTTTGAGCCATCTGGAAAGCGCCGTTTGCTTCACAAGAATCCCTCGTTTCTGTCGTCGATGATGGAATTTTTCTTGGATTTGTAGTGTTTCCAGTATAGCACAAATAATTCGTTTGTCAATAATTTTTTATTGTAATACAATAAATTTTTGTTACAAAATCCATTTTGGGGCAGTTAGCTTGACGCGTTGGCTGCGATTTTGGCATAGCGGATGCATGCGGATTTTCATGCCTGCCCTGGCGCGTTATTGGCCGGTGCATGTCCGAAACGCAGGGGCTGTATCTCCGCCTGCGTTGCCCAATAGACGCCAATCGACGACAAATGGCAACCCTTGTGGCGACGGACAGTGATGGCCATGTTTGCCGTAAAGTATACAGTAGTTACGCACCCCAAACGCACTTCGACATTTTTGCGGTGGATACGGTCACGATAAATGCAAGCTAAATGCTAGCAATCGGTGGCAATAAAAGCTTAACGCATCTGCATGGGAACCTCCGCTTTAATCAATCATGGTTTCCCTCGCCAACAAGGGGCCGCGGCCCCGGTGGTGACTGGAACGGCCGCGGGCGGGCCGGCGCGCATGACGGGCGGTCAGCCCGCTACCCTGCCGCAGCTCTGCCAGCGCCCCTTTCCTCCCGCCGCCGGAGCCGCGGCGTTTCCCCCTGGGAAAAACAAGCGGCCGGCAAACTGACGAGGCGGGCCGGCGCGCACCCGACAATGCGGAAAACGCGGTCAGCCGCTTGTTTGGCTCCGGAAAGCCGCGCTTGCCTTTGCTCACCGAAGGGGCGTACCCATGCAAAAAGCCCCGCGCACCTTTCGGGGCGGGGCATGGCGAAAATCGGAGGTCAATCCTCCACCCAGTTGACGACAGCGGGATTGTGCGCGATCTCGCGCGGCGGCGCCGCGGCGAAACCCAGCGCGGCCGCCCCCCAGACAACGTGATCCGCAGGGATGCCGAAGGACGCGAGCTGCCGGCGGACGGCCGGCGCGTCGCAGGTGTCGCACAGCTGGTTGATCCAGACCGAGCCGATCCCCATCGCATGCGCGGCGAGGAACATGTTCTCCAGCGCGCAGGCGCAGTCCTGCGCCCCGAGCCGGTTGTCCCGCCGGTTGGAAACGATGACAAACGCCGCGGGCGCGTAGAAATCATACTCCTCGCCGCGTCCCAGCTCGGCCGCCACCGCGCGTGCGAGCGCGCCCATTTTGTCCTTATCCTCCAGCACGGTGAACAGCCACGTCTGCCGGTTCATCGCGCTCGGCGCGTAGCGGCCTGCCTGCAGAATCTGCTCCAGATCCTCCCGCGCGATGGGCTGCGGCGGGTCAGAATGCATTCCATAACTTGCTTGCGCATTGGGTAAGCACATCCTTTCTGTTGGCGAAGGTTCCGGGCCGGCGCGCCCGGCCCCGGGTTTCACAAACGCGCGGCGGCCGTTATTCCGCCGAGAGCGCCTGCACGATCTCGCCCACGAACACCCGATGGTAATCCTTCAGGCCGTAATTTTTCTTCTCAAGCTCGGGGTCCAGGAAACATTCGGGCCGGATATCGTCGACATAGAGCTTGCGGCAGGCCAGCACGAGCTTGGCCTCGGCAAAATAGGGCGCGCCCCCAGCCGCCTCGCAGGCCACCGGCGTCAGTCCCGTCGCCTGGACCTTGTCCAGATCGCGTCCGCTCTTGCTGCCGCAGAGGTTCAGCGCGTCGCGGTGCCCCTCGCCGAAGAAATTGAGCGTGAAAAACTGCTCCCGCTCGACGAAGCCCAGCGTATGCCGCGTCGGCCGGATGAAGCAGAACGCCACTTCCTTGCCCCACAGCTCGCCCAGCGCGCCCCAGCTGGCGGTCATCATGTTCATGTCCGCCGGCTTGCCGGCCGCGATGAGGAACCATTCCTTCGAGATGCGCGTGAAAACGTTGCCCTGCATCGAAAACGGTGAAATTTCCTTCATGTACCGATCCACTCCTTTCCCCCGGCGCAGCCGGAGGCTGTTTCTTTTTATTATACACGTCCGGGCGCAAATATTGAACCCCGCCGGGCAAAAAAACTTGCAATTTCCCAGGGGACGGGCTATACTGATCGTAAGAAAAAACGTTCACATCCAGGAGGGTCGACCATGCTGTTTGACAAAAACGCTACCATCCTGTTCCAGGGGGACAGCATCACCGACGCGGAGAAATTCCGCGATGACGAGGGGTTGGGCTTCGGCTACGCGCGCATGTGCATCCGCACGCTGGAAGCGCTGTATCCGGACTATGCCCTGACCTGCCATAACCGCGGCATTTCGGGCAACCGTGTGGTGGATCTCGAGGCCCGCTGGCAGGAGGACTGCGAGGCGTTGCGCCCCGACCTGACCTCCATTTATATCGGCATCAACGACACCTGGCATCATTATGGCACAGGATTCTGCGGCGGCGTCAGCCACGAGGCGTTTGAAAAGAGCTACCGCAATATCCTCGAGCGCACCCGGAAGCTGGGGTCCAAGATCGTCATGGTTGAGCCGTACGCCTTCCACCATGACGCGTTCAAGGAGGAGTACCGCGTCGATCTCATGCCCAAGATCCAGATCATCCGCGCGCTCGCACGGGAATATGCCGATGCGTACCTGCCGCTCGACGGGATCATGAACGCCGCCGCCGTGACCTACGGCGCGGAAGCCCTGTCGGCCGACGGCGTGCATCCCACGCCGCTGGGGCATCGCATCATCGCCAAGAACTGGCTGCGCGTCGTGGGCGCGCTCGACTGAGCCCGCCCGCAGCAGAAAGGAGGCCCCCTATGGAGAAAATCCCGGAATATAAGGGCAATCTGCGCTCCTTCATGCTCAAGGTCCCGGAGGTCATCGCCCAGGCGTCCGGCATCCAGATCTTCGGCAAGAAGATCCGCTCGCTGGTGTTCTCCACCGACGTGTCGATCATCCGCAACGTCAACGCCAACGCGGTCATCGCGGTATATCCCTTCACGCCCCAGCCGATCATCACGCAGGCCATCATGCAGGCGGCGGATATCCCCGTCTTCGCCGGCGTGGGCGGCGGGCTGACGCAGGGGCAGCGCGTGCTCGACCTGGCGCAGCACGCGGAATTCCAGGGCGCGATGGGCGTCGTCGTCAACGCGCCCACCAGCAACGACATCATCCGTGAGCTGCGCCGGCATATCGACATCCCGATTGTCGTGACGGTTGTCAACGAGCAGGACGACATCTGCGGCCGGCTGGAGGCCGGCGCGGGCATCTTCAACGTTTCCGCCGCGGCCAATACCCCGGCGATCGTCGAGAAGATCCGCCGCGAATTTCCCTATGTCCCCATCATCGCGACGGGCGGCCCCACGGAGGAATCGATCGAGAAGACCATCCGCGCGGGCGCGAACGCCATCACCTGGACCCCGCCTTCCAACGGCGAGGTGTTTTCCTCGATCATGGCGGCTTACCGCAATAACGAGCCGCACCCGTGACGCGCGCCGGAGCAGAGCCCGCCTCTGTTCCGGCGTCTTTCGTCCCGCGCGGAGAAACGCCGGCCCGGGTCCCCCGCGGCCGCAACAAAGCAAGACGCACGCCTCTCGGTCTGGAGGCGTGCGCCTTGCTTTGTTGTTTTCAGATCCGCCGCAAGTGCGGGCGGCGGCGCAAAGGCTCACCCTTGGGCGAGCGTCTTGGAGAAGCTGTCCTTGAGCGTCACGATGCGGTTATAGACGCCGGGATGCTTCGAGTCGGGCGTGAAATAGCCCATACGCACGAACTGGAACCGCTCGCCGGGCTTGGCCTCCGCCAGCGCCGGCTCGAGCTTGGCGCTGGGCAGCACCTGCACGGATGCAGGATTGAGATAATCGTCGTAGGTCTTGTCCTCCGGCAGCTCGCCCATGTTCTCCTCGGTGAACAGATTGTCGTACAGGCGGATCTCAGCGTCGACCGCGTGGGCGGCGCTGACCCAGTGAATGGTGCCGCGCACCTTGCGCCCGTCGGCGGGCATGCCGTTGCCGGTCTCGAGATCGGCCGTGCAGCGCAGCTCGGCGATGTTGCCGGCCGCGTCCTTGACCACCTCGTCGCACCGCACGAGATAGGCTCCCATCAGCCGCACCTCGCCGCCCGGACGCAGCCGCTGGAACTTGGGCGGCGGCACCTCGGCGAAGTCGCTGCGCTCGATCCACAGCTCCCGCGAGAAGGGCACCGGGCGGGTCGAGTCGTCCCCTGCCTCGCGGTTGGGGTTGTTGGGCAGGGCGAAATGCTCGACCTTGCCGGCGGGATAATTGGTGACGACGAGGCGGATCGGGTCGGTCACGGCGATGCGCCGCGGCGCGGCCGTCTCCAGCTCGGTGCGGATGCAGTGCTCGAGCAGGCGGCTGTCCACCTGACTGTTGGCCTTCGCGACGCCCGCCTTTTTGACGAAATCGAAGATGCTCTCCGGCGTGTAGCCCCGGCGGCGCAGGCCGCACAGCGTCGGCATGCGGGGATCGTCCCAGCCGTCGACTACGCCGGTCTCCACGAGCTGACGCAGATAGCGCTTGCTCATCACGGTATGCGTGACGTTGAGCCGCGCGAACTCCCGCTGGATGGGGAAGGGACCGAGATGCAGGTTCTCGATGACCCACTCATACAGCGGCCGGTGGTTCTCAAACTCCAGGCTGCACAGCGAGTGGGTGATGCCCTCGATGGCGTCCTGGATCGGATGCGCGAAATCATAGAGCGGATAAATGCACCACTGATCGCCCTGGCGATGGTGATGCGCGCGCACGATGCGGTAAATCGCAGGATCGCGCAGGTTCATGTTGGGGCTGGCCATGTCGATCTTGGCGCGCAGCGTCTTGCTGCCGTCGGGGAATTCCCCGGCGCGCATGCGGCGGAACAGGTCAAGGTTCTCCTCTGCGCTGCGCTCGCGGTACGGGCTGGGACGGCCCGGTTCGGTCAGCGTGCCGCGGTATTGCTGCATCTCTTCCCGCGTCAGGTCGCAGACATAGGCCTTGCCTTCCCGGATGAGCTGCTCGGCGTACTGGTAACACTGCTCGAAATAATCCGAGCCGTAAAAAATCCCGCCGTTCGGCTCCGCGCCCAGCCAGCGCAGGTCCTCGACGATGCTCTGGACGTATTCGTCGTCCTCGCGCACGGGATTGGTGTCGTCAAAACGAAGGTTGAACTTGCCGCCGTAGGCGCGGGCGATGCTCCAGTTGATCCAGATGGCTTTGGCGCTGCCGATGTGCAGGTACCCGTTGGGCTCCGGGGGGAAACGCGTGTGGATCTCCTTGACGCGCCCCGCGGCGAGGTCCTCGTCGATGACCTCGGTCAGAAAATTCGAAATTTTCTCTTCCATGTCGTTTGATCAAGCCTTTCCTGCCGGATGCGTTGCACCCCAGAATATTCTTTTATACTAGCACATTTGCGCGCCGCTGGCAAGCGGCAACCGCGTTGTTCTCTTCCCTTCTTGTAGAGTTACAATACATATTGGACAGCAGGGCAAGAAAAAGCGAATAAAAAAGTAGAAGGACGGAGCCTTATAGGGTATAGTTT
>CAJFTT010000038.1 GCA_904420005.1 Candidatus Tabaqchalia intestinavium | reverse complement strand
GAAGGCGGGGAGCCGGACCCATGGGCCCGGCTCCCCGCCTTCTCTCCATTTTCCCACAGGCGCCTGCCCGCGAGGGATGCTATTTATCCTCCATACGCCCACAGGCCGCCGCACCGCCGCAAATTCCCGACCGGCAGGCCGCGGCCCGGCTTCACGCCCGGCCGTAATACCGCTGGACGCTGGTGACGTACAGGCACGTCTGGGACTCGTGGAACGAGCCCGGTTTCGCCGCGCGCGCGGCGCAGAAATACAGGATCGGCTCCACCGTCACGCGGCGGCCGTTGGTGAACACGTCCTCCACCGCGCGCTTGACGTTGCTGTTGGGGGTTTTCTTCGAGGGATCGGAGAAAGCGTTCTCCGCGTTGATGGTCGCGGTGATGGACAGCCCATAGGCCCGGCTGCGGTCATAGATGCACTGCGCGACCGCGAGCATGTCGTTGTAGCTCGCGCCGCCCGCCTCCGACATGATCACGCGCTCGATCAGATCGCGCTCCGCGTCCGTCAGGGGATAATTGAGGGCCTTCGTCGGCGCGCCCGCCAGCGTGCCCACCGGGGTTTGCAGCACCGGCTTGGAGGTGTCGATGGCCTTGGCCTTGACGATCTCCTTGACGATCAGGGCGGGAGACTCCTCCAACGTGGCCTCCGGGCTCTGCTCCTTGGGGGCGAGCGCCGCGTCCAGCTGCACCTGCAGCGGCTGCGCCTGCTCCTCCGCCTCCTCGGCCGCCGGCGATTCGATGCCGTAATCCTTGCACACCGTCACGGCGGCAAACGGAGCGGCCAGCGTTTCCTCTGCCTGTTCCGCGCTCACTGTCGCCGGCAGGGCGGCCGAGACCGCTTCGACGGCTTCCTCCCCGACGGGGAAGGGCAGCTGCAGCATCATGGCGATCAGCAGCACGGCAGAAATCATTCGCATACAAAATTTCCTTTCTTTGGACGTTCCGCGCGCCGGAACCGGCACACGGTGGGGGAACCCGTTCGGGAAAAGGCGGTTTCCTCCGGCCGGGAAGCCCGGCCGTGTCCATTTTTAAGATTGTTGCAGTCATAGCATGGACGAAATCTCCCGCCATTATGCAACGCGCGGTATATTCATACCTATGACGGACGAAAGGAAAAGGGTGACAAATGGTTACAGTTTCGCCCGCAAAAGTTACAAACGCGGTTCGTTTTGTAACTTTTACAAGGGTAGCACACCGCTTTTCGGATTGCAACGTTCATTTGTGAACAATATGTAAATTACGAGGCTTTTTCCCCTGTTTGTGTGAGAAAATTGACGGATTTCGGGAGATTTTCACCACTTTGCCCCCAGATTTGCCGCTGGAAATCGTCTGGGAGACGGATGGGCCGGCGGGGGAAAAACTTTACGTGGAGAAGAGGGGGCGCGGGCAATATCTCGCGTCAAAAGGCGGTATGCCTTTGTCCTAAAGAGAAGCTGGGGTAGGCTCCTCGCGCGGGCGGGGAAACTTCGGGGCGGGCGCCGCAGAAACGGACGTCCGCCCCATAGGGTCAGCTGCAGAACCGATGGTCGCCGATGACTTTGATGACCGGCCGCGAAAGCATCCACGCGTTGCTGGTCTTTTTCGGGTTATAATAATACAGCGCACCGCCGGAAGCGTCCCAGCCGTTGGCCGCGTCGCGGGCGGCCCGGACGGCGGAATCGGAGACCGGCTGGTTGAATTGCCCGTCGGTCATGCAGGTGAAGGCGCCCGGCTGATAGACCACGCCGGCCAGCGTGTCGGGGAAGGACGCGTGCTTGACGCGGTTGAGGATTACGGCGCCGACCGCGACCTGCCCTTCGTACGGCTCGCCGCGCGCCTCGGCGGAGATCACGCGCGCCAGCAGATTGAGCTCGCTGGCGGAGAGGCTGCCCGCGCCGGACGACGAGCTGCCGCTGCTGGAGGAGCTGATCCCCATCGCCGCGAGCGTCTGGGCGCCGGCGATGCCGTCAACCTGCAGGCCGTTCTTGCGCTGGAAATATTTGACTGCCTCCAGGGTCTGCGCGCCGAAAATGCCGTCGACGTTGCCTTCATAATATCCCCAGTCCTTGAGCTTTTGCTGGATCTGGCGCACCTCGTTGCCGCGCGAACCGTATTTCGACAGCGCGTCGGCCTGTTGCAGCGGCCCGCCGACGGCCGCCAGCAGGAAAAAGAGCGCCACCGCCAGCGTGGCCAGGCGCATGCCCCGGGACCGGACTGTTTGCTGTGTCATGAAAGTTTCACATCCTTTTGGAAAAATCTCTTGCGGGATCGCCGGCGCGGGGCCGCAGCAGGGTCGGGTACGGACCCGCCGGCGTGGATCGCCTGGTCTTATCATGCCCCGGCCGCCCGGCTGTTCATACGCGCCCACCGCCGCCAAAAATTGCCTGGCGTCCGGGAATATACACAAAAAAATGTGTGGATTTTTATGCAGAAAGCCAAAAATCGGGCGCAAAAAAGGAAACACCCGTCCACCGGCTTGCGTTGCCGCGGCGGTTGCGGTATAATAGATGTGGAAAATTGCGACTGCATGGCACAATATTGATATAGGAGGAAACACAGTGAAAAGATTATTTGCTGGCATTCTGGCTTTTGGTATAATGCTTTCCCTGCCGAGTGCGTTCTGCGCTTCGGCAGCGGAGCAGGTCTCCCTCGTCGCGCCGAAAAAGACCGCGCAGGTCGACGGCACGATCGGCAGCGGAGAATGGGACGGCGCGCCGTCCATCACCATCAATTCCGAGACCGCGGAGGTCACGAACCTGGCGGAGGGCGTGACGCCGGGCGGAGATGTGACGTCCAAGCTGTCGTTCATGTATGACGACACCTATCTGTATATCCTCGAGGAGCGCTCCTCGAATTACCTGTATACCGAGTTCGACGATGACCTGGCCAACCGGATTCTCAACGGCGACTCGACGCAGGTGTATCTGAGCGTTTACCGCCCGGATCTGGACCTGTCGGTTCAGAAGATGCTGACCTCGGACGTGCAGTTTTCCTATGACTCCAAGGACGGCCGGTCGGAAGGCCGCACGATCCCGATGATTGCGCTGCGCAGCCTGAGCTTTGACTCGGCGGTCGGTGCGTTCTTCAAAAACGACAACCAGTATCAGATCAAGTCCACCATCGACGCCGAGCGCAAGAACGCCGTGACGGAGGTGGCGGTCCGCTGGACTTCGCTCTTCCAGGGTCATTCGGAATATCGTGACAAGGTGCAGAGCATCATCCAGGACGGCCTGGCCATCAAGATCGGCGCGGTGGTCAACGTCGGCAACTCGACGGCCCGCCTGCAGTATAGCTATTCCTGGGGTATCAACGAGGAATCGCTCGAGACGTGGAGCACCCTGTACCTCAATCAGGAGACGGATGGTCAGATTGAGGCGGCGTATAATCCCATCCCCGATTCCGAGACCAACCAGAGCTTCCCGTGGAATATCGTCATCATCGTCGTGGTCATCGTGGCGGTCATCGTGATCGGCGTCGTGATCGTGTTCCGGATTTTCGGCCTGTCGTTCCATTCGGAAGAGGTTGAGGAGGACGACGAGGAAGAAGAGGAGGAGGAAGAAGAATCGGACGAGGAGAGCGACGAGGAAGAATCCGAGGAGGATTCCGACGGCGACGACTCTGACGACGAAGCGTAATTTTCCTCGCCGCGCGGCGGGACGCGTCGTTTCGCCCTCGCGGTTTACCTACCGAGCGTAGTGTGCATCGTTGACCCTGCCCGGCTGGTTTTATGAACCGGCCGGGCAGGATTTTCATTTCCCGGGGGCGCGGACGTTTGATCCCGAACCGGGCCGCGCCGGCCGCTTTCGCCCCGCAACAGGCCGAGCAGGCCGGGGCGCGCCCGGCGCGGGGAGAAGCGCCGCGCCGGCAGGGGCGGCCCGTCGCGGCGGCAGGGGCGGCCCGTCGCGGCGGCAGGGAGCGATCGCGCCTGGTGCGGCTGCGACGCAAACGACGGCCACAGCCGCGGTAAAGCTGCCGCGGCCGCCCGCCGGGCAGGACGCCGCGGAGGATGCCGCGGAGGACAACTGCTGCAACGGCGCGATTCGCCGGGGAATCGCGGACGCGGGGTCGCCGCGGCGCGTTGTCAGCTGGAAAGGAGGAAGCTGCTATGCAGCCGATCGGCGTATATTTGCATATTCCTTTTTGCGCCGCGAAATGCCCTTACTGCGATTTTTATTCCCTGCCGGTGGGCGATGCGGCGACCGGGATGGGGGCCGAGGAGTCGATGGACGCGTATCTCGCCGCGGCGCAGCGGCGCCTGCAGGCGGCCGGAGAGGCGGCGGGCGGGCTGCGGGCGGACACCGTCTATTTCGGCGGCGGGACGCCGTCGGTTTTCGGCGCGGCGCGGCTGACGGCCCTGCTCGAGGCGGTGCGGTGCGCCGGCGCGCTCGAGGCCGGCGCGGAGATCACGGCGGAGGTCAACCCCTGCTCGGCCACGCCCGCGCTGCTCGCCGCGCTGCGGGCGGCGGGCTTCAACCGCCTGTCCATCGGGGTGCAGTCCTTCTGCGATCCGGCGCTGCGGTACCTGGGGCGGCGGCATACGGCCGCGCAGGCGGAAGCGTGCATCCGGGCGGCCCGCGCCGCGGGGTTTGACAATCTCTCCGTCGACCTGATGCTTGCGCTGCCGGAGGCGGCGGGCAACGACTGGCGGCGCAGCCTCGAGCAGATCGCCCGGCTCGCACCGGAGCATGTCTCAGCCTACCTGCTCAAGCTCGAGCCAGGCACGCCGTTCGCCGGGCGGCAGCCCGCAGAGGAGGAAACGGCGGCGCAGGAATACCTCGACGTATGCGACGCGCTCGCGTCGATCGGCCTGCAGCAATATGAAATCTCCAATTTCGCGCGGCCGGGCTTTGCCTCGCGGCACAATCTGAAATATTGGCACTGCGAGCCCTATCTCGGCGTGGGGCCGGGCGCGCATTCGTTCCTCGACGGCCGCCGTTTTTATTTTCCCCGCGACCTGGCGGCTTTCATCGCCGGCGCGCCGCCCGTGCAGGACGGCGAGGGCGGCGACGCGACGGAATACGCCATGCTCGCGCTGCGGCTGACGGAGGGCCTGCGGGAATCGGCGCTGCGCGCGCGGTACGGGCTGGATTTCGCGGCGTTTTTCGCCGGACGCGAAGCGCCGCTTGTGCGCGCGGGCCTGCTGCGCCGCGGCGAGGGGACGCTCGCGATGACGCGCGAAGGGTTCCTCGTTTCCAACGCGGTGCTGGCGCGCCTGCTGCCGCTGGATGCGCGCTGAAGGCGGCCCGGTCAGGAAAATTGCCCGCGCCCGGCGAAAGAACGCGGCTGGGCGCGGGCGGGTCAAAGCGCGCGGCCCGGCCAGAGAGCGGAACCCGGCCAAGGCGCGCGGGCTGGCCAGGAAACGTGGCGAAACGCGGCGGGCTGGGCATTTCTACCCCGGCGGCCATGCGCCGGCGGCCCGCCTGCGGAGTGCATAGCGGAAACGACCGCCTTGTCGCCGGCTTCGGATCGCGGGCGGGGAAAAGGCGCAGTCGGCGCGCGGCAAAGAGATTTTCCCCCGCCGGGCGGGCCCCATGGCTGCCGCGTCCACGCCGCGCGGCGAATGTTTCCTTTCGCCGGGGCTGTCCTCAGTGAACAATGAGCAACACGCCCAGCGGTGGCCGAAACGGACGCAGACGCGCATTCGATGGGCATCTCGTCTTGCGGAAGAAACCAGAATGGCGTACTCTGGCACGCCCGCCGTCCTGCTGCGGCCTTGTCCGCGCCCCTTCCCTTCCGCCATTGGGGCCATGGAGTTTTTCGGGAGGAGAACAGGCGCAGGCCCCGCTAACAAAGCAGCCAGGCGCTCGCCCGTGGGCGAGGAAAGCACAGCCGACCGTCTGTTTGGCATCACAAAAACCGTCTTTCCCTTTGTCCACCGAAAGCACGCTACGCATTGCGTGCCGTGCTCCGCATAGCAAAGTATTTTTCGCGTGTCGAGAACGGCACAATCTGCCGCGGTCGCGGCCAGAAAGTCGTTGAAAATGCACGTGTGCCAAAGCGCGCGGCCCGGCCAGAGAGCGGAACCCGGCCAAGGCGCGCGGGCTGGCCAGGTTACGCGAACCTGTCAAGAAATGTGAATCGGCCGGGGCGTTTGACGCAACGGGCCGCCCAAAAGCAGGCACGGGCCGCGCCGCCGGGGAGGTTCCCCGCGGGGCGGCCCGTTACGTCGCGTCTGCCCTGCCGCGCCGGAGTTTTCGCAAAATCCGCGCGGGATGGCCTGCGCATTCCAACGCCCGGCCGTCACGCCGCGTTGGAGAGGACGGTGTTGCAGGTGTCGACCATGTTTTCCGCGAAGATGGCGTAGCCCTGCGTGGGGTCGTTGATGAAAACGTGCGTCACGGCGCCCACCAATTTGCCGTCCTGCACGATGGGGCTGCCGCTCATGCCCTGCACGATGCCGCCCGTCGCAGCGAGCAGGCGCTCGTCCGTGATGCGGATGACCATGTTCTTGGTCGGGACGTTATTTTTGTAATTGACCTTCGTGATCTCGATCTCGAACAGCTCCGGCTGCGTGCCGTCGATGGTGGCGTAGATCTGCGCCTTGCCGGTTTTGACTTCCTGCTTCATCGCGACGGGCAGCGCCTCATGCGTGCAGGCGGGCTGGCCGGTCAGCTGGCCGAAAATGCCGCTGTCGGTGTTGCCAAACAGCGTGCCGAGCGGCTGGTCGTTGCAAAACGCGCCCTGCAGCTCGCCCGGCGCGCCCCGTTCGCCCCGCACGACCGACTGGATCTCCGCCTGCACGATCTCCCCCGCCATGAGCGGGAAAATATTGCCGGTGTCCACATCGGTGATCCCGTGGCCCAACCCTGCAAAAATGCGGCTTTCCGGGTCATAATAGGTCATGGTGCCGATGCCGGCGGTGCTGTCGCGCACCCACATGCCGGCTTTGTAAGCGCCGTCCGCCACGGCGCGCACCGGCGTGAGATAGGCTTCAAACGTGTTGCCGTTTCGCGTGATGACCAGCGTGAGCTTCTTGCCGCCCGACGCGCGGATGATTTCGTTGACTTCCTCGTTGGTGTTGACCTGCTGCCCGTCGATGGAGCGCACGATGTCGCCCGCGCGCACGCCGGCCTTATAAGCCGGGGAGAGCTTGCCCTCGCTGCTCTCGATCTCCGACAGGCCCACGACCATCACGCCCTGGGAGAATAATTTGACGCCGAACGCGGTGCCGCAGGGGACGAGCGTCCGGCCGTTGACGACCTGGACGCTGACCTCCTTGACAGGAATCAGGCCGAAGAGCTTCAGCTGCGCGCGGTAGCTGCTGCCGACCGCCGCGACGCTCTGCACGCCGCCGCTGCGCAGGCTCGACGCCTGCAGCGGCAGCCCGTCCTCGAAGGAGAGCGTCTCGCCCGACCGGACGGAGAAGGTCTCCGCCAGGCCGCTGCCGACGACGGCGACCATCGCGAGCAGGGACATAGACACGGCCAGCGCCGCGCCCGCAAAAATTCGAATGGCTTTTCTCATTGCCGCGAACCTTCCTTTCCTATTGAAATGAATTGCATATCGCAAAATCCCGCTGCATCGGCGGACGGGGTTCGGCCCGTTGCCCGCCGCGCGCGGAAAACAAAGCGGAAAAAGGGAAATCCTGCCCGCGGCATGCAGCCGGCCGCAGCGCCGGACGCTTCCGTTTGCGGAGTTTCGCCTCTGTCCATTACTGTTTGCGAAAAGGCGGCGGATATGAAAAACAAATCCTGCAAGCGTTGAGAGGTTTTCGCAAAGCGTCCGAAATATGGCGGGCGCGCCAGCCAAACGGAAAAATTCCAGATTTTTTTATTCGATCATTTGTCCGTGACAGCCGCTGATAAATTGTAGGGTATCCCCATCACTACTATACTTTGCGTTACCCTCGGTGGACAAGGGGCAACGCGCCCGGCGGGAGCGGAAAGGGCCGCATGCAGCGTTCTCAGGCTCGGCGGGCGGCAGCCCGCCGTCGCCCTGCGGCCTTGCCTGCAACCATTTCCTTCTCCCGCCGGGTCCGGAGAG
>CAJFTT010000037.1 GCA_904420005.1 Candidatus Tabaqchalia intestinavium | reverse complement strand
CGAACCAGCCGGCAAAAGAGAAGCCGGCTTTCACGGGATCGTCGGGTTCGGCGACCTTGCCGCCCCAGGGGATAGACTGGCCCGCGACGGGCGAGCCGCCGTTAGACTCGAAGGTCACGCTGCAAGCGGGCGGTGCGGTAACCTCGACAGGCAAGCGAAACCAGATTGCATACCGGGTGGCGTCATCCTGCAACGTGGCATATACGGCGGCAGAAGCCGCTGCAGCGCTCGCGACGATGGTGTCGTTGTCCGTGCTGCCCGTGATGGTCACACCGTCCTGCGCGTCGCCGTCCGTGTAGCGGTAAAGGCCGTTGACGCCAGCGGTAATGTTGCTTTCCGGATCGAGCGGCCACAGAGAACCCTGCTGACCATTCACGCGCCGCAGCGGCTCGAAGGAGAAGGGCGTGGCCGCCACGCCCGCCTGCACAGCCTGCGGTACAATGCAATAAATGTCGCGCGAGCAGGTGTCGGTGTAATAAACTGGCCGGTTGGCCGCGTAGAGAAGCGCGCCGGTTTCGTCCGCCACAAGCTGACGCCCGTTGACGAGCGTATAGCAATATGTCGCCTGGTCGTTCACCCGCCAGTTGCGGGAGGCGCGTTCCTTGTTGGCGCTGTGGGGATCGGTATAGTCGCTCGCGGCATAGTAGACGGGATCATTGAGCCGGCCATAGGCGTTGCCGATGCAATACCCGGCGGTTTCCTGCGCGCCGGCGACGTCCAGACGGGTGAAATTGCTGAAACCACGATAAAGCGTCGCGCGCAAGAATCCGGCGAGCCCGCCGATCCGTGGACCGTCGGCAAGCCCTGACGCTGCGGTCAGATCAACGGCGGTTTCGAAGTGATTATAGCACAGTGACGAGCCGTAGCCGCCCTCGTAACCGAACGCGCCGCCAAAACATAGCCACTGCCCCTGCGGCTGTGTGGCGCTATAGCCTTCCCCTGCGCCAGAAAAGGCCAACTGCACGGTATTGCCGCTGGCTTGGTCTGTTTCCAGCCCTACGGTGTGATAGTATGCGCCCCGTGCATCGGAGTCGGCGCTGCCCGGCGCGTCAGAGCAACCGATGACGCCGCCGACAAAATACATGCCAAACCCGGCCTGCGCCTCGGCCTCCACCGTGACCGCGATGTCGCAGCCGGCGACGGTGGTGCCGCTGGCCGGACCGGAATACGCCATCACCCCGCCGACATTCAGATCGACACTGCTTGTGTCGTCCTCCAATGTCTTTATCGCGCTGCGCACTGTGCAGCCGCGCACGGAGAGGCGAGACTCGACGGCCGCGCGCCCCGCTGGCGCACGGCGGAGCGCCGGCGTTTTGACGTCTTCCCACGGCTCGACGCTGGGGGAGAAGACGATGCCGTCGGCCGAGACGCCCGCGCCGCAGGCGCACAAGGGGGAAATATACGTATAATTGCCCCAGAAAGGCGCGCCGCGATAATCAAACCCGACGTCGACGGTACAGTCGGAAACGGCCGTCTCGCCGAAATTCATGCCGATCAGGCCGCCCAGGACCACGACCGTGGGGCCCATGCCGCCGGTGTTGTCTGCAAACACACGGCAATCGACCAAATGGACGCGCTCCAGCGTGGCCGAATAGGCCTGCGTGGCCAGCACGGAGGCGAACAGATCGGAGCCGTTGCGGTTGGCGGCCGCGAGCGACGGCAGCAGAATCTCGCACTCGGAGAAAGTCACGTCGCGGACCGTCGCGCCGCAAAGGTTGCCAAAAATGGAATAGCTCCCGCAGCCGGAGCTGGCGCCGCTGACCTTATAATGGGAGATGGTTCGGCCGCCGCCGTCAAAGGTGCCAAGAAAAGAGGCGCTTTCCGCGCTGCTTCGGCCGGGGAACTGATGCGCTTGAAGATCCAGGTCGGCGGTCAGCGTGACCGTGCAGCCGCCGAATTGCGCCCCTTCCTCCAGCGCGCGGATGAAGGCTGCAAACTGCGCCTCGGAGGAAATGGTGAATTCCGTTGCCGTCTCGTCAAACCAAGCTTCGTCGTAATGTCCCGCCTGGGTCCACAGGCTGCTTTCTGCCGCCTGTGCGGGGACGGGGAATCCTCCGGCGTGCAAAACTAGGCCGAACGCGAGGGCAAGGGACGCGAACCGCGCGCCCCAGGAACGTTTCGTTGTGGGTCTCACTGTTTTGTGCACATCCTTTCTGTTTGGCTCCGGCGGAGCAGCGGCGTGTCGCCGCGAAGGCGGATCAGAAGCCGCCTGACCTCGCGCCGGCTGCCGATTGGAAGCTGCGGTTTTTTGCTGAAACGGGTATTTCCTACCTGGAACGATGGAAAAATCAGACTTTTTCGTTCAATTTTTGTATAATAAATTGTGAGTTTTCGAGGCAGAAAATCAATGAAAAAAAGGAAATATGCCGTCAATCAGTTTTTTTTGCGGGGAACGTCTTGCTATATCGCCGCACGAACGCAAAAGTCTACCTTTTTATGGCAAAATTTTTTCGGCGCGCCTTGCAGTGAAAAACAGGGGAAACAGGTGCGGTTTCTTCCCGCTTGGATCGATGCGGGAAATCGACTGGATCTCGCTTTTTCACGGAAGCATTGGCAGAAACGCGCGAGCGGAATACACTGGTAGTGAACCCAGGTTCTGACGACGGACAACCATTTGGAAGAAAAAATTCCGCCCGCGGTGATTAAACGGACAAAGACCATGCAAAAATAAAAGTGAAAAAACCAAACAGGAGTGTGAAGCAAAGTGACTGTACGTCGCGGAGAAATCTATTATGCGGACCTGAGCCCGGTGGTGGGAAGCGAGCAGGGCGGCCTTCGCCCCGTGCTGATTGTGCAGAATGACGCCGGAAATAAATATAGTCCCACTGTCATTGCGGCGGCGATCACCAGCCAGACAGGCAAGACCAAGCTGCCGACGCATATTCCGCTGCAGGCTGAACAGGGCTGCGGGCTGACGAAGGATTCCATCGTGTTGCTGGAACAGGTACGGACGATCGACAAAAGGAGACTGCGCGAGCGCATGGGACAGGTTGACGATACATCCATGTCCAAGATCAATCAGGCGCTGTCTATCAGCCTCGGGATCGGCGGCCGGTGAATCCCGCAAAAGAGAAGCAGCAAAATATCCCGGGCCGGGCGGATTTTCCGCCCAGCCCGGTTTTTGTAGAATAGCACATGTCCAAAGCCCCCATTCCTCGGTCGGCAAGGGCAGCGCGCCGACTGACTGTTTGCCCCCCCAAGCCGTGTTTCCTTCTGTCCGCCGAAGGAAGGGGATCCTATGCAAAAAGGCACCGACACGCTCATTGCGCTGCGTTTCTTTCTGCGTAAAGGAGCGTGTTTCGCCCTCCTGCTCCGGTTGTAATCTCCCAAACGGCAGCTCACTCGCTACCTCTTTCGCAGGGTGCGCGTTCAGTTTCACCCATCGAAAATCAAAAATCTTCCTTATTATTACAATTATTACTGATAGACACGTCATGGGCAGGCGGCATGATCGCTTGCCGTAACGTGTTTCCTCACAGCAAACCGTCCCATCGAGCCCACGCTCTCGCTCCGCCGCGTGCAGAACTGGGGGCTGCCCGCGGCGGAGCAATCTCATCAATGCCTGACCGCCGCGCTTTGCTCGCCGCAGCCGCACGGCACCGTCGCCGGCCTCTTTCTGCGCTTCGCATCGGCAAGCGCCAGCGCGCCAAAATCCCGCTTCAATCAATCGCCGCAGGCAAGCCCATCATTTTTATAGACAATCTGTTCTTTATGGACCCTATGCCGATTCCGTCACCCGGCCGCTTGTGCAGAAGCGCTGTTGCGGCCGTTTTTCCGGGATTTTGCGGCGGGGACATGCGCGCGCCCCGTTCGCTGTTTGGCCCGCAAGGCGCAGGCGAATACTCATCGACCGGCTTTGTGCATGTCAATTCTATGGAATACTACTAGTAGAAAATCTGGTTTTGAAAAAAATATAGTAATTTTCTACGACAAAGTGCTTGACAAACCACATCGGGTATGGTAAACTAAAGTTGCAAAAAGGGAATGAAAGTTTTGAAAGTACACAGAAAGGGGTGAGTCCAATGGTTCAGAGTGAAAGTTCACAGATCGGCGGACTCCGACCCGCAATCTGATGAAATCCTGTGTTTTCCAATGCGAGCGCTTGAAAGGCGCAGATTGCGGAATGCGGGTATTGCCGGCGGTGTGACGCGCGGAAGCGTGCGTCGGAATGACTGGCCGGGGTCCTCCGATCAAGGGAATTTCCCATGAGGAGGCAGCAAACATGAAATTGATGGTTGCAAAAAGAATGAATCCGATGAAGGACGAGGACGGTCCAACGATTCGGTGAGAGAGGGACGGAAATCTCCCTCTTTATGAAAAAACATTCTGGTATTGCAATCAGAGGTGAAGTAAGAAAAATCCTGACGGTGATTTCATCGTCAGGATTTTTTGTTGCTTTCAGCAGGATAAAATCCCCGCTTCTACCAAAAGTACGCAAAAGGCCTTTCTAAAAAAATAGAGGAATTTCAGCTAATGATTTAATAGATTTTATTTTATCTCTTTAGACGCTCTTATATGCCGGAAAGGCCCATAACTATGGGCTTTTTCGGCATTTTTGATAACGGAAGAAGTTCACGTTTTTCTCACTTCCCCTCACGTCTTTGCTATGAGAAGTAGTAGGGACGGCAGTGAATACCGGCGCACCACTAAGCGGCAGCCTTGGTTTTCTCCGTGTTCTCCGCGGCGGTTTTCGCAGCAGCTATGGTGGTTTCCGACTTGCCGCTTCCAGCCGCGCCATTTTTTTCTGCCTGTGCGGATCGGAATGTAGCGTGTGCGTAACCGTCAGCGTCATAACGATATTGGCGAGTCCCATGATGTACTGCAACAGCAAAAGAACTACCTGCTTTCCCTCAAGAGGAAATACGCAAAAGTTTCAGAATCGCCGCAAGCCTGAACAGAAAAGCATGGCTGGCTTCCCAGATGCAGCGAACTGTAGCAACGCAGCGCCGGCTATTTCGCGATGGATTTTCGGAGATGCATCGCCAGCTGGCAGCGCCGCGAATAGGTACAGGCAGCCGAGGGCATTTTTCCCGCTTTTTCAATTGCGGGCAATCCGCACCGACAACTCTGCCAATCAGATACGCCATGCAAGCCAAAAATGCTGGCAGGCCAACGCCGCGCCGCCCGGCGGTGAGAGCGGGCGTGCCGTCCGTCGCCGTCATGCAAGAATAGCGCCGCGCACGAGAGAAGCGCAGCCTCACGCGTCTTCCCGCAGCAGATCCTGCTTGAGCCGGTCAATGATGCGCTTCTCCAACCGGGAAATATACGACTGTGAAATCCCCAGCTCCTCCGCGACCTCTTTTTGCGTCTTTTCCTTGCCGCCACCCAGGCCGAACCGCAGCGTCATGATGGTTTTCTCGCGGTCGGAGAGCTTGGTGATGGCCTTCTCGAGCAGCTTGATCTCCACCTCATGTTCGATCTCGCGGCCGATGACGTCGTTTTCCGTCCCCAGCACGTCGGAGAGCAGCAGCTCGTTCCCGTCCCAGTCGACGTTGAGCGGCTCATCGATGGACACCTCATGCTTATGCTGCGTCACCTTGCGCAGATGCATCAGGATTTCGTTCTCGATGCAGCGCGAGGCATAGGTCGCGAGCTTGATATTGCGCGCGGGACAGAATGTGTTGACCGCCTTGATCAGCCCGATCGTGCCGATGGAAATCAAATCCTCCACGGAGGTCTGCGCGCTCTCGAATTTCCGCGCAATGTAGACCACCAGCCGCAGATTATGGACGATCAGCTCCTCCCGCACGCGGGTCTCTCCCTGATCGAGCCGCTGCAGCAGCGCCGCCTCCTGCTCCGCCGTGAGCGGAGGCGGCAGGGTTTCCGAGCCGTTGATGTAAAAAATCCGGCCGGCAAGGCCGGGAAACCTGCGCAAAATTTTCTGATACAGCAGCGCCAGGAGGGAAATCCGTGCGCGCCTGCATTTCGTCACCATGCCGACCCCTTCCTTTCCGTTCTCTCCCCGCCGTCGTCAGGAAGCTGCGAGCGATGGATGGATGATCGCCCGGTAGCTGCCATCCGCCGCAAGGGGCGCGGGCTCCACCGCCACGATCACCTTCCGCCCGCAGGGACGTCCGCCGACTTCCACCGCGTCCGGGCGAAACGCCGGCAGCATCCCCGCTTGTTTCCCCACCGCGCGGTACGGCACAGCGGCAAATCGGTTTTCCCAGCCGGTGCCCTCCAGCAGCTGCACGATCGTGCTGCCGCTGCGGTAAAACTCCCGCACTGCCGGCGGCAGCAGCGGCTCGATCGCCGCATAATCCGCCACCATCACGAACGCGCCCGTCAGCGCGTCGGTCAGCAGGTTACCGCTGTCGGACAGCGCCTGCAGCTCGACGCGCGCGCCGTCCACCGTAACCGCCACCGTACACAGCTGCGTTTCCCGGGCCGGCTTGACCAGATGCGTGCCCAGGCAGAGCAGAAGATAGGTCGCCGCGGCGACCAGCAGCAGCACCACGGGGGAAATGTTGATATAAAACACGCCGTTATTCCAGATCATATCCGTCGGCGAGAGAAAGAACTCTGCCAGCAGCGCCGCGCCGCCAAACAGCAGCGTCATACCGTAAAATCCCAGCAGGTTCTTGACAAAGCGGAACACGCCGCCAAAGCCAAAGGACACCAGCACGATCACCGCGGAAGCCGCGAGCTTGGCCAGCGCCGTGAACAGCCCTCCCAGCTGCGGGAAAAACATCAGGCAGGCATACAGCGCGCCCAGGCCGGCGCCGCCCAGGCGGCGCAGCCGTCCTGCCTTGCTGCGGCCGAAAAAGGCGACTGCGCTGAGGATAAAATAATTGAGGAACAAGTTGAGAAGGAACAATACGTCGATATAGATCACCGTTGTCGGCATTTGTCCCCTCTCCTTTCCTGCCCCGCCTGTCTCTACTTGGATATTATAGGCGCGTTTCCCTGCGAATCCTGTCGTTTGACAGGCGCGAAAGGCGGGAGGTTTTGTCGAGGGGCTGACCGCAATCAAACCTGCCGCCCGGGCATGAAAGCCGTCCCGGCCCGCCGGACGGCATCTTTTCCTGCTGGCTGGACTGCGCTTCTCCGCGCGGCGGAAAGCCTCTTTGGGCGGCTATCCGCCGCGCGGCCGCCGAGTAAAAAGCGTGGTCGCGGTGCGCCGGCCGGCTGGCGCACCGCAAACGGTACGCTATCCGCTCGGGGAAGCAGCGGCAGGCAAACTTTCTGCGTGCCGGCGCATAGAGCCCGTCCGCCGCACTGAAGGCAGCGATTGCGCGTCAGCCGCCATTCGCTGCCCGCCGCCGCATGGAGTTTTATGCAGGGAGATCGCCGGGTCGCCGTCCTGCATCGGCGGCAGGCTACGTTTTTTCGGCGCACCCGGCGAATCTCTCCGGAGGCTTTGTTCCCGGTCGCAACGCGAAGGACTGGCGTTTTATGCATGTACCCCAGCGCCAAGAAATGGCAATCGTTGTTACGTCGAAAAAATCATTGAAAAGAAGGAAAATCCACTTATGCATAAAAAATCACCGCAAGCGATATAACCGCTTGCGGTGATTTGGTGACGCGTAGGGGAATCGAACCCCTGTTACAGCCGTGAAAGGGCCGTGTCTTAGCCGCTTGACCAACGCGCCGAAAAGTGGTAGCGGCAGTCGGATTTGAACCAACGACACTTCGGGTATGAACCGAATGCTCTAGCCAACTGAGCTATGCCGCCATCTACCTGCACCCACAGAAGGTGCGCATTACATTATAGTATATCACTTGTGGGTTGTCAAGCGTTTTTTTGAGAAAATCCGCAGGTTCCGCTAGAAGGGAATCTTTAATAAATAAGGAAGATAATAGAAAATCGCGCAGAGACGGCAGAAAGGCCGCGAAAAAGCTAGAGCGCTGCCATAATCTGGCCTGACGCCGCGAAGATCGACACGGCTTGACAAGCTTGTGAGGAAAGTTATATAATAGCCGCAGCTATTGCCCGCCCGGACCAGGCGGGGCAGCATGGGGAGAGAGGGAGATTTTGACGGCGGTGCGGTTGCGCAGTGTGCGCTGTCTGAACAAGCGGACGAAGCCGTATCGTGGAAAACGGAGGACGACCGATTGAGCGACACACCCTTTTTCAGCATCATCATGCCTGTGTACCGGGTGGAACGGTATTTGGAGCAAGCGGTCCGGAGCGTCTTGCAGCAGACGTTTGCGGACTTTGAGCTGCTGCTGGTGGACGATTGTTCCCCCGACGGCAGCGGCGCGCTGGCGGACCGGCTGGCGCAGGAAGACGGGCGCATCCGCGTCCTGCACAAGGCGCAAAACGAGGGACCTGGCTATGCGCGCAATACAGGAGTCGACGCCAGCCGTGGAGAATGGATTTCTTTCATGGATGCAGATGATTGGCTTGACGGGGAAATGCTGGCGCAGTTGGCAAAGGAGATCAAAGCTGCGCCGGCAGATATCATTGTGTTTGGATTTTCCTGTGAAGTAGAACAAAAAGACGGGACGTATGTCGCAGCTGCGCCTGTTATTCCGCAACGGGAACGGTTTGCAGGACATCAGGCGGTGGCGCGCGGCGTTGTGCGTTTGGATGCACAGCGTGTGTTTCAGTATCCTTGGAATAAAGTTTATCGTGCGGCTTTTGTGAAAACTTTTGGCTTTCGGTTCGAAGAAATTCGACTCAGTGAGGATGCGTTTTTTAATTTATCGGCGTTTTCCAAAGCAGATTGTGTGCAAGCGGTGGAAGCGGCGCTTTACCATTACAGGAAGCCGCTGCACCAGACGCTGGCCAGTGCTCCGAACGATCAGTTTTTTGCATTGTGCAACCGGCGTTATACAGAAATTCTTGCGCTGCTGCAGGAGGCGGGGGTTACTTCCGAAGAAGCGCTTCAGGCCGCTAGGGATATTCATACAAAGCAGCTGCTGTTTGCCATGACGAGAAACGCCGCCCCCGCGGCGGGACTGTCTTTCGGGCAGCAGCGGGCGAAAATCAAGCAGATGCTCCATGACGAGACAACCCGGCAGATGCTGCGAGAAAGCCATCCGGCTTCCGCTGCGCTCAAAGGGGTGCGGTTTCTTTTCTGGCATCGGCTCTATTTTTTGTGTGCCGTGGCGGCGAAGATCGTAGCGAAAATGCAGGCAGGCTCATCCAAAATGCTGCAAAAGCTGAAAAAGGTGTCGTCTGTTTGAAATGCTTGGGTAGGATCCTGCGATCGGGAATGGAAAAGACGGAAGGATGGAGACGTTGAAAAAAATATTGGTCTACGGCATGACCTCCAACCCCGGCGGGCTGGAGTCGTATATCATGAGCATGTTCCGACACATGGATCGCGACGCGGTGCAAATGGACTTTCTCACGGATTTTGAGGAGATTGCCTATGAGGAGGAGATCCGCGCCGCCGGCGCGCGCATTCATAAAATCCCCAAGAAGAGCAAGCATCCCGTCGCGCACCTGCGCGCCATCGGCAGGATCCTGCGCGCGCATCCGGAATATGAGACGGTCTATTTCAACATCCTCAACGCGGGCGCGGCCTTTTCCATGTGGCCGGTGCGCCGGAAGGGGCGTCGGATCGTCGCGCACAGTCATAATTCTTCCGACGGCAATCTGCGCCTGCACCGCGCGTTTCAGACGCGGCTGCGCCGGTGGGCGGACGAGAAGCTCGCCTGCTCCGAGGTAGCGGCGCGGTTCATGTTCGGCGACGCGGACGTGGACGCCGGGCGCGTGACGGTGATCCACAACGCCATCGAGCTGGAGAACTATCGGTTTGACGCGCGCATCCGGCAGGCCAAGCGCGCCGAGCTGGGGCTGGGTGAGCAGCAGCTCGCCGTGTTGCACGTCGGCCGCATCTCGGAGCAGAAAAATCCCCACAAGGTGCTGGATATCATGCGCGCGCTGCATGAAAAGGCTCCGGACGCGGTGCTGCTGTACGTTGGAACGGGCGAAATGGAGGAGGAAATCCGCACCCGGGTGCGAACCGAAGGCATGGAGGGATATGTGCGGTTCCTCGGCGTTCGCCGCGACGTCGCGGCGCTGATGCAGGCGGCAGACGCGTTCCTGCTGCCCAGCTTGTACGAGGGACTGCCGATCGTTTTGGTGGAGGCGCAGGCGGCGGATCTTCCAATTGCTGCGGCTGACACCATTTCTCGAGAGGCCAGGATTACAGATCGATTGCAGTATATTGCGCTCTCCGCCGCCCCGGAAGCTTGGGCGGAGGCGATTTTGCAGGGGCAAAATGACCTGCGGCGAGAAGACACCACAGCGCAGATGTGTGCGGCCGGATATGATATCAGGGAAGAAGCGAAACGGTTGACGGGGTTCCTGATCGCACAGCAACAAGACAAAATGGGGGCGGCTGAGAAAAAATGAAACAGTTGACGCAGACAAGATGGCTGGATAACTTTCGCATTGGCGTTCTAATAGCGTTCGTTTTTTACTTGTTTTTACGTACCGGAGGAATGTTTGAGTTCCTTGCGCAGCTGCCTTTTTTTACAACGGTGCTCGCGCTGGCGGCGTTGCTTTGTGTCGTTTGGCAGATTTGGCAGCAGAAAATGCTGTCCAACACAAAATATATGCTCTGGGTGATAGCGTTTCTTGCAATTTGTGTGGTCTCCATTCTTGTTAACGCGAAATACGGCATAACCAATAATATCAAAACCCTCGCGTACATGATTCTGCAAGTGTTTTTCTTTTTTAATATTGGGACTAAACGTGAACGCGCGAGTGTAGAACGAGAAATGAACATTGTCGGGACCTTTTTATGTGTAATGCAATTTCTTTTTGCGCTGCCGGCGATTTTCTCCTACCTGTTCGACATTCAACTGATGACTTACGGAGCCAACGGGACGTCGATTCCTGTTGGATATATCAAAGCATATAACCGTGCGTGGGGATTTTTCTATGAGGTGAATTTGCTGGCGACGCTTTCGCTGATCGCGCTGGTATTATCTGTCTACCTGCTGTTGCGTACCCGGCGCAAATGGGTTAAAGCATTTCATATATTGAATATTTTTGTGCAGTTTTCCGTGATTGCGTTGACGCTTTCCCGCACGGCAATGGTTGTGATGCTGTTCGTCTGCTTTCTGGTGGGTTGGTACTTCTATCGACCCCAAATGGAAAATTTTTCTCTTCGGCAAATTATTTTTCAAAAAAAGAGATGGATTTTCTGGCTGCTGGGAGCAGCGCTGACCGTCTTCGGCTGCGTTTATGGATATGAAATTTATAAAAAGTATTTTTTGCTTCTTATTGCCGCGGCGATTTTGGTGTTTGCCATTCTGGCTGTTTTCCTGCTTTGCAAGAAGAAAACAAAAATATTCCTTACGCTCAGGGAGCATAGCATACGCGCGGCGGCGGGTGTATCACTGGCACTGGTAGTATTTGGGTGCTATGCCGGCTTCCAAGCGCTTTATCCGTATGTCCGTTATGGTGTGCTAAACATGAATCCGACAGGTATTCAAACGTCTGTTTCCCACTTTTTGAAGAGTATTTACGAATTTAATGATATCAAAATCGAAATCGTTGGAGAACCGCAGCCCGAGAGCCCCGCTGAACAGGAAGAAGACGATCCGGTTGAATTTATTCCGCTGGAACGCGGCGATCAGAAAAAAGACGTGACCAACGGAAGAATTGCACTTTGGAAAGACGGATTGGAGATCTTCTCGAAGAGTCCGATCATTGGTACGTCATACCGGAACATTACGGCGTTCGCACAGGAGCATGCTCCGGAAACGAAAATGGCGCGTCAGGGAGTAACGGTGCATTCAGGTTATCTGGATATTCTTGTTAGCACAGGTGTGGTTGGGTTTGCTGTGTTCATGGCGTTTTTATTCCTGTGCGCGCGGCGGTTGTTCCTTTATCGGACTTTACCGCGGCGGTCGTTTTACCCCATTGGATTATGCCTGTGTATTGTGGCGATTTTGCTGATTACGGTGACGTTACTGGCAAATGTATTTTTCTATTTTTCTATTTTCAGCATGGCTTTCTGGCTGTTTTTGGGCTATGGGATGTATTTTATCGACCAGGACGAGCGCTTTGACACGCAGCGCGAGGAAGTCGCGATGTTTGCCGACACGCCGTTTCAGGTCTGCGCCGCCGTCAGGCTCGCCGTAAGCGGCGAGGTGGGCGAGCAGGCCAAGACAGATCTGTTTGTCTATCAGCAGTTTGCGGACGCGACGCAGATCACCCAGAAGCTCGAGCAGAGCGGCATATTCCGACATGTGTATGCGCTCGAACGGTATCCGGCCGGCAATGCGCTGCTTTCCAAGCTGCGCACTCTGCTGCGTCTGCTCCTCCCGCGCTGGACACTGCGCCGGCACAGTGTCCGGCACGGTTTCCTGCGCGCGGATTACGGCAAGCTCTGCTTCGCCTGCAACACCATCCCGACCATGAATCTGCAACGCGCGTTTCCTTATGGGCAGGTCGTCGCGCTCGACGACGGGATCGGTTCCTATACGGGGAATATCCACCGGGATTATTATTCCAAACCGGTCAAGCTGTTTTACCAGTTTGTGCTGGGCGAGGATATGGCGCGCCCGGCGCAGGCCCTCTATGTCGCGAATCCGGCTTTGTGCCGCAGCACCATGACGCAGGACGTGCGGGCGCTGCCGCCGGTTGACGCGGCCACGCTGGAGAAGCTCAAAACCGTGTTTTCCTATCGTCCGACGGACGATTATGCCCGGCATCCGGTCGTCTATCTCACCCAGCCGCTTTCCGAGCGGCGGGATTACCGCGCGGGCTCGCAGGAGAAAGCGCTGGGCGCGCTGGCGGAGGCCTTCGGCGACGCGCTGCTGGTGCGGGTGCATCCGCGCGAGGCGCGTTCGGATTATGCGGCCTATGCCTGCGACGAAGCGAACAATCTCTGGGAGCTGGAATGCCTGGAGGCAGTGACGGACGAGCATATCCTCGTCGGCGCGTTTTCCACGGCGCAGTTCTCGCCGAAGCTGGTGGCAGGACGCGAGCCGTATCTGGTGTTCCTCTATCCGATGATGACGGAGCGCTGGACCAGCGCGCAGGAAACGGTGGAAGCTTTCCGCGCTTTCTATACCCATCCGGAAAAGATCTTCGTGGTCAGCTCCGAAGCGGAGCTGGCGGCGGTGCTGGCGCAGCTTCGGCAGCTGCGCGGCTGAGGCACAATGCAAAAGGCGGGACGACGGCCCCGCGAAACGTAGCAAAAACGCGAGGGAGGGAATCCGTTGAAAAGCGGCGAGCGCAAATTAAAATTAAACAGCATGAATACGGCCGCGTTCTTTAACCTTCTGGGGCCGATCATCCTCAATGGCGTCAATTTCTTCACCATCCCCATCTTCACCCGAATGCTGGGGACGGACAATTACGGAATCGTCTCCATTTATACTACCTGGATGCAGATTTTCACCATCCTCATGGGCATCCAGACTTGCGGCGCCCTGGCGAACGGGCGGGTTTCTTTCAAGCCCGAGGAGCAGGACGCCTATCGGTCGAGCACGCTGTTTCTTTCCTGCATGACGTCCGCTGTTGTGGCGGCCGTCATGTTGGTATTTTTGCAGCCGGTGTCGAATTTCATGGAGCTGTCGCCGCTGATCGTCGTCATAATGCTGCTGCACAGCTTCGGGGCGTACGTCATCAATTTCGCCTCCATGAAATATATCCACACCAAGCAGGCGCATAAGAATTTCATCCTGTCGGTGGGCGTCACGGTGCTGACGATTGTGCTCTCGCTGCTGTTTTTGTTCCGGATCCAGGAGATGGAGCTGCGGTATTGGGGCCGCATCCTCGGCTATGCGCTGCCGAATATCGTCATCGGCATTGTCCTGGCTGTGGTCATGCTGGGTAAGGGCAAGACGCTGTTTAACAAAAAATACTGGAAATTCTGTCTGCCGCTCTGCCTGCCGCTGATTTTTCACGGACTGTCCCAGACGATCCTCGGGCAGTCCGACCGCGTTATGCTGCAAAAAATCGTGCAGGATGACGGCATCGTCGGTATTTACAGCTTTATCTTCACCCTCACGCACCTGCTGGGCGTCATCTGGAACGCGCTCAACAACACCTGGGTGCCGTATTATTACGAATATGAGCGGGATAATGAAGTGGAGACCATCGAGACCCGCAGCAAGAATTATCGGTTTTTGTTCACCATCCTGTGCATGGGATTCATCCTCGTCAGCCCTGAGGTGGTGCGGGCGTTCGCGTCGGAAGATTACTGGAGCGGCATGAACCTGATCCCTATTATGGCGGCGTCGCAATATATGGTGTTCCTGTACAGTTTCCCAGTCAATTTTGAATTCTTTCACCGGAAAACCGCGCTCATCGCCATCGGCACCTGCTGTGCGGGCGGCCTGAATATCCTGTTTAATTTCCTGCTCATTCCGCGCTACGGCATGATGGGCGCGGCCGTCGCGACGCTCGCGGCCTATTTCCTGCTGTTTGTGTTCCATCAGATCATCGCCCGTTACGTCATCAAGCAGCCCTACCACTATCCGTGGCGTTTCTTCCTGCCGGGTATCATCGCGGTGGCGGTGACCTGCGTGGTGTTTTATCTGATCTTTGATCACCGGCTGTGGCGTTGGGGCCTGGGCGCGATTCTGGGCCTGCTGCTCATCCGGCGCGTTTATGCCAACGGCAGCCTGTTCTGAGCCAGGGACGCCGGCGTGAGCTGGCGCGGCCCGGAAGAGAGGATGCCTGTCCGCCCCGCGCGGCGGGGGAGAAGCAAAACAAGAAAGGGAGCGGTTGCTATGAAAATTCTCGCAGTCATTCCGGCGCGCGGCGGCTCCAAAGGGATCCCGCGCAAAAATCTGCGTCTGCTGTGCGGCCGGCCGTTGATTTCCTACGCCATCGGCAATGCGCGCGCTTGCCTGCAGATCACGGACGTCGCCGTCACCAGCGACGACGACGAGCTGCTGCAGGTGGCGGAAATGGCGGGAGCGGTCGCGCTGCGGCGCGCGCCCCGGCTGGCGGAGGATCATGTCACGCTCGACCCCGTCATCTGCGACGCGGTGGAGCAGATGGAGCGCCGCAGCGGGGAACGCTATGATGTCGTCATCACGCTGCAGCCGACCTCGCCGGTGCTGCGGCCCGAGACGCTCTCCGACGCGGTGGCGCGCTTCCTGCTCAGCGGGGACGACACCTGGATCAGCGCCGTCAACAAGCCGCACCTTGCCTGGACGCGGGACGAGAACGGCGTGCGCCCGCTCTATGAAAAGCGGCTCAACCGCCAGCAGCTGCCGCCGAATCTGGTGGAAGCAGGGGCGTTTGTTATCACCAAGCGGGCGTACGTCACGGAAAACAGCCGCTTTGGGCCGAAAATCTCCGTCTGCGATATTCCGGAAGAGGAAGCCATCGACATTGACAACGCCAACGACTGGATGCTTTGCGAGCATCTGCTTTCCCGCAAGCGCATCGTGCTGCGCTGCGACGGGTACAAGGCCATCGGCATGGGGCATATTTACCATTGCCTGACGCTGTTTTACAACCTCACGGGGCACGAGGTGCGTTTCGTGACGCGGCGGGACGCCGAAGAGGGCGTGCGCAAGCTGCGCGACAGCTTCGTCCCGCTGACGCTCATCGACGGCGATGAGGACTTCTTCTCGTTCCTGCGGGAATACCGGCCGGATATCGTGGTCAACGACTGCCTCGACACCCGCGCCGATTACGTCCAGATGCTCAAGGCGCTCTGCCCGCGCGTCGTGACGATCGAGGATATGGGCGAGGGCACGGCCTATGCCGACGCGGTTATCAACGCCCTGTATGAGACGCCGCCGGAGGGCAGCGGCAAGAATATTTTCTGCGGGCGGGACTACGTTTCTCTGCGGGATGAGTTTCTCATCTCGCAGCCCGCGCCGTTTCGCGACGAGGTGAAGAATATCCTCGTGCTGTTCGGCGGCACCGATCCGGCCAACCTGACGGCCAAGACCTATGCGGTGGCCAAGGAGACGGCCGCCCGGCATCCGCAGATCGCGTTCACTTTCATCACCGGTATCGGCTACGACGCGGCGGCGCACGGGATCGTCTCGGACGAGGGCAGCCGTATTACAGTGCTGCGGGACGTGCGCTTTGTCAGCGCCTGCATCGCGCAGGCCGACCTCGCGGTCACCTCGCAGGGCCGCACGGTGTATGAGCTCGCGGTGATGGGGGTGCCGGCGGTGGTGATGGCGCAGAACCGGCGGGAGCAGCTGCATACCTTTGCACAGATGCGAAACGGATTCCTCAACCTGGGGTTGGGGGAGACGGTGGAGCCCGGCACGCTCGGGCGCACGCTCGACTGGCTGGTGGAGACGCCGCAGATCCGCCGGGAGATGCGGGAGCTGATGCTGGCCAATGAACTGCGCGGCGGCGTGCGCCGGGAAATCCGATTGATTTTGGGGGACTGAAACGATGAAGGAAAGCACGATCATCCGCCGGGCGTTGGCCGGGCAGTTTGTTCTCATCGCGGAGGTGGGCGTGAATTATTACGACATCGCCCGCGAGCGCGGCATCTCCCCGATGGAGGCCGCAAAGCTGATGGTGCGCGAGGCGCGGGACGCCGGCATCCATGCCGTCAAGTTCCAGACCTATAAGGCGGGCACCCTCGCGGCCAAGCAGTCGCCGTATTACTGGGACATCACGGAGGAGCCGACCCGCTCGCAGTATGAGCTGTTCCAGAAGTTCGATTCCTTCGGCGAGGCGGAGTACCGCGCCCTCGCGGCCTATTGCGAGACGCTGGGGATCGAGTTCTGCTCGACGCCGTTCGACTTTGCATCGGCCGATTATCTCTATGATCTGATGGGGGTCTATAAGATCTCCTCCTCGGATCTGTCGAATCTGCCGTTCATCGCGCACCAGGCGAAGAAGGGCAAGCCCATCCTGCTGTCGATCGGCGCGTCCGACGCCGAGGAGATCGACCGCGCGGTGGAAACCATCCGCCGGTATAATGAGCAGCCGCTGTGTCTGCTGCACTGCGTGCTGGAATACCCCACGCCCTATGCGCACGCCAATCTGCAGAAGATCGCGTCGCTGCGCGCGCGCTACCCGGATCTGCTCATCGGCTATTCTGATCATACCAAGCCCGACGCCTACTTCGACGTCATCAAGACGGCGCATCTGCTCGGCGCGACGATTGTGGAGAAGCATTTCACGCTTGACAAGACGCTCAAGGGCAACGACCATTACCATGCGATGGACCCCGACGACGCGCGCGGCATCCTCGCAGGCGTGGCGTTCGTCGATCAGCTGCGCGGCGACGGTGCACTGCGCTGCCTGGAAAGCGAGCGTACGGCGCGCCAGAATGCGCGCCGCTCGATCGTGACCACGGCGGAGATCCCCGCCGGCACGGTGCTCACAGAGGCGATGCTGACCTTCAAGCGCCCGGGCACAGGCATTTCCCCCAGCGAGCTGGGGCGTGTTGTGGGCCGGCGCGCCGCGCGGGACCTCGCGGAGGATACGATCCTGACCGAGGAGATGCTGCGAGATTGACGCACGTCCTGTATGGAAAATATTTTATCTTGGGATTTTTGAATATAACTTCGGTATACGGCAACGCCGGTTTAATAAGGTCCATATTCTTGGAAAATTCATGATTTTCGAGAGCAATGTGATATCGTCTAAAAGGGAGTTGCAAAAATGGGGAAAAAGAGAAAAACCATCTTCTTTGCTGCTTTGGAAGCGGTAATCCTGCTTGTTTGCTTTGCTTCCTGCAGTAGGTCATCGGAGCCGGATGCCGCATCCAAGACAAATTTAACTGTTTCCGGTTCTTATTCTTCCGTTTATTCCCGTGTGACAAGCGAGTCGGAGGAAAGCACTTCTCAACCGCCGGTACAGAGCGAAGGCTCCTCCGCAACACAAGCCGTCTCCGAAATTTCTTCTGCATCGGTGGAAACTACGCAAACGCCCGCTGCGTCTGAACTGACGCCCGATGTTACAATAGGGGAACGCAACGCTTTGAAATCTGCCAAAAACTATCTGTCCTTTATGGCTTTTTCGTATACCAGATTGATCGGGCAGTTGGAGTTCGAGGGATATACGAATGCAGAGGCAACCTACGCAGCAGATCACTGCGGAGCCGATTGGAACGAGCAGGCATTAAAGGCGGCGAAAAATTACCTTGATTTCCAGGCGTTTTCCTATAGCGGGTTGATCGAACAACTGGAATTTGAAGGATTTTCCGGGGG